>DAIRFN010000152.1:0-12829 GCA_036795065.1 Vicinamibacterales bacterium
AGGGACAGCGTGATCAATGCCAGCCGTGGCTGGATGGCGGGGGTCACATACCGCCCGTACTTCGCGGCGTTCGGCAGCGATTCGGCCTGGCAGCAGTTGCTGCTCGATGTGCGGACCTACCGCCAGCTGAAGGCCGACGGCCGGCACACCCTCGCGATGTGGGCGTACGGCGACTTCGTGGTTGGCGGCGTGGCGCCGTACTTCGCGTTGCCCTCGACGGGCAACGACACCTACGGCCGCGCGGGCCGCGGCTATGTGGAGGGACGCTTCCGCGGCGATCGGCTGGCCTACGGCGAACTGGAATACCGCGGGACGCTGATGGCGAACGGCCTGCTGGGGGTGGTGGCGTTCCTCAACGCGACGAGCGTGAGCAACCGGGAGACCGGCGAGTCGCT
This sequence comes from Vicinamibacterales bacterium, assembly GCA_036795065.1. Taxonomy (GTDB): domain Bacteria; phylum Acidobacteriota; class Vicinamibacteria; order Vicinamibacterales; family UBA2999; genus VFZN01. Next base: position 396 of record DAIRFN010000152.1, read on the forward strand.
CTTCGACGACCTCGCGCCGGGGGGCGGCGCCGGCCTGCGCGTGCGCTTCAACAAGCGCTCGAAGACCAACATCTGCATCGATCTCGGATGGGGCCGGGGCGGCTCGCGCGGACTGTACCTCGGCCTGCAGGAAGCCTTCTGATCGGGCCGCCCCTCCGGTTACGAGACGCGCGTCGTCAGCGGAACTGCTTGTCGATCTTCTTCGCCGCTTCCTTGACGATGTCGGCGACGAGGCCCTGCAGCGATTTCGGGTTGGTCGCCTCGCTCACGCCGCCCCACAGGAGCTTCCCCGTGGACACGTCGAAGATCAGCGACTCGACGACGATGACGGTGTCCACTGCCGCGCTTCCCGCAACATAGACCGTCGTCCAGCCGTAGGGGTAGAACCCCCAGAGCGTGGAGTAGTACGGGGTGGCCCAGATGTCGGGCGTGTACCGCTTCACCTTGTCCTGGCTGACGGGTCGAAGCGCGACGACGCCCGCGACGGATTCGCGTGCGAACCAGGCCTTGGCGGCGTCGGGGCTCTTCTTCAACTCCTCGGTGGGAATCTGGCGATAGGCAGCGGCGCCCTGAATGCCCAGGGCCGACAGCTCCTTCGCAAGGGCTTCCTCGCCGGACATGCGAAGCGACAGGTCGTCGCTGACGACCAGGGCCGCCACCTTCTTGCCCTTGAAACTCATGCCGCGGGCCTCTGGCGCCGCGAAGGTCGAGGTGAACTTCACGTCGGCCAGGGCGGTCACGCCCGCCAGGGTGACTGCGAGGATGACGAGCGGGACCAACCGACCGACGCTGGGTGCCATGCCTCGATTCTGGCACAAGCCCGCGTTCAGAACGCCACGAGGTTACGCGCCGCGGCGAGGATCTCGGCCTCGCTCACCAGGAAGAACTCCTCGAGCGGGGGGGAATAGGGCACCGGCGTGTCCAGCGCGCCGAGGACGCGCACGGGCGCGTCCAGCGACTCGAAGGCTTCTTCCTGGATGATGGCCGCGAGGCTTTCGCCGATGCCGCCCGTCCGCGAGTCCTCGTGGACGATGAGCACGCGGCTGCAGTGGCGGGCGACGGCGAGAACGGCCTCGCGATCGAGCGGCGAGAGGCTCCGCAGATCCAGCACCGAGGCGTCGATGCCATCGGCGGCGAGCGTTTCCGCCACGCGCAGGCAGTCGTGCACATAGGCGCCGTAGGAGATCATCGCCAGGTCCTTGCCGGCGCGGCGAAGCGCGGCCTTGCCCAGCGGGAGCGGCGCAGGCGGCCCGGCAGGCAGGGCCTGCTTGATGCGCGGTTCGCGGTAGAGCGAGATGTGCTCGTAGTAGAGCACCGGATCCGGATCGGCCACGGCCGAGGCCATCAACGCGCGCGCGTCTTCAGGTGTCGAGGGCACCACGATTTTCAGCCCGGGCGTGCGATAGAACCACGGCTCGGTGTTCTGTGAGTGATAGGGCCCCGCGTAGCGGAGGCCGCCCCAGGGCATGCGCACCACCATGGGCACGTCCGCCCCCCAGCGATAGCGGATCTTCGCAGCGTTGTTCACCAGCTGGTTGAAACCGGTGGCCACGAAGTCGTTGAACTGCATCTCGCCGATGGGACGCTGGCCCGCGAGCGCGGCGCCCACGCACACGCCCAGCACCGCACTTTCGGCGAGGGGTGAGTTGATGATGCGGTCGCCGAACTCCTTCAGGAGCGGGCGCAGCAACAGGAACGCATTGCCGTACTGGCCGCCCACGTCCTCGCCGTAGACGAACACCCGGGGATCCGCGCGCAGGGCGTCGCCCACGCCGAGCATGACGGCCTCGAGGAACGTGTGGCCCTTCTTGTCGAACGGCAGTCCGGGATCGAGGGATGGCAGATCGGTGGTCAGCGGCTGTGCCAGGCGGCGCTCGGGGTCGAGGACCTCCACGCGAACCCGCGGCGCCTCGTCCCTGAAGACGCCCTGGCCGGCGGTCTCGGCCTTTGGCCACGGCATGGCGATGACCGTCTGCGCCTCGGCCTCGACCAGGTCGTGCGCCCACTGCTTGATGCGATCGAGCTCCGAGTGGTTGATGAGACCGTCCGCCTCGAGCTTCGCCGCGTAGCGCGGCAGCGGGTCGCGCTTCGACCAGAAGTCGTACAACTCCTTGTTCGCGTACCCGTTCTCGTGCAGCACGTGGTAGTCCCACGAGGGCTGCGGATCCTTGCCCAGGTACAGCATGTCGTCGTGATGCGCGTGGCCACACATGCGCATCGCGACGACCTCGATGAGTGTGGGCCCCTGCCCGGCCCGCGCCCGCTCGGCGGCCCAGGTGAACGCCGCGGCCACGGCGTCGGGATCCGTCCCGTCGATCGAGATGCCGGGGATGCCGTAGCCGGCCGCCTTGTCGGCGAACACGCGGGCGGCGGAATTGTCGGCCACCGGGGTCGAGAGCGCCGTCTGGTTGTTCTCGACGCAGAACACGGCGGGGAGCTTCTTCGCCGCGCAGAGATTGATGGCCTCGTGCCACTCGCCGAGCGACGATCCGCCCTCGCCGATGAAGCACACCGCCACGCGCTCGGCGCGCTCGCGCCAGAAAGCCATCGCCATACCGGCCGTGGAGAGCGACCCGATGGCCAGCGGCGCCGTGGCCGGCAGCACACCCCACGCGAAGTCGCCGGTGTGCAGGTCCTTGCCGTGCATGGGCGGACCGTCCTTGCCCATCTGCGCGGTGAAGATGTTGCGCACCGCCTCGGCGTCGTGCCGCATGGCCAGGGCCACGCCGATGTCGCGGATGACGGGCGCAACGACATCGCCCTGCCACGCGCCGTCCTCGCCGCGGTGCTTCGGGCCCCGCTTCAGGCGGATACCGGCAGCGTAGATGGCCTCCTGGCCCAGGGACCTGAAGCCCTTGCCCTGGAAGGCCATGTCGCCCCAGCGCACCTCTCCGCCCATGAAGAACTGCTTGAGCCGATTGTCCACCGCGCGCGTGAGCGCCATGCCGCGCAGGATCTCGATGCGCTCGGTCTTGGTGAGCGAGGCCGCGATCGCTTCACGCCGCAGGAAGCCGTCGAAGGCATCGGTGAGCTCGGCGCGCGCCTGCTCCATGCGCTTCACCGCCGTCGTCCCAGGCGTGGTGTGGTCGGTGCCCTCGGGCGCCTTCAGCGTGTCGTAGAGGCGCCGCGCCAGCTCGCGACGGAACGGCACGCGAAGCCCCTCGATGGCCGCATGGTCCCGCGGCTTCACCTTGTTCCCACCGACCGCGTCCAGGACGTCGAGGGCGAGGTGGACGGCCAGCGGATGCCGCTCGGTCACGAAGGCGGAGAAGCGGCTGGCCAGCCCGGTGAGCTTGTTGGGATCGGCGGCGGCGCGCGGCATGGACGTTCATTATGGGTCACGGAGGCCGCAGAGCAAACCGTCGCCGCAGATGAGACACCGATGACGCGGCAGATGGGAGACAGAGGGAACCGCAGATGAGACACGGATGGCGCCGCAGATCAAATACAGATGGCGCCGCAGATGAGATGGAGCGAGAGCGGGGGGCACTGCGCTCAGGGCCTTGATGCCGCCGTGATCACGCCATCGGGAAGTTCCTGAAGCCCGATAATGACACCATGATCAGTCCCTGGGTGTGAAGGCCTGGCGCACGGTTGGTGAACGTCGCAGGCAGTGTGGGCCCGAGGAAGAGGGGCAGCGCGGACCGACCCGCCGCGAACCCCGGATGCGCGCGGGACGCGCCGGTGGTCTATGCTGCGGCCGTGACGCCACCTCGCCGCCATCTCTCGATGCTGCGGTCGTACACGGCCGCCGACGCGTTCACCATCGGCAACGCCGCCTGCGGCACCATCGCCATCTTCCTCTGCCTCGACTACCTCGCGACCGGCCGCGACCGGCACCTCTGGGCAGCGTTCCTGCTGCTGCCGCTGGCGCTGGCCTTCGACGTTCTCGACGGCTATGTCGCCCGCCTCCACCCTGGCCGCCGGTCCGTGCTCGGAGCCGATCTCGATTCGCTGGCGGACATCATCTCGTTCGGGGTCGCCCCAGCCGTGCTCGGCTACACGCTCGGGCTGCGCGGGGGGTGGGACATGCTGTGCCTCACCTACTTCGTCGTCTGCGGCGTCAGCCGGCTCGCGCGCTTCAACGTCACCGCCGAGGCGCTGGCGGATGAAGCCACCGGAAAGGTGAAGTACTTCGAGGGCACGCCGATTCCGACGAGCATCGGGATCGTGGCAATCCTGGCGGCGGCGTTCTACCTGGGTCGAGTCGGGGACGCGCTGTGGCTGGGATCGCTGGAAATCGGGTCGGCCGACCTCCACCCCTTCTCGCTGATCTACGTGGCCAGCGGCAGCGCAATGATCAGCGCGACACTGAGGATTCCGAAACCGTGACACCGATGCGGGGCCGCAGACGCAGAGGCGCCGCAGATGGCGCAGATGACGCAGATGACGCAGATGAAAGCGTCGGATAGGATCCGTCAATGCGACGAATCGCTGTCCTTGCCCTTCTCTTGTCCGGCGCCTGCGCGCCCGGCGCACCGCCTCAACCAGAGTCTGCGGTGACGCTCGCCATCGTCAATGCGCGCGTCTGGACGGGCGACCCGGGCCGCCCGTCGGCCGACGCCGTGGCCGTCTCCGGCGACCGCATTACCGCGGTGGGCACCAACGACGAGATCCGCCGGCTCGCGGGCTTGCCCGCCGGAGCCTCGGCGAAGGCGGGGCTCGAAATCGTCGACGCCGGCGGGCAGTTCCTGGTGCCGGGCTTCATCGACAGCCACGTCCACTTCCTCGAGGGCGGCTCGCGTCTGGCGTCGGTGCAGCTGCGCGACGCGAAGACACGCGAGGAGTTCGCGGCACGCATCGGCGCCTTCGCGAAGACGGTGCCGGCGGGTACGTGGATCACCGGCGGCGACTGGGATCACCAGCTGTGGGGCGGCGAGTTGCCGGAGCGCGCGTGGATTGACAGCGTGACCCCTGACCACCCGGTGTGGGTGAACCGGCTGGATGGGCACATGGCGCTGGCCAACACTGCGGCCCTGAGCGCGACCGGCGTGACGCGCGCCGCGAAGGACGTGAGCGGCGGCGAGATCGTGCGCGACCCGCGCGGCGAGCTGACCGGCCTGCTGAAGGACAACGCCATGGACCTGGTGGCGTCGAAGATGCCACCGCCCACGGCCGACATGCAGGACCGCGCGCTCGAGGCGGCCATGCGCTACGTGGGCGAGCAGGGCGTGACCACGGTGCACCAGATGGGCTCGTGGGACGACCTGGCGGTGCTCGATCGCGCCAACAAGGCTGGCAAGCTGCGGACGCGAGTGTATGCCGCGGTGCCGCTCAACACCTGGGAACGGCTCGCCGAGGCCGTGAAAGCCCGCACGTATGGCCCGGATGGGCGTGGCGACCAGTGGCTGCGCGTCGGCGGCCTGAAGGGCTTCGTGGACGGGTCGCTCGGCTCGCACACCGCGGCCTTCCACGAACCGTTCACCGACGCGCCGAAGGACCGAGGCCTCTTCGTGAACACGCCCGAGGATCTCTACACGTGGATCAACGGCGCGGATGCGGCGGCGCTGCACGTGATGGTCCACGCCATCGGCGACCGCGCCAACCAGACGCTGCTCGACATCTACGAGCGCGTGGCGAAGGAGCATGGTCCCCGAGACCGCCGCTTCCGCATCGAGCACGCGCAACACCTGGCGCCGGCGGACATCCCGAGGTTCGCGGCGCTGGGGGTCATTCCCAGCATGCAGCCGTACCACGCCATCGACGATGGACGGTGGGCTGAGCGGGTGATCGGACCCGTGCGCGCGCAGGGGACCTATGCGTTCAAGTCGCTCCTCGATGCGAAGGCGCCCCTGGCGTTTGGCAGCGACTGGTTCGTCGCACCGCCCACGCCGCTCGAGGGCATCTATGCCGCGGTCACGCGGCGGACGCTGGACGACAAGAACCCGGACGGTTGGGTGCCGTCACAGAAGATCACCGTGGAGCAGGCGCTCGCCGCCTACACGCGCGCTGGCGCGTACGCGTCGTTCGAGGAGAACGACAAGGGCACGATCGCGGTCGGGAAGCTGGCGGATCTCACGCTGATCGATCAGGACCTGCGCGCGATTGCCGCGCCCGACATCCGGAACGCCAGGGTCATACGGACCATCGTGGGCGGCAGGACAGTGTTCGCGCGCTGACCGATCCGGACCTTCCGTAGCCGGGCACTTCGTGGCAGACTTAGCGGCACTTTTGCGCGAAGGGCTGCTGCCATGACTTCAACCTCCTCCGTTCCGACCACGCTGGGCGGTCTCATCGACCCGATTCCAGCGGAACAGACCGCCATCATCCTGCCGGATCAGAACATCCGGCTCTCCTACGGCGAGTTACGTCGGCAGGTGCAGGATCTGGCCGGCGCCTTGTCGGCGGCCGGCATCCGCCCGGGCGACCGTGTCGGCATGGCGCTCCCCAACAGCCTGTCGACCGTGGTCGCGTTCCTCGCCGCGTCGATGGCCGGCACGGCGGCACCGCTCAACCCCGGCTACAAGGAGGACGAATTCCGGTTCTTCCTCGATGACACCAACGCCAAGGTGTTGTTGCTGCCGCCCGAGGGCGTGGATGAAGCCCGGGCAGCCGCAGGACAGGTGCCCATCCTCACGGTCGACACCGACGCCACCGGCGTCGTGTCGCTCCGCGGGATCTCGGAACGCGCGCCCGTGGCGCCGCCCCGGATCGACGATGTGGCGCTCATCCTGCACACGAGCGGGAGCACCGGCCGGCCGAAGCGCGTGCCGCTGAGCCATGCCAATCTCACGATCTCGGCGCAGAACGTGGCCCGCAGCTATGCGCTCACCTCCGAGGACGTGTCGCTCTGCGTGATGCCGCTCTTCCACGTCCACGGGCTGGTGGCCTCCACGCTGGCCACGCTGGCCACGGGGGGCGCCGTGGTGGTACCCACCAAGTTCTCGCCGTTGTCGTTCTGGCGTGTGGCCCAGGAGTCCGGCGCCACGTGGTACTCGGCCGTCCCCACCATCCACCAACTGCTCCTTGCGCGCGTCAAGACTGGCGATCCCCGGCCGGCGGGCGCAGAGAAGCTGCGGTTCATCCGTTCGTGCAGTGCGTCGCTGCCGCCCCAGGTGATGCACGACCTCGAGGCGGCCTTCGGCGCGCCCGTGCTCGAAGCCTACGGCATGACCGAGGCCGCCCATCAGATGGCCTCCAATCCGCTGCCGCCCGGCAAGCGCGTGCCCGGCTCGGTGGGGCCCGGCACCGATGTCCGCATCAGCATCCGCGACGACCAGGGGCGCGAGCTGGCGCCCGGCGAGCGCGGCGAGGTGTGCATCCAGGGTCCCAACGTCATCACCGGGTACGAGAACAACCCCGAGGCCAATGCGACGGCGTTCTTCGAGGGCGGGTGGTTCCGCACCGGCGATCAAGGCACGCTCGATGCCGATGGATACCTGACGCTGGTCGGCCGGCTGAAGGAACTGATCAACCGGGGCGGCGAGAAGATCTCGCCGCGCGAGATCGACGAGGTGCTCCTGACGCACCCGGCCGTGGCCGAGGCCGTGTGCTTCGGGGTGCCGCACCAGACCTGGGGCGAGGAAGTGGCGGCGGCCGTGGTCCTGCGCGAGCCGGTCGCCGAGGCCGACCTGCACGCCTTCTGCAAGGAACGCCTGGCCGAGTTCAAGCGGCCCAAGCAGATTCACATCACCGAGACCATCCCGCGGACGGCTACCGGCAAGATCCAGCGCCGGGTCGTCGCCCAGGCGTTCGCTCCCAGGCCCTGACCCCGGCGTGAGCTGAAGGGCCCGATGCGCATCGTCATCGTTGGAGCCGGAGCCATCGGCGGCTATATCGGCGCGCGGCTCGCGAAGGTGGGCGCCGACGTCGTGCTGCACGCGCGCGGGCCCCACCTGCGCGCGATGCAGGACCACGGGCTGCGGGTGATCAGTCCGGACGGCGACTTCACGGTGCAGCCGGTCGTGTCGGGCGATCTCGCGGCCGTCGGCGTGGCCGACGTGGTGTTTCTCGGCGTCAAGGCGCACAGCCTGACGGCCCTGGCCCCGACACTCAGGCCGCTCCTGGGCCCCGAAACGGTGGTGGTGAGCACGCAGAACGGCATCCCGTGGTGGTACTTCCAGGGGAGCGGCGGCGAGCTGGAGGGACTCCGGCTCGAGCGCGTGGACCCGGGTGGCGTCATCGCCGCCGCCATCGAGCCGCGCCGTGTCGTCGGATCGCTCGCCTACTTCGCGACCGACATCGTGGAGCCGGGCGTGATCCGCCACACCGAAGGCAATCGGATCAGCTTCGGCGAGCCCGATGGCAGCAAGTCCGAGCGCGCGCGCCGCATCGCCGAAGCGCTGATCGCCGCCGGCTTCCGCTGCCCGGTCACGCCGCGCTTCCGCCACGAGATCTGGGTGAAGCTGCTCGGCAACGTCGCGTTCAACCCCATCAGCGCGCTGACGCGGGGGACCCTGGAAGAGTTGGCGCGGCATCCCGACGTGTCCCGCCTGGTGCGGGAGCTGATGGTCGAGACCGAGGCGGTGGCGGCGAGGCTGGGCATCGAGCTGCCCATCTCGATTGACCAGCGAATGGCCGGCGCCGAGAAGGTGGGCGCGCACAAGACATCGATGCTGCAGGATCTCGAGGCGGGACGGCCCATGGAGCTCGAGGCCGTGGTGGGCGCGGTGGTGGAACTGGGCGAGCGGCTGGGCGTGCCAATGACCGCGACGCGTGCCGTCTACGCCTGCGCGAAGCTCCTCGACGAGCGCTCCCGGGGTCTGGCACGATAGGGCCGATTTTGCGGCAGTTATTGCCACTCGTGGCAGAATCTGCGACGTTTTCGACGCGACCGTGCCAGACCCCAATTCGCAGGAGGCTGTGGTGAACGTCAACAACCGGTGGTTTCAGCTGGTCGCGTCGCTGATTGCGATGATCATGATCGCCAACCTCCAGTACGCCTGGACGCTGTTCGTCCAGCCCCTGCAGGCGGGCACCGGCTGGAGGTTGTCGGACATCCAGTTCGCCTTCACGCTGTTCATCCTGTTCCAGACGTGGGTCCAGCCCCTCGACGGGTGGCTGATCGATCGCCTGGGGCCGCGCGGGTTCATCAGCGTCGCCGGCCTGCTCTGCGGGCTCGGGTGGGCTGGCATGGGCTACGCCACGTCGCTGCCGATGCTCTACATGCTCTATTGCCTCGCGGGCGTGGGCGCGGCCTTCGTCTACAGCGGCTCCATCGGGTCGGCCCTCAAGTGGTTCAAGGAGCGCCGGGGCCTCGCCTCGGCCATCATGGCGGCCGGCTTCGGCGGGGGCACGGCCCTGTTCATCCCGGTCATCCAGTGGATCATCGGCACCAGCGGCTATCGGTCGGCTTTCATCGCGACCGGACTCTTCCAGGGCCTCGTCATCCTCATCGTGGCGCAGTTCCTGAGGCACCCGCCGAAAGTCGCCCTCTCGCCACAGGCGGCCGCGATCCCCGTGCAGTCCGTCGGGCGCCGGCACTTCACCACGCTCGAGATGCTGCGAACGCCGCAGTTCTATCTCATGTACGTGATGTTCGTCCTGATGGCCACGGGCGGTCTGCTCGTCACCGCCAACGCCGGGCCCATGTCGCGTTCGTGGGGCCTGTCGGCGGCCGCCCTCACACTGGCAGCGACGCTCAGCCCCCTGGCCAACGGTGCGAGCCGTGTGTTCTGGGGCTGGGCCTCGGATCGACTGGGCCGCGAGAACACGATGATCCTCACCTTCTTTCTGCAGGCGGCGTGCCTGTTCCTGGTCGTCGCGGTCGGGTCGCGATCTGCCGGGTGGTTCGCCTTCACGCTGGTGCTGGTCTACTTCACGTGGGGGCAGATCTACTCGCTCTTCCCCGCCACCTGCGGCGACTACTTCGGCAGCCAGCACGCCACGTCGAACTACGCGGTCCTGTACACGGCGAAGGGCGTCGCCTCCATCCTGGGCGGATGGCTGGGCGCCCTGCTCTTCGAGCAGTCCGGGAGCTGGAGCATGGGCTTCTACGGCAGCGCGGTGATGGCCCTCGTCGCCGCCGCCATGGCCATGGGCCTGCGCGCCTCCACGGCGCCAAGCCGGGTCGTCGTGGGCGCGCCGGCCGGCGCGAAGTGAGCGGCCGACTCACGAACGCGATGGCACCCGTGGATCCGGCAGCGCTCGCCGCCGAACTCCTCGACGCCTACGCCGAACGGCGGCTGGTGCACATGCCGCCCACCGCTCGCGAGGGCGGGCTCGACCTCGCGACCGCCTACGCCGTCGAAGCGGAGATCGTCCGACGGCGACGCGCGGCGGGCCACCACCCCGTCGGGCTGAAGGTCGGCTTCGCGAACCGGGCGGCGTGGCGCGTGCTGAAGCTGGAGACGCTGGTGTGGGCGCACGTGTACGACGACACGGTGCGCCATGCCTCTGACGACCAGGCCGCACTGTCGGTGGCCTCGCTCATGGCACCCAGAATCGAGCCCGAGATCGTCCTCACCCTGAAGCAGCCCGTGAGCGTTGGTGCCACCGATGCCGGCGCCGTGCTCGAAGCCGTGGACGGGATCGCGCTCGGCTTCGAGATCATCGACTGCGTATTCCCCGGCTGGAAGTTCCAGCCGGCCGACTTCCTGGCATCGAAGGGCCTGCACGCCTCCCTCGTCGTGGGCACCCCATTGGCCGTGACATACGGCAACCGCGCGCAACTCGCCGACGCGCTTGCCACGTTCACCGTACGTCTCGAGAAGGACGGCGAGCTGGCGGCCGAGGGCTCGGGGCGCAACGTACTGCGCAGCCCGGCACTCTGCCTGGGCGAGCTCGCCTCGGCGCTGGCCCGAGGCGCCGGCAGTCGGCGGGGACCGTTGCAGGCTGGCGAGATCATCAGCTCGGGCACGCTCTGCGAATCGCAGCCGATCGGCGCCGGCGAGACCTGGACCGCTCGCGTCCACGGCCTCGACCTGCCCGCGCTGACGCTTCGAACCACCGGCTGACGCGGCAGAGCCGAGCGGCTACACTGTCGGGCATGTCGCAGCCGTCCCTCGAGATTCGGCGCCATCTCGCCCAGTCCTATGCCGACGTCTTCACGCCGGACGCCCTCGACGCGCTCAACGCCCTGGCGCCGCTCGATCAGGATCGCCACGCGCTGATGTCGGCCCGCATCGCCCGCCGTGCCAAGCGTGCGCGGGACGGTCGGCGGATCGAGTTCCTGGCCCCGGACGCCCGCATCGGGCGCACGTCGATCACCGTGCAACAGGCCCGCGACGGCGACTTCGTGGGGAGCACCATCCCCGGCGATCTCGAGCGGCAGTGGATCCAGGGCACGGGCCCCGCGGCTCGCCCCAACGCCCCGATCGCCCAGAGCCTCCGCAACGTGGCCTACGCGCTGCTCTCTGGCGCGGACGGCTGGATGTTCGACGGCGAAGATGCCCTCGGCCAGGTGTCGACGATGTCACTCGACAACCAGCGAAGCCTGCGGCTGGCCATCCACCGCGACGACGCGTTCATGTCCGTGGCCGAGCAGGTGGCGGGTGAGATGAACCGCTGGGCCGAAGCGTTCTTCGGCCGCGCCACCGTTCCAGACTGGCGCCGCCAGCTCGGGTTCACCACCATCATCTTCCGCGCCCGCGGCCTGCACCTCGACGACCGCCACGTCCGGTGGACCGACGGTACCGGGTTCTCGGCCTCGATGGTCGACGCCACGCTGTTCATCGTGGACAACCAGGTGCGCCTGCGCGATCGCGGGGCCTCGCTGGTGCTCTACCTGCCGAAGATCCAGACGGCCGAGGAAGCCGCGCTGTGGCACGACATCCTGAGCGCGCTCGAGCGGCACCTCGGCCTCGCGGTGGGCACGATCAAGACCTACGTGCTGGTCGAGCAGATCGAGGCCTGCTTCCAGTTGATGGAAATTCGCGCCGCCCTCGGCCCGCGCTTCGTGGGCTTCAACACCGGCCGATGGGACTACATCAACAGCGTGTCGGACGCGATGGCGTGGGACGCCAGCTTCGTCAATCCGAACATCGACGCCATCACGATGACCTACGGCTACATGCGGCACTACGAGGACCGCGTCCGCCGCGCCGTGAATACTCCCGACCGCCTCGGGCAGGCCGCGCTGTGGCAGGGCGGCATGGAGCCGAACATCCCCGTGGGCTCGGAGGCCGGTGTGGCCGCGGGCATGAAGCGCGCCGTGGCGGGCGCCGAACGCGAACAGCGTGAGGGCGCCAGCGGCAAGTGGGTCGCTCACTGGAAGATGGTGCACATCGTCCGGCCGGTGTGGGACCGCGTGGGCCAGGAGAACCAGCGGGGCCGGGCCTTCCCGCCGCTCACCTATACCGCCGCGGATGCGGACGGCCTGATCGCCCTCGAGCCGGCGCCGCGCACCGTGCGGGGTGCCCGCGACCTGCTGAGCGTCGCCATCCAGTACGGCAACGCCTTCGGGCAGGGCCTCCAGGCGGCCGCGCTCAAGCCCGCCGATTTCTTCGGCAACGACGACGTGCTCTACCTGATGGAGGACATGGCGACCGGCGAGA
>DAIRFN010000153.1:0-12820 GCA_036795065.1 Vicinamibacterales bacterium
AGCACCTTGGTGCGTTCCACGTGACGGAGGAACTGGTGCCCGAGGCCGTGCCCCGTGCTCGCGCCCTCGATGAGGCCCGGCACGTCGGCCACCACGAAGCTGCGATCGTCGCTGAGCGTGACAACACCAAGGTGCGGGGTGAGCGTGGTGAAGGGGTAGTTGGCGATCTTCGGCTTGGCGGCCGAGATGCGCGAGATGAGCGTGCTCTTGCCCGCGTTCGGGAAGCCCACCAGGCCGACGTCGGCCAGCAGCTTCAGGTGCAGCTGCAACGCGCGCTCGTCGCCGGGTTCGCCCGGCTGCGTCTTGCGCGGCGCGCGGTTCGTGGAGGTGGCGAAGTGCGCGTTGCCGAGGCCGCCACGCCCGCCCTTGGCGACCAGCACGCGTTGGCCCAACTCGGTGAGGTCGGCCACCTGGATGGTCTCGCCTGTGTCCGGATCGCGCGAGAGCACCTGCGTGCCAACGGGCACGGGAATCTCGAGGTCCTTGCCGTTCCGCCCGTGGCGGTTCGAGCCCTCGCCGTGGCCGCCGCGCTGGGCGGCGAACTCAGGATTGAAGCGGAAGTGGACGAGCGTGTTGCGGTGAGGATCCGCGACGAGGTAGACCGAGCCGCCCGAGCCGCCATCGCCGCCGTCGGGCCCGCCGCGCGGCACGAACTTCTCGCGGCGGAAGCTCATGCACCCGCGGCCGCCGTCGCCGGCCTTGACATGGATATCGGCTTCGTCGACGAACATGATCAGTCAGAGCCCGAAAACACGAAGGACACGAAGGTCACGAAGGAAGAATCACGAAGAACCTCCTTGGATGGTCTTCGTGCGTGCTTCGTGATCTTCGTGCCCTTCGCGTTCCCGTGGACTACTCGACGGGCTTGATCGAGATGAAGCGGCCGCGCGAGCCGTGGTCTTCGAACTTCACCAGTCCGCTGACCTTGGCAAACAGCGTGTCGTCCTTGCCCATGCCGACATTCACGCCCGGCTTGAACTTCCGGCCGCGCTGGCGCACGAGGATGGAGCCGCCGCTGACGAGGTTGCCGTCGAAGCGCTTGACGCCCAGGCGCTGCGAGTTGGAGTCGCGCCCGTTGCGAGAACTGCCTTGTCCCTTTTTTGTTGCCATGGTCCTACGCCTGGATGTCGGTGATGCGCACGCGCGTCAGGAGGCTGCGGTGCCCCTGCGTCCGGCGGTACTGCTTGCGGCGCTTCTTCTTGAACACGCGCACTTTCTTGCCCTTGTCGGTGCGGTCGATGACGCCCACGACCACGGCGCCGTCCACGAACGGCGTGCCGGTGAGTACGTCCCCCGCATCCTTGCCGACGAGCAGCACCTGGTCGAACGACACGGGCGCACCCGCCTCGCCGGTGTGGCCATCGACGGCGATGATCGCGCCGGGCTCGACGCGGAACTGGCGGCCGGAGGCCTTGATAATCGCAAACACGGTTCTTCTCCGCTTGAAAGGTTGCGCCTTCGTGGACGAGCCGTCAGGGCGCAGGAACCCCAAATTGTAGCACGGAAGAAGCGCCCGAAAGGCCGGTGCGCCGTCGCTTCGCGCCCGTGGGCCGCCGTGGCGGTAGGACACACCCTGTGACGGCTGCCTGCTGCGGGAGGGGAGCTGCCCGAAAGGGCCCACGGCCAGAAGGCCGCCTACCGGCCGAAAGCCTGGCCCTCCTCGCACCCACCTTACTTCAGCAGCACTCTCGTGCCCCGTATCCTCTGCGCGCTCAACGTGTTGAGGAACGTCGGCAGGAGGCGGTCCATCAGCTCGAAGTAGGACGAGAGCGCCGGGGTCTGCTGGTTGGCGCTATACAGAATTTCCTCGCGGAAGGTCTCGCTGTAGAGCTGCTCGCCGGTCCGGCCGTCGATGAAGACGAAGGTCGGGCGCAGGATGTAGCCCTTCCGTTCCATGTAGGCGCGCACCGGGACGACCTGACGACGGCCGAACGAGTCGTAGACCTCCTGCTCGCGCTGCACGAAGCCCGACCGGGCGTGCGGCAGGAACAGAATGGAACCGGTGACGATGAGCGGCTGCTGATGCTCCTCGCCGATCTGCTTCCAGTACTCGGTGTCGTTGAAGACCCGGGTGTACGGCTCGAGACTGCGCTCGTCGGTGACCGCCGGCAGCTGGCCCGGTTCGGGTGCCTCCGCCGGTGGCTGTCCGGCCGCGCCGGCCGCGGCGGGCGTGTCGCCGTTCTGGGCGGGCGGTACGTCCTGCAGCGCGCGCTCGGCGATGGGGACGGTGTCGGCGTCGACCACGCGGAGGATGTTCTTCGTCCGGAGCTGGCTGCGAAGCAACCGCACCGTCTCCATGTTGGCGTCCACGTCGTCGCTGGCGCCGGAGAGGAAGCCGGCCACATAGACGCGCTGGAACGGCGAGATGTCCAGCTTGGGCGCGATCGGCGTTTCGATGGGGATTTCGGTGTAACCGCCGCCACCACAGCCGGCGAGCGCGCCGACGACGACCAGGCTAAGGCTGGCGACCGTCTTTCTGAGCCGCACGGTCATTGATTTCCTTGAACAGGTCGAAGTTCTGCTTGATGAGCATGTTGCCGGGCTCGAGGGCGGTGGCCTTCTCGTAGGCCGCGCGCGCCTTGTCGAGCTCGCCTTCCTGCTCGTAAGCCACCGCGAGGTTGTTGAACGCGGCGGCGTAACTGGGATCGAGCTGGGTGGCGCGCTCCCAGCGATAGATCGCCTCACGCCAGAGGCCGCGCTGCGCCACCTGCACCCCGAACTCGACTTGCTCTTTCGCCTCGCCGCGCTGCGCCCACACGGGTGGCGCCGACAACAGCACGAGGGCAACCGCAAGCGGCAGATAGCGGGCGCGCATTGGCTCTCTTTCGGTACTATAGTCACTGCCCAGAGGTCCAGCAAGCGAATTGCCTTGCGCGCGCCCGTCGTTCCGGGTGTAGGCTGAACCCTCGGAGGTCATGGGCGCCGGCAGGAGTGGTCCGGCATGTCCCACGTCTGCATTTCGCTCGGTGACACCACTTTTCCCGAGCGCCTCTCCTTCATACCGACGCCCCCGGAACAGCTCTGGATCCACGGCCACGCCGCGCGGCTTCCGGATTTTGCGACCCCCTCGATTGCCGTCGTGGGATGTCGCGCGGCTTCGCGCGACGGTCTGGAGAACGCGCGCGCCGTGGCCGATGGGCTGGCGCGCGCCGGCGTCGTGGTGGTCAGCGGCCTCGCGCGCGGCATCGATGCCGCGGCTCATCGCGCGGCGCTCGCCGCCGGCGGCTGCACCATCGCGGTGCTTGGATCGGGACTCGACAATCTCTACCCGCCCGAGCATCGGGGCCTCGCGGACGAGATTGCGCGCACCGGTGCGGTGGTCTCCGAGTACCCGCCCAGCACGGCGCCGCAGCCCTTCCTGTTCCCCCGGCGCAACCGCATCATCAGCGGCCTGGCCGACGCCGTCGTGGTCATCGAGGCGCCGGAGAAGAGCGGGGCGCTCATCACCGCGTCGGCCGCCCTGGACCAGGGCAAGGACGTCATGGTGACGCCCGGCCGGGTGCCGGGCGGGCCGAACCGCGGCGGGCATCTGCTCATCCGCGACGGGGCAAAGCTGGTGGAGACAGCGGTCGATATTCTGCTGGACATGGGCTGGCTGGACCGGCCGCTGGCGCCCGGGTCAGGTGAAGGAGCCCCGGAACTCGTTGAATTCACGGTGGATGAGGTGGCGAGGAAGACGGGGGAGCCCACCCAGGTGGTCCTGGCCCGGCTGCTTCGACAGGAGCTGTCCGGCCAAATCCAACGCATTGGAGCCGCCAGATTCCAGCGGGTCCGAAGCCGCATGCTAACGTAGGCTGTTCACTAGATACCGAAATGCCGAAGCCTCTTGTCATCGTCGAATCACCGGCCAAGGCCCGGACGCTCGCCCGTTTCCTGGGCAACGACTACCGGGTCGAGGCCAGCTATGGCCACGTGCGCGACCTGCCCGAATCGGCCGCTGACGTGCCCAAGGAGATCAAGGGCAAGCCGTGGGGACGCCTCGGCGTCGACACCGACGGCAAGTTCACGCCCTACTACGTGATTCCCGCCGACAAGCGGAAGTACGTCACCGCGCTCAAGGCCGCGCTCAAGGACGCGTCGGAAGTGATTCTCGCTACCGACCCGGACCGCGAAGGCGAGTCGATCAGCTGGCACTTGCAGCAGATCCTCAAGCCGAAGGTCAAGGTCCGGCGCATCGTCTTCCACGAGATCACCGAGGACGCCATCCGGCAGGCGCTGGCCGAGGCCCACGAGGACGTGGACGAGAACCTGGTGCGCGCGCAGGAGAGCCGCCGCATCCTCGACCGCCTGTACGGCTATACGCTCTCGCCGGTACTGTGGAAGAAGGTGCAGACCGGGCTCAGCGCGGGACGCGTGCAGAGCGTGGCCGTTCGACTCATCGTCGAGCGCGAGGAAGATCGGATGGCCTTCCGATCGGCCACCTACTGGGACATCGAGGCCACGCTCAGGGCCGAGGACCGCGAGTTCGGGGCCACCCTGGTGAAGGTCTCGGGCGATCGCGTCGCCACGGGCAAGGACTTCGACAGCAAGGGTCAGTTGACGGGCAGCGGCCGCGTGATGCACCTGAAGACGCAGGCCGAGACCGATGCCCTCCGCGAGGGCCTGATGCGCGGCCTGCCGTGGACGGTCACCTCGGTGGAAGAGAAACCGTTCACGCAGCGGCCCGCTCCCCCGTTCACCACGTCCACGCTGCAGCAGGACGCGAACCGCAAGTTCGGCTTCTCGGCCGAGCGCACCATGCAGGTGGCCCAGCGGCTGTTCCAGGGCGTGGACATCGGCGGCGGCGACCTCGAAGGCCTCATCTCGTATCACCGCACCGACTCGACCACGCTCAGCGACAAGGCCCTGGCCGAAGCGGGCCACGCCGTGCGCGACATGTACGGCGCGGACTACTACCGGGGCCCCCGACAGTACCAGACGAAGGTGCGCAACGCGCAGGAAGCGCACGAGGCCATCCGGCCCACCGAGTTCAAGCGCACGCCGCAGACGCTCGAGGGCGTGCTCGAAAGCGACGAGCTGCGCATTTACGACCTCATCTGGAAGCGCGCGATCGCCTCGCAGATGGCGGAAGCCCGCCTGCTGCGGACGACGGTCGAGATCACCGGGCGCACTGCCTCGGGCCAGGAGGGCATCTTCACGGCCAGTGGCAAGGCCATCGAGTTCGCGGGCTACCTGCGTGCGTATGTCGAGGGCAGCGACGATCCGGCGGCCGAGCTCGACGAGAAGGAGACGCTGCTGCCCAAGCTGGCGGTGGGCGACCGCGTGCACGCGCCGGATCAGGTGGATGCGACGGTGGTGGCCACGAAGGTGGAATCGAAGGGCCACGAGACCGCGCCACCCGCGCGCTTCACGGAAGCGTCGCTGGTGAAGCGGCTGGAAGAGGAGGGCATCGGCCGGCCCTCCACCTACGCCCCCACGGTGGCCACCATCCAGCGCCGCGGCTATGTGTCACGCCAGGGGAAGGCGCTGGTGCCCAGCTACACCGCGTTTGCCGTCACGCGCCTGCTGCGCGAGCACTTCGGCGATTACGTGGACATCGGCTTCACCGCCGAGATGGAGGAGATCCTCGACCTCATCTCGAACGGCGAGAAGGACTGGCTGGATTTCATCCGGGAGTTCTACCGCGGCGACGGGAAGCATCACGGGCTCGAGAACCTGGTCGAGGAGAAGGGCCAGGCCATCGACTACCCGATGATCGAAGTGGGGAGGGATCCGGACAGCGGCCTGCCGGTGCGCGTGCGGATCGGGCGCTATGGGCCCTTCCTGCAGCTGGGCGAGTCGGCAGACGAGGGCCCGCGCGCATCGCTGCCCGACGACCTCGCGCCCGCGGACCTGACGATCGAGAAGGCGTTGGCGCTGCTGAAGGCCAAGGCTCAGGGGCCGAAGTCGCTTGGCGCGGACCCGAAGAGCGGCCTGCCCGTTTACGTGATGCACGGGCGCTTCGGCGCTTACGTGCAGCTCGGCGAGACGCCGGAGCGCGGCTCGAAGGAGAAGCCGCGGCGCGCATCGCTTGGTCGCGACTTCAGCGAGGACACCATCACGCTGGCCGACGCCCTCAAGCTGTTGTCGCTTCCGCGCGAGCTGGGCAAGGGTGAGGACGGGGAAGAGATCCTGGCGAACCTGGGCCGCTTCGGTCCCTACGTGAAGCACGGCGCCGAGTTCCGCTCGCTCGAGCCCACCGACGACGTCTACACCGTCACGCTCGAGCGCGCGCGTGAGCTGCTGGCGCAGCCCAAGAAGTCGATGCGCCGCCAGCGCGCGGCACCGAAGGAGCTGAAGGCCCTGGGCGCGCACCCCGAGAGCGGCGAGCCGGTCCGCGTGCTCGACGGTCGCTACGGCCCGTATGTCACCGACGGCGCCACCAACGCATCGCTGCCGAAGGGGCTTGCGCCCGACGCCCTGACGATGGCGCAGGCGCAGGAGCTGCTGGCCGCACGCGCGGGATCGCCGAAGAAGGGTGGCCGGGCGCGCAAGGCAAAGGCGGCGCCGTCACGGGCGCGCAAGGCACGGGCGAACGCGTAGGAATGATCCACATCATCGGCGGCGGTTTGGCCGGTTCGGAAGCCGCATGGCAGGCCGCGGCGCTCGGCACGGACGTCGTCATCCACGAGATGCGGCCCGTCCGGAAGACCGCCGTGCACCAGACCGACGGGCTGGCCGAGCTGGTGTGCAGCAATTCGTTCCGGGGCGACAAGCTCGACAACGCGGTCGGCCTGTTGAAGGAAGAGATGCGGCGGCTCGGGTCACTGGTGATGCGCGCGGCCGACGAGGCCCGCGTGCCGGCGGGTGCGGCCCTTGCGGTCGACCGCCACGTGTTCTCGCAGCGCGTGACCGAGGCGGTGGCCTCGCATCCACGCATCACGGTCCTGCGCGAGGAGGTGGACCACGTGCCCACGCCGGACAGCGGCTGGACGCCGGTCATCGTGGCCACCGGGCCGCTCACGTCGGATGCGCTGTCGGCCGACATCCAGCGGCTCGTGGGCGACGAGCACCTGTCGTTCTACGACGCGATCAGCCCCATCGTGCTGGCCGACTCCATCGACCTGTCGAAGGTGTTCCGCGCGTCGCGGTGGGACCGCAACGTCTGGCGTCCGCCTGCGCTCGATGACGACAAGCCGGGCGTCGGCGCGACAGGCGCGTCGCCCCCGCCCGCACCCGAGGGCTGGCCTCCCCGTAGCTCGCCAGACGAGGCCATGCGAGCGGAGGAGGGCGATTACCTCAATTGTCCGTTGACGCGCGAAGAGTACGACGCGTTCTACGACGCGCTCGTGGCCGCCGAGTCCGCGACCGTCCGCGATCTCGACAAGGCGAGCTTCTTCGAGGGCTGTCTGCCCATCGAGGTGATGGCGCACCGCGGCCGCGACACGCTGCGGTTCGGGCCCATGAAGCCCGTGGGCCTCACCGATCCGAAGACGGGGCGCTTTCCGTACGCCGTCGTGCAGCTGCGGCAGGACACCCTGGCCGGCGATCACTTCAGCCTGGTCGGCTTCCAGACGCAGATCAAGTGGGGCGACCAGGCGCGGGTCCTCCGCATGATCCCGGGGCTCGAGAACGCCGAGTTCGTGCGCTTCGGGATGGTCCACCGCAACACCTACATCTGCGGCCCGAAGGTGTTGAAGCCCACATGGCAGACGCGGTTTCGCGACGACCTGTTCTTCGCGGGGCAGGTGTCGGGCGTGGAAGGCTACGTGGAATCGGCCGCGTCGGGGCTGCTGGCTGGCCGCAACGCTGCCGCGCTCGCGCAGGGGCGTTCCCCGCGCGTGCTGCCGCGCACCACGGCGATGGGCGCGCTGGCGCATTACGTGTCGCACGCAGACCCGGCGCACTACCAGCCGAGCAACATCACGCACGGCATCATGGAGCCGCTCGCGAATCCCCCGCGCGACAAGGCGCGCAAGAAGGCCCTCGTCGCCGAGCGCGCGCTGGCCGACCTGCAGGAGTGGATGGGCGAGGCCGCGCTGAGCGGCCGGTGAGGGCATGGGCCGCATCACGGTGAAACGCCACTCGCTCCCGGCCCGGCGGCGCAGCCTGCTGGCCCGGGGCGAGCGTCCCGAGGCTCCCGAAAACCTGCGCGATCACCTGAAGGCGTTCCTCGCCTTCCTCGAGCTCAACCGCAACGTATCGCCGCACACGGTTCGCGCCTACGACTCTGACGTGGGGCAGTTTCTCGCCTGGCAGGCCTCGGAGCGCGACTCGAAGATCTCGCAGCTGCAGGCCGCTGACATCGACTCGGCCGGCGTGCGCGCCTGGGTGGTCTCGCTGAACAAGGCGGGACAGGCGCGGGCGTCGGTGGCGCGGAAGCTCTCGGGCGTGCGCGCCTTCGTGCACTACCTGCGTCGCGAGGGCGTCATCGAGAACGACCCGACGGCGGTGGCGGTGGCGCCGAAGCTGGCGAAGACCATTCCGGTACACCTCTCGGAAACCGAAATCACCGCGCTGCTGGACAGCATCGACACGCGCACGGCGCTCGGGCGGCGCGACCGGGCGATGGTCGAGCTGTTCTACGCCTCAGGGCTGCGTCTGAGCGAGCTGGTCGGGGTGGACCTCGAGGATCTCGATCTGAACGGACGCCTCGTGCGCGTCCTGGGCAAAGGCGGCAAGGAGCGGATCGTGCCGTTCAATCAGTCCGCGGCGGAGGCGATTCGCGCGTGGATGAAGGATCGGGCGGGGATCGTGTTGCGCCGGGAGCCACTGGGGTCGGGGCAGACGGAGGAACCGCTGTTCGTGAACTTCCGCGGCGGCCGCATCACGGGGCGGAGTGTCGATCGGCTGCTGCGCCGCTACGTGGCCCGGTGCAGCACGCGGATGGGCATCAGCCCGCACGCGCTGCGCCACTCGTTTGCCACGCACCTGCTGCAGAGGGGCGCCGACCTCAGGGGCATCCAGGAACTGCTCGGCCACGTGCGCATCAGCACCACCGAGCGCTACACGCACGTGAACTCCACGCAGCTGATGGATGTCTACCGGAAGGCGCACCCGAGGGCGAAGAAATCCGCGGCGCCCTCGGACGACGAGCCACGCTAGAAGCCGGCAACGTTCACAATGACGTCCGCGTGCTACCCCGCGACGAGCGAGGATCGGCGCTTCGGCATTTCAATCCTCAGCGTCTTGATCTTGTAGTTCATCACGCGCGGGCTGATGCTCAGCAGGTCGGCGGCGTCCTTCTGCACCCAGTTGGCCATCTTCAGCGCCTCGGTCAGCGCCTGCCGCTCGACGTCTTCGAGCGCGATGCCGGTGGGAGGGATCCGCACGACCGTGGATTCCTTCGACATGCCGTTGCTGGGCGCGGAATCGCCCAGGCGGAGGTCGTCGGCGGTGATCACCGGCTGCTCGGCCAGCAGCGCCGCGCGCTCGATGGCGTTCTCGAGCTCGCGGATGTTGCCGGGCCAGTTGTAGCGCATCAGCAGCTTCTGCGCGTCGGGGTCGATGCCGTCGAGGCGCTTCTTCAGCTCGTTGCCGTACCGCCGCAGGAACGACATCGCCAGCGCCAGGATGTCCTCCTTGCGCTCGCGCAGCGGCGGTGTCTGGATCGACACGACGTTCAGTCGGTAGTAGAGGTCCTCGCGGAAGCTGCCGGCCGCGACCATGGCCGGCAGGTCGCGGTTGGTCGCTGCGATGAGCCGCACGTCCACGCGGATGGTGCGCGTGCCGCCCAGCCGCTCGAACTCGTGCTCCTGCAGCACGCGCAGGATCTTGGCCTGGGTGCTGGGGCTCATGTCGCCGATCTCGTCGAGGAACAGGGTGCCGCCGTCGGCCTGCTCGAAGCGCCCGATGCGCTGGCGGTCGGCGCCCGTGAAGGCGCCTTTCTCGTGGCCGAAGAGCTCGGACTCGAGCAGGTTCTCCTGCAGCGCGGCGCAGTTCACCTTCACGAAATTGCGCGCCGCCCTGAGCGAGTTGTGGTGGATGGCCCCGGCGATGAGCTCCTTGCCCGTGCCGGTCTCGCCGTTGATGAGCACCGTGGAGTTGCTCTTCGCCACCTTCTTCACGACGCCCAGCACCCGCTGCAGGGCCTCGCTGTTGCCGACGATCTTCTCGAAGTCGTAGCTCTCCTGCTGCTCGTTGCGGAGGTAGTCGAGCTCGTGGCGCAGGCGCTTCAATTCGAGCGCCTTCTCGATCTTCACCTCCATCTCCTCGATCTCGAACGGCTTCTGCACGTAGTCGAAGGCGCCGTGCTTCATCGCCTCGACCGCGGTGTTCACCGTGCCGAAGGCCGTCATGAGGATCACCGAGACCGCGGGGTGCAGCGACTTGGTGGTCCGCAGCACGTCCAGCCCGTCCGACCCGCCCATCTTGAGGTCGCTCACCACCACGTCGAAGTAGCTCTCGTGCAGGCGCTCGAGCGCGGCATTGCCGTTCGAGGCCTCTTCCACCTCGTGACCGGCGGTGGAGAGCGCCAGCGCGAGCCCGCGCCGGAGCGCGTCGTGATCGTCTGCGACCAGAATCCGTGCCATGAAAACCCTTCCCGTCAGTGCGAGGCTTGCGCGATGGGGAGCGTCACGCGGAACCGCGTGCCGCCCTCACCCGCAGCCAGATCGATGCGGCCCTCGTGCGCGTCCACGATCTTGCGCACGATGGCCAGGCCCAGTCCCGAGCCCTGGGGCTTGGTGGTGAAGAACGGCTGGAACACCTTCTCGACGCGGTCGGCCGGGATACCCGGGCCGGTGTCCGCCACGTCGATGACCAGGCTCGGCACGGCGTGCTGCGTGTCGGGCACGAGCGCGCCCTCGTCCGCGGTCAGCGCCTCGCGCGCCTCGATGCGCAACTCGCCCTTGCCCTCGAGCGCCTGGTAGGCGTTGATCACCAGGTTGGCGAACACCTGGGTCAGCTGGTTGCGATCCGCGCGGATGGGCGGCAGCGTGTCGGGCACCTGAAGGCGGACCACCGCGTTCCCGCGCCGCGTGTGGCTGTCGGCCAGCGACAGGGCGCTGGCAATTGCTTCGCCCACCCGGGTGGGCTCGACCTGCAGGCGCACCGGCCGCACGAAGTCGAGCACCTGCTGGACGATGGCGTTGGCCATCTTTGCCTCGCTGATGATGTCGGCCACCAGCGCCTGCGCGTCGGGAATGTCGGGCGTCTTACGGCGGACCAGGCCCGCCAGCACCTCGATGCCGGCCAGCGGGTTCTTGATCTCGTGGGCCATGACGGCCGCCATCTCGCCGACGGCCGCCAGCCGATCGCGGAGGCGCTCGCGTTCCTCCATCTGCTCGACGTAGGTCAGGTCCTTGAAGAACATCGCCGCGCCGATGACATCGGCCGAGTCGCTCTGCACCAGCGACAGGCTGTAGCCGACGACCGTGTCGGTGGACTTCATGCGGATCTCGGCGCGGCTCGGCAGCGACGGACGGTCGAACACCCCGCTCAGGACCCGCAGGACATCGGGATGCTCTCCGAGCACGTGCTCCAGCCGCTGCCCCGAATAGTCCCCGGGCGGCAGCCGGAACAGGCGCAGGGCCTCCTCGTTCAGGAGCACCACCGCGCCCGCACGGTCGATGGCCAGCACCCCGCTCCGCATGTTGGAGACGAGGCACCGGAAGAACTCGGCCGACACGGGTGCCTTGGCCCGGGAAAGGGAATCGCTGGCCGTACGCATAGCCTCTTCGATGCACCGCAAACGCCGTGCCCTTCTCGCAGCGGGCATCGAACGCTCTAAGTGCGCGTGATTACAGAATTCGGATTATGGCCTGGGACGGAAGCAGATTACAAAATTGTACGTCACATACAATTTTGTTCCAGTTCGCCCGTCAGCATCTCCCACTGGGAAAGCAGCTCACCGACCGCCCACATGAGCGATTGGTGCTCGTCAATGACAGGTTTGGCGGCGTCCGGCTGACCGTAGACCGTGGGATCGGCGAGCTTCGCTTCGAGCTCCTTGATGCCGCGCTCGGCCTCGGCGATACGAGTCTCGAGATCGGCGATGCGATCCTGTAACGCCCTCCGGGCCCTGTCGCGACGGCGTTGCTCGGCTTCGTCACGCTTCCTGGCTGCGTAGTCCCGCGCCGGTGAGGCGGGAGCCGCCACCGGTGCGGTCTTCTTCGGAGAGGGGGACGGCGGCCGAGGTGCGCCGGAGGCCGCGGGCGCGGCTGGCGCGGGTGCGGCCGCCTGCTTCTGCCGCCACAGGAACGCTTCGTATCCCCCGGGATAGAGGAGGGCCTCGCCGTGGCCCACGTCGATGACCTTCGTGGCGAGGCGATCGACGAAATAGCGATCGTGCGAGACGAAGATCAGCGTGCCGCCGTAGTCCACCAGGGCATCGAGCAGCACCTCCTTCGAATCGATGTCGAGGTGGTTCGTGGGCTCGTCCAGCAGCAGCGTGTTCGAGGGATGAAGCAGCATCCGCGCCACGGCCAGCCGCGTGCGCTCGCCGCCCGACAGCACGGCCGCCTTCTTGTAAATGTCGTCGCCCGAGAAGAGGAACCCGCCCAGGATGTTCCGGATGGCCGGTATCATCGTGTTGGGCGAGCCCGAGGCCAGCGTTTCGTAGACCGTGAGTGCGGGGTTCAGTTTCGTCGCCTCGTCCTGCGCGAAGTACTGCATCACCACCTGGTGGCCCTCGACGCGTTCGCCGGAATCCGGCGCCTCGGCGCCCGAGAGCAGGCGCATCAGCGTGGACTTGCCGGCGCCGTTGTGCCCGACGAGCGCGATGCGGTCGCCGCGCTCGATGTGCAGGTCCACCGATGTCAGCACCACCTTGTCGCCGTAGGCCTTGCGGGCGTGCTTCAACTCCACCACCACGCGCCCGCTCTTGGCCGCGGCGGGAAACTGGAAGTGGATGCGCTTGCGCTCGGGCGGCACCTCGATGCGCTCGACCTTCTCGAGCATC
>DAIRFN010000154.1:0-12817 GCA_036795065.1 Vicinamibacterales bacterium
AGCATCGCCGGGTAGAGGCCGGCGCAGGCGTTCTGCCCAATGGTCGCGCCGAAGCTGGCCGCGAAGTTGGCGATGGCCGGTGACACGCCCAGGCGTGTGATTTGCGTTTCGACGCTGAGGGGAATGGCCGCGGCGCTCGACCGGGACGTGAAGGCGAACGTGAGCACCGGCCAGATCTTCTGGTAGAAGCGCACCGGGCTCAGCCCCGTCAGCGCCAGGATGGTGGCGTGGACCGCCAAGATGACGCCCAACCCGATGTACGAGGCCACGACGAACCCGCCCAGGTTGATCACATCGTTCACGTTCGACGTGGCCACGACCCGCGTCATCAGCGCCAGCACGCCGTAGGGCGTGAGGCGGATGACGATGCGCACCAGCCGCAGGATCAACTGCTGGAAGGTGTCGATGCCCTGGAGAATGCGGTCGCCGAGCTCCGGCTTCTCGCGCCGCAGCGAGAGCACCGCCAGGCCGAGCAGAACGGCGAACACGACGACGCCGATGACGGACGTGGAGCGTGTGCCGGCCAGGTCCGCGAAGATGTTGGTCGGGATGAACGACTGCAGCAGGGAGGGGATGGTGAGCCTGGCCGCCTCGGTCACCTGCGCTTCGAGCGCGCTGCCGCGCTCGAGCTCGCGGGCGCCCTGGACCAGGCCATCGGCCCGCAACCCGAACAGCCGGGTCATGCCGATGCCGATGCTGGCCGAGATCGCGGTGGTCACCAGCAGCAAGCCGATGACGCCCGCGCTGATGGCGCCCAGCGAACGGGCGTTGCTCAGCCTGGTCACCGCCGCCAGGATCGAGATCAGCACCAGCGGCGCGATGACCATCTGCAGCAGTCGCACGTAGCCGCCCCCGACGACGCCGACCCAGGTCATCGTGTCGCGGATGGTGGCGCTCCCGAGCCCATAGATGGCCTGGGCGACCGCCCCGAGCACGACGCCGAGCAGCAGGGCGATGAGCACGTTGGTGGACAGCTTGGCGCCGCTCCTGGCCCGGCGCACCAGCCAGGCGATGGTGAGGGCGAACACGGCCACGTTGAGAAGGACGGCAAGGTTCATACGCGCTCCTGGGACGAAACGAAAACGGCCCTCCGGGAACTGGGAGGGCCGAGAGGGTTGACGCGCATTGGTGTCATGAATCCAGGTGTCTCATGGCGTCGACGCTCCCGGCTTCCCGGAAAGGAAGCCGCCGCAACAACAGCAGCCGAGCACATGGAGCTGACAGGGCATGGAATCCTCGCGCGGCCCCTGACCCGGACAGGCGCCGCGATTCGTCGGGCAGTCTAGCCCACTTACCCTGAGATGTCGATGGGCCGGCCGGGGTGTCACGAACACCCGGGCCGGGCCACCGGCGCCAGCGGGCGGGGCCGGACGGGTGGCATAATCCCCGGGCAGGAGGCCCCGGTATGTCCACCGTTCGCGTGCTCGCAGTGTCTGCCGCCCTGTTCGTCGCCAGCTCTCATCTCGCGGCCCAGTCGGCCCGTTCCGAGGGGTCGCAACCCCCATCCACGGGTTCGCTGGTCGCCGGGCTCGCTGGGAACGCCGAACGTGGGCGCTATCTGGTGGAGAGCGTCGCCATGTGCAACGAGTGCCACTCCACGCGCGACATGAGCGGCCAAATCATCCCGGGCCGCGAGTTCATGGGCGGCAACATCCCGTTCTCGCCGCCGTGGCCCAACGACTGGGCGGCCGTCGCGCCGCGCAACGCCGGTTTGCCCGGCTACACGGATGCGGCGGCCATGCGTCTGCTGACCGAGGGGGCGATCGGGCGGCTGGGCACGCGGCTGCGCGCCCCCATGCCCCGGTTCCGGATGAATGCGCAGGATGCGGCGGATGTGATCGCCTATATGCGGTCGCGCTAGTTCGGGGGGCCCCCTCACCACGCGATGTCGATTGGCGGCCGCGCGCTCATGGCCGCGCGTGCCTCGATAGCCTCTCCCGCGGCCAGGCAGAGATCCTCGCGGAAGCGCGGGGCGAGGATCTGCACGCCCGTCGGTAGACCATCCACGACCCCCGTCGGGACTGCCAGCCCCGGCACACCTAACACCGGCACGGCCGTCAGCGTGACACACTCGCGCCACAGCGCGGCGGTGCGCTCACGGCTCTCGAGATCGAAGCCGCGTTCGTACACCGGCTCGGTGCAGACCGGCGCCAGGACCAGCGGCACCCGCTCGAAGAATCGCTGCCACTCGCGGACAACGCGCGCGCGTTCGGCCAGCGCCTTCATGTAGGCCACGCCGTCCTCCTCGGGGTAGGCGGCGATCATCAGGCCCATCGCGCGGTTGATGCCCGCGTCGCCGTACTGCTCGATGACCGGCCAGAGGTAGAGCCGAATCTCGGGCATCTGCATCGCGAGCCACAGCTCCATCGCGCGCGTGAAGCCGGGCGTCCGGGTCTCGACGATCTCGTAGCCCGCGTCCGCGAGCCACGCCGCCGCCTTCTGGAGGGCGTCGGCAACCGTGGGGTGCAGGCGGGCGCCGGCCAGGTCCTCGGGGTCGGTGACGACGGCCACCTGCCGCGGCCGCGGCTCGCCCTCGAGCGGGGCGGGCACCCACCACGGATCCCGCGGGTCGCGCGCGGCCATCGAGCGCAGGGCGAGGCGCACGTCGCGCACGGTGCGCGCGAGCGGCCCCTGCACGGACAGCAGTTGCGAAGACATCGAGCGCTCCGCCGTGGCACTGGGGTTGAACGCGGGCACGCGACCGAAGGACGGCCGCAGCCCCACCAGGCCGCAGCAGTAGGCCGGGTAGCGGACCGAACCGGCAATGTCGTTGCCGTGGGCGAGCGGGGTGATGCCGGCGGCGACCGACGCGGCGGCCCCGCCGCTCGACCCGCCGGGCGTGTGCCTTGCGGACCACGGGCTGAAGGTCCGGCCACGCAACTCGTTCTCGGTATCGAGGCGGAAACTGAACGCCGGCGTGTTCGTGCGGCCGATGATCACGGCGCCGGCGGCCTTCAGGTTGGCCACGACCGGGCTGTCCTCTCGCGCGATGACGTCGCGGAAGGCCACGACCCCGTTCGTCGTGGCGCAGCCGGCCTGGTCAACGTTCTCCTTGATGGAGATGGGCACGCCATGCAGCGGCCCGAGCGAGTCGCCGCGCGCGACGGCCGCATCGGCACGATCGGCAGCCTCGAGCGCGGCTGCGCCGAGATCCACGGTCACCGCGTTCAGCCGCGGGTTGACCGCGGCCATCCGGCCCAGGCACGCGGTCACCGCCTCGCGGGACGAGATCTCCCGCCGGGCAATGGCCCCGGCCACCCGCGTCGTGTCCCACCGCCAGATGTCGTCTGCCATAGGTGTCCGGAGCTCAGCTGCGCCGCTTCATTTTCGTGCAAGAATTCGCGCGAGGCCACCCATGAAACCGCCCGCGCTCTCCGCCGCCGCATTTGTCGCGGTCCTGCTCAACGTCACCGTGCCGTCCGCCGCGGACGACGGCCAGCGGCTGCTGACCGTCGACCATTACGTGCGCGTGACGTCGGTGGTGCCGTCGATGGCCGGGCAATCCGCCCAGATCTATGTGCGCGAGCGCGTGAGCGCCGGCGTGGCACTCCGCGGCCTCGCGGCGCCCGACCGAGTCGTCCTGTTCGTCCACGGCGCCGGCACGCCTGCGGAGGTCGCATTCGACACGCCAATCGGCGACCACAGCTGGATGGCCTATCTCGCGAGCGCCGGGTTCGATGCCTTCTCGATGGACACCACGGGCTACGGGCGCTCGACGCGCCCGGCCCCGATGAACGATCCGTGCAACCTGTCCGAGGCGCAGCAGGCGCAGTTCGTGCCGGGCCTGATCGCCGCACCGTGCAAGCCGACCTATCCGGGGCAGCTCACCAACATTGCATCCGACTGGCACGACATCGATGCGGTGGTGGACCACATCCGAAAACTCCGCGGCGTGCAGAAGGTGAGCCTCGTCGCCTGGTCGCTCGGCGGCCCGCGCGCGGGCGGATATGCGGCACAGCATCCGGACAAGGTGAACCGGATGGTGCTGCTCGCGCCCGCTTACAATCGCGCCGCGCCGGCCACCGCGCCGGCATCGCTCCCGAACCCGGGCACCGTCTTCAACACGCAATCCCGCAGCGAGTTCATCGCGAACTGGAATCGGCAGGTCGGGTGCGCGGACCAGTACCACCCGTCGGTGCGCGACGCCGTGTGGGCCGAGATGCTCGCATCCGACCCGGTTGGGGCCACCTGGGGCGCGGGGGTGCGTCGCGCGCCCTTCACCACCACGTGGAGCTGGAACGCCGCGATGATCGGCAGCACGCGGGTGCCCACGATGATGATCGCCGGCGTGCTCGACAAGCAGGTACCGCCCGATCGTGTCCGCGCAGCCTATGACGACCTTGGCGCGGCCGACAAGGTCTTCGTGGACCTGGGCTGCTCGTCGCACAACGCGATGTGGGAGAAGAACCACCTGCTGATGTTCGATGCGTCGCTCGACTGGCTGTCGAAGGGCGTGGTGGGAGAACAGAAGACCGGGGTGGTCCGGTTGGGATATTGACCGTTAGCCCTGCGACGGCGCGCGGTTCGGGGGCTCGAGCCGCGCGCCTCACGGGCGCTTGTCACGCGACGGTCCGGTGCCTCGGCGGTTACGGGAGGCGCAGCACCTGCCCGGGCTTGATCTTGTCGGGATCGGTCAGCTGATCCTTGTTCAACTCGAAGATCTTCATGTAGGCGTTGGCACTGCCCAGGTGCTCCTTGGCAATCGCGCTCAGGGTGTCACCGGCCTTCACGGTGTACGTCCTGGCCGCCGCGGCACCGGCCGGCGGGCCCGTCACCTTGATGTCGGCGACGATGTCGTTCTGCCAGGTGGGGATCGTCTTGATCGCGTCCCAGAGCTCGTTCTTATCGGCCTCCGTCGCGACCGTCCCCTTGAAATGGAGCTTGCCGTCGCGTTCCTCAGCGCCGCCATGGAACTTGCCCTTGGCCGTCTGGATCGCATATGCGTACGTGTCTCTCAATCCCATAAGTCACCCCCAGAAGATTCGATCCAGTCTACTTCGTTGACCCGCACTCGATGCACTCGCTCCGCGCCAGCTCAGCGCTTGGCCAGCAGGTCTCGAATCTGCGTGAGCAACACCTCTTCCTTCGAAGGCTCGGGCGGCGCCACCGGCGCCTGCGGACGCCGGGTCGCGTTCACCGCCTTGATGACCATGAAGAGCGCGAACGCCACGATCACGAAGTTGACAATCGTGTTGACCAGCAGGCCGTACGCAAAGGTGACCGCTCCGGCCTCTTTCGCCACCGCGAGTGATGGGTAGGGCCCTGGCGTGGCGCCCTCCTTGAGCACGATGAACATGTTCGAGAAGTCCACCCCTCCGAGGGCCAACCCGATGACCGGCATGAGCACGTCACCGACGAAGCTGGTGACGATGGCGCCGAAGGCCGCTCCGATGATGATGCCGACCGCCATGTCCACGACGTTGCCGCGCATGGCGAACTCTTTGAATTCCTTCAACATGGGATGCCCCTTCTGTCATCGTACGTGGAACGCGTGCCGCGCAGCGTGCAAAACAGCACACGCGTTACACGCATTGCGTGCCTTCAGCGTCGGCGCGGGGGTGCCAGGACGCGATCGCCAAAACGGCGCAGCGCCTCGATCTGTGCCGGGGTGAACTCGACCGGAATGCCGAGAATCACGCCGCTGACGGTGCGGGCCTGCAGCATCTGGACGAGCTCGAGCAGCGTCAGGGTGGCGATGCCACTATTGATGGCCACCCCAGGACCCGGAACCGACAGACGGAGCCGGTCCGACAGCTCCACCGCGCGCAGTTCGCTGGTGTCGCGATCGAGGATGAAGGCGAGCGTCGCCTTGCGGATGAAGTTCGGGTTGACGCCGAGGCCGGCCTCGACACGCACCTCGAACTCGTTGAGCGGCTTCTCCGGCACCCGGCCGGGCCAGCGGGCCGAGAGGACCACGGTCGGCGTACCCTGCGGCCCCGACGGCATCACGGCCACGAACACCCGCGTCTCCCGGGCGGACGGGTCGTAGACCTCCCGGATCTCGCCGTCACGCCACGTCGCCAGCGGCCCCGCGTCCGCCTGCGCGAAGGCTGGCGCGGTGTGCGCGACCACCGCGCCCGCAACGGCGAGGACTGTCACGGGAACACGAAGGGCACGAAGGGCGCTCACTTCCCCATCTGCGCCGCACTCACCGCCGTGGACGGCCCGTGGAACATCGCGTTGAAGATGAGCCGGAACGTCGCGCGCGGCTGCGTGCGGAAATCCACCTGCGAGCCGTAGGTGACGACGTAGCCCTTGCCGATGCGGAACGAGACGATGTTGGCCTGATCCTTCAAGTACTCCTCGCCCAGCAGCCACCCGCTCTGCAGGACGTTCTCGCGCGGGTAACGCGACACCACCTTCGTGTCGACGCCGAAGCCCGGCCGCAGGCGATAGGCCTGGTCCGACTCGAAGAAGATGGGCCAGGCCTCGGGCATGCCCCACGCCACCGGGTTAGAGGTGTCGAACTCGTTCTGCAGCAGCGAGCCCGGGCAGAAGAAGAGCGAGGTGGGATCCGCCACGCGGTCGCGCAGCGTCTGCATCAGCCGCGCGGGGCTGCTGAACGCGTCGCGCAGCGCGCCCTCCACTGTGGCCCCCGACTCGGGGGCGGTCGTTGACGTCGTCTGTGGACCGAACCGCGGGGGCGCTTCGGGCAGCGCCTTCTCGATGGGCAGGTCGAGCAGCTCGCGCGCCGTCTCGACCGCCGTGCCGATGGACAGCAGCGTCCCGCCGTTCTCGACGAACGCCTTCAGCTTCGTCCACCCGGATTCGCCCACGCCGTACGCCCACGACCACTCCGCCGCGTTCCGCTTCGGATCGAGCCCGTTGACGATACGCGCCCTGGACGTGCCCGATGGCAGGAGGATGACGTCGAACTTCGCGTTGAGGTCTCCGTTGAAGTCCTGAGACTTCACGATGTCGTGATTGAGTCCGTACTGCTCGAGGAGCCACAGGAGCCACCCGCCGGGCATGTTGCCGGCGCCTTTCCACAAGCCCACCTTCGTGCCTGCCTTGAGCCGGAAGCCGTCTACGGCCGGCATGCGGTCTGCCGCGGAGACCACGAGCCCCAGCGATGCCGCCGCCTGCTCGACAATCTTCTGGGACGCGGGCGTGGACGGGATGACGAAGGTCCCGGGCGGGCGGTTCTCGAAGGCCGCGCCCGCACGGAAGGTCGGGATGTTCGCCTTCTGGAGCTCTGCCACCAGCTTGAACACGCCGTAGGACTCGGGCCCGACCAGGTACGCCGCCCGCGGCCGCGCTGGCACCGGGGACGTGATGGGCTTCACGGCCTTCACCATCTCCAGCGGCGCGTCGAAGGCCTTGTCCACCGCGTCCACCGTCACGCCCATCAGCATCCACAGCGTGTGGCCGGTCACGTCGTAGGGCGGCTCCGGCGGCCCGCCCGGGAACACCCGCAGGTCCGGATACACCTGCTTCTCGAGCATGGTCTTCGCGAAAGCGCCGTAGG
Organism: Vicinamibacterales bacterium; assembly: GCA_036795065.1. Taxonomy (GTDB): domain Bacteria; phylum Acidobacteriota; class Vicinamibacteria; order Vicinamibacterales; family UBA2999; genus VFZN01. Next base: position 7,469 of record DAIRFN010000154.1, read on the forward strand.
GCTGCGCGGTCTTGATGACGTAGGACCCGGCCGGGTACTGCTTCCCGTTCGCGGAGAACGCCGCGGTGGCCCGGTGGATCTCGACGTCGGCGAACTCGAGAATCTCGAGCATTTCGTACGTGGCGAACTGATCGCGCTGCGTGGCGGGGATGACGAAGGCGTACGGGCCCTTGTCGTAGTTCACCCAGTCGCGGTGGACGCGATAGAAGTTGTAGAGCCACTCGCGCCCGTACTTCGCCACGTGCGACATGCCGGCCAGCGCCGCCGTGACGCCGTAGTCCACCTGCTGCCCCAGCGTCCACGTGTCCTTCGAGTAGGGCACCGGGAAGTTCCAGCGCGGCTCCTGCGAGCCGAGGGGCCTGCCCCGCTGCGGGTTCACGTACGGGTCGGCCAGGTTGCCGCCGCTGTTGGCAATCTCGGTGAGGATGCGCGGCTGGCCGTGATAGGCCATGTACTGCCGGGCGGGGCTCCACATGTCGTACGACTGCAGCCACGCCACACCCTCCTTCCCCTCCCCGATCAGCGCCGACGCCATGGCCTGCCCGACCGTCGCCTGCCCGAGCGAGAGGATGGGGTGGATGTTCGGGTCGAACGGATCGGTGAACGGCGGCACGAAGATGCGCGAGCCGTTCGGGCCCTGCTGGTGCATGTCGTGCGTGATGATGGGCTTGTACCTGTTCTGCACCAGGTCGATGTTCATGCGCGTTTCCTTCTGCGTGAACATGAACCAGTCGCGGTTGTCGTCGTGGCCGACGTACTTGTGGTACAGGTCCGGATAGACCCTCCCGTAGTTCGTGCCCTTCGTCTTGTACCAGTGGTCGATGACCAGGTGCTGGCCGTCGGGGTTCACCGACGGGATCATCAGGATCACCGAGTTGTCGAGAATCTCGCGGATGAACGGTGAGCTCTCCGTCGCCAGCCGATGGACGATGTAGAGGATGGCCTGGCCGTTGGAGACCTCGGTGGAGTGGATGGTGGCGTAGACGAGGTAGAAGGGCTTGCCCTCTGCCGCAAGCTTCTGCGCTTCGCCATCGGAGAGCCCGCGCGGGTCCGCCAGCCGCCGGTTGATCTCCACGAGCCGGTCGACCTTCGCGAGGTTCTCCGGGGAGCTGATGCGCAGCAGTGCGTAGTCGTTCCCCATCGTCGACTTGCCGAGGACCTCGAACTTCACCCGGTCCGTCTGCTTCGCGAGCATCGCGAAGTACTCGAGGATCTTCGGATAGCGGGCCAGCTCGCCGTCGGTGCCGATCCGGAACCCGAAGTACTGCTCGGGCGTGGGAGCCGACTGCGCCACCGCGGGCGCGACGATCAGGAGGCTGAGGCAGGCGACGAGCAGGAATCGGGCGGAGCGCAGGCGCATGGAGAATCCCTTCTAAACGAGGGGATTCTACCGCTTCCGCGCGCGCGTGTACCGTGGGCCCCGGATGGCCAGGTCTACCGCGTCCGACGGGGTCGTCATCGCGTAGCTGTCCGCGCGGGCGTCGCGGACGAACTGCGCGTCCACTCTGTGGATGCGCATGCGCACGAGCTGGTCCTCGGTGACGGTGACGAAGCCCACGTCCCGCATCTCGCGGATGAAGGCTGGCGTCACCTTGTGGATGCGAAACCGCACCAGCTCGTCCGCGCCAAGCCCGCCAAAGCCCAGCGCCTTCAGCTGATCGATTTCCTCGAGCGACACGCGGTGGATGCGCATCCGGACGTAATCGTCGGCGCGAAGGCCGGTATAGCCGCGGTCCCGGAGGCCGCGCACGAACTCGGGCGTCACCTGGTGGATCTGCAGACGGATCAGTGCCTCGGGCTCCAGCGTGCCCAGACCGAGCTGCTGCAGCGCGCGCACCGCCTCCGGCGTCGCGCGGTGAATCCGCATGCGCACCAGCGTGTCGGCGTCGAGGCCCTTGTAGCCAAGTGCTGCCAGCTCGCGGATCTCTGCCGCGGACACGCGGTGGATGCGCATCCGGGTGAGCGTATCGAGCGGCAAGTTGGCGTAGCCGGCCTGGCCGAGCTCGCGGACGTAGCCCGTTGTCACGTCCAGCACGGCCATGCGCAACGCGTCTTCCGCCGAGAGGGAGCGATAACCGAGGCCGCTCATCGCGGTGAGGAAGGTGGGGGTTGGCGCGAACGTGTAGCGGCCGGATCCCCGGCCGGCGTCGAAGGTGCCCGTGAAGCGGAACGTGCCGGCCTCCCGCGTCCAGCTGAAGCTGACGTCGCGAGCGACGCCGCTGAACGCGGAAGGCGGCAACCCCTGCAGTTCCTCGGCCCGGATGCCGAAGCCCCAACGGCTGTCCCCGGCCTCGGTCCGCAGGTTGAACTGGATGCGCGGCTCGCCGTCGGCGCCGGTCCAGGCCTGGCGCTGGTCCGCTGACCAGTCGCCGGACACCGTGGGCGCCGACTGCGCCTCGATGGTGATGAGCACCGCGGCCGCCCGGACGGTGGCGACGAGCGACACGAGCACGACGATGATCCCGGCAACCCTGCGCATGACTGGCACCTCGCGCGGTTGGACGGGACGACCGGGGCGTTCGGTTGGAAGCGCTACTTGAGCAGGATGCGCTCGAAGAAGGCCAGCGCGCGCGGGTCCTTCGACTGGCCCAGCCAGAACATGGCCTGGCGGCGGACGGTGGCATTGGAGTGATGCTCGGCCACGTCGATGAGCCGTGGCACGCCCTCGTCTCGCGGCAGCTGGCTCAAGGCGAACACCGCTTTCTTCTTCACCTCGGTGTCGGGGTCGCGCTCGATGGCCTCCGCAATCGCCGGCGCCGCGCGCTCGCCGGCACGCTGGGCCACCCAGAAGAGCGCCTGCCCCCGCAGGTGGCTCGTCCCGCCGCTCCTCGCCACGCCCAGCAGCGTCGTCGTTGCCGACGGGTCCGCGTGCATGGACAGCGCGGCCAGGGCCCCGTCTGCCACGCGGCGCGGGGCATCGGCCACCGTGAAGCGTGAGAGCAGCGTCACGCTCTGCGATGCGGCGACGCCGGTGATCCAGGTCACGGGCACCCCGCCCGCGTCGATGGCGCAGCCCTCAGACAACATCCGGATGCGCGTGACGGCGCGCCCGTCCACGCGGTAGAGGACGTAGAGCGCGTCAGACCCCTCGAGCTTGACGGACGTCGGCGCCGGGCGCGAGCCCGACCCGTTCCAGTCGCAGAGGAACCGATCGCCCTCGACGATAGGCACTTCGTACCCAATCCAGGCGGGGGCGGGGGCGGCGGCCACGCGCGCGTCGAACACCCGCGCGACGTTGCCGCTCGCTGCCTCTACGCGCACCTGCGCGTTGGTGAGCATCGCCGGCTGGGCGAGGGCCGGAGAGGCGACCAGCGGGACCACGGTCACCAGGGCCCAGAACACCTTCATCATGACAACTCTCCTCTGACCCCTGATTCCCGATTCCTGAATCCTGATTCCTGACACCGTCTGCTCACTTACCCAGAATCTCCATCAGGTAATCCGTCGCGACCTTCGACTTCATCAGCGACAGCTTCTGGACCAGGTCCTTCCGCATCTCGATGTCGGTTTCCTTCCGCGCGATGGCGACCAACGACTCGGCGTTGCCCTGGACGAAGAGCGCCTGCACGACGGTGCGCTTGATCTCCGCATCCTTCTCCTTCTGGTAGAGGGCCGCGAGCGCCTCGCCCGTGCGGGACGCGCCCATCGTGCCGAGGTGCCGGACCGCGGCGCGGCGGAGCTCGGCGTTCGGCTCGGTGTTGGCCAGCTCGATGAGCCGGGTCGCGTCGCCGCCGACGAAGAGCGCCTGCAGGATCTGGCGCTTCACCTCCACGGCGGTTTCCTTCTGATAGAGCTGGCGCAGCTCTTCGCGGGCGCCCATCACGCCGAGCTGCCGCACGGCCTCCTGGCGCAGCTCGGGCGCCTTCTCGCCGGTGGCGGCGGCGAGCACGCGCCCGCGGTCGCCCGAGATCATGTAGGCGCGGAGGATCTGACGCTTGACGTCCACATCCGTCGTGGACTGGTAGATCTCGCTCAGCACCTGGCGGTTCTCGCCGCGCCCGGTCATGCCGATGTACTGGATGGCCTTGCGCTGCAGGTCCGGGTTCGCGTTCCCGCGCGCGATGTCGGTGATCACCTTGCGGGCGTCGGGGGACGAGCTCTGGGCCAGCACGAAGAGCGCGCGCTCCTTGAGCCGCGGCGACTGGTTGCCCTGCAGGAACTTCTGCAGCATCGGCACCGCCTGCGCGGGGTCGGAGTGCTGCAGGCCCTGGATGGCCAGCAGCTTCAGCTCCTCGTCTGCCTGGGCCTCGGGGCGTACCGGCTGCCCGACGTTCTGGCGGACCTCGATCTCCAGCGCCCTGGCGTCACCGAGCCATCGGCTGGAGGGGAACGTCTTGGTCAGCTCGCTGAGCGTGGCAAGGGCGTCGGCATGCTGCGCCAGCTTGCTCTGCGCATAGGCCAGCCAGTACATCGCCGCATCCACGCGGGTCTGCTTCGCGTCGACGACCTGGCGGAATCGCTCGGCCGCGCGTGCCCACTGGGCATTCTCCAGGGCCTCCTGCCCGGCCTCGTATTGCCCCTCAGCGCGCTGCTGCCGCCCCTCCTTCCACTCGTCGCGCTCGGCCTGCCGGGCGCGGTCGGCTTCCGCGCGCGCCTGGGCGGCCTCCTCCAGCTCCCGCTCCCGAAGGCGGCCAGTCTCATGCCACGCCCGCGCCTCGGCTCGCGCCGCAGCCCACGCCTCAACCTGCGCCTGGGCACCGTCGCGGGCACCGTCGCGATCCAGCAACGCGCGCTCCGACGCCTCGACGCCTGCCGCGCCACCGGTGGCCAGCACGGCCACCACACCCAACGTACACATCCGAACGCTCATCGGCTCACCTCGCGTCGCGCATCGGCGCGCGACTCGCTCAATTCTCGAATCGTCCATCGCTCAACAGTCACCAGATTGCTCATTGCTCGGTCGTCCTCTGCACCGGTCCCTAAGACACCGGCGCCCGCCGCACACCGCCCCGCTCGCGCTCGCGCACCTCCGCACCGACCACCCGCATGCGGAACAGGATGCCCCGCTCCTCGATGCGCGCCTTCAGCAGCTGCAACTCTTCAGACGAGGCGTCTTCGGATCCGTTGGCAATCTCGATGAGCACGCGCTCGAGATCGTCGAGGACGTCCGCCAGCGTCGTCTCGCCAGCCCGCTCAGCCGACTGCCGGATCAGGCGGTTTGCCGCGACCAGATCCGCCGCGCGCTCGCGCCCCGAGGCAAGCCCCGCCGGGTCGGCGTCCCCGGCGTTGAGCAACTCGACGAGTACCATCTGCGAGCGATCGAGGTGATCGCCCATTGCCACCAGCAGCACGCCCCCGGGCGGCACCTCGCCCACGCTCGCGGGCGGCACGGCGGCGACGGCGTCTGGC
>DAIRFN010000155.1:0-12797 GCA_036795065.1 Vicinamibacterales bacterium
CACAGGGCCGGCACGTGGTGGCCGATCTGATGGCGTACTACTTCCGCAGCAGCGAGGCCAACGGCCTGGCCTACGGCGCGCGCATCGGCCGGCAGACGTGCCGAACGATCGAGCTCACGACGCGCCGCCCCGCGCCCATGGCGTAGCCCAAGACCCAAGTCCCGAGACCCAAGTCCCATGCCCGTCCACGAAAGCGACGTCTGCATCATCGGCGGTGGCATCACCTCGGCCATGCTCGCCCGCAAGCTGGCCAACCTGCGGCCCGGCACCACCATCACCATCGTCGAGGCCGGGCGCTCCATCTTCGACTTCGAGCGGCGCGCGATGTATCGCGACCGGGCGATGGTCTACGGCGAGCACCCGTGGCGGAACGACTACCTCGAGGACCAGCAGGCCGACGGGTTCATCTCGATGACCATGGCGGTCGGGGGGCTGGCGCTGCACTGGGGCGGCGCCTGCAACCGGTTCTCGGTGGAAGACCTGCGCCTGAAGTCGATGTACGGGCTGGCCATGGACTGGCCGCTCGAATGGGACGACCTCGAGCGCCACTACGTGGAAGCCGAGCGCGCGCTGAACGTGGCCGGCGAGCCGAGCGCCTATCCTCAGGACACGCGGTCGGCGCCTTACCCGCAGCCTGCCGTGCCGCTGTCCTGGAACCTGCAGGTGCTCAAGGGGTGGGCCGAGCAGAGCGGCCTCAAGTTCAACGCGCTGCCCCTGGCGCGCAACCTCACGCCGTTCGACGGCCGCGGCGCGTGCTGCGTGTACGACACGTGCGACATCTGTCCCACTGGCGCACGCTACTCACCCGACTTCACGTTCAGGCAGCTGATCGAGCGGAAGCAGATCGTGCTGCACGATCGCACGCTGGTGCGGCGCCTGGTGCTGGACGATACGCGCCCGACGGTGGCGTCGGCGCAGGGTGTTCACCAGGATCGCCCGGGGGATCCCCAGGAGTATCGCGCGCGGCTGTTCGTGGTGGCCTCCGGCTACTGCTGGAGCCCGCACCTGCTGCTGCTCTCGGCCAACCCGCGGTTCCCGAACGGGCTGGCCAACCGCTCGGGCCTCGTGGGCCGTTACATGACCGGGCACTCGTTCGTGGAGGCGCGGGTCACCATCGACCAGCAGACGTATCCGGGCCAGCACCGCGTGCACAGCCTCATCTCGCGCGAGCACTTTCGCTGCCTCACGGATCGCCCGTTCGTGCGGCACGACACGCGGGTGTGGGAAGACACCACCGGGCGCGAGCCCCGTCTCAGGAACGAGCAGGGGAAGCTGCTGCTGGGCGACGAGGTGTTCGACGACTGGCGGGCGCGGACCAAGGGGAGCTCCGTGCGCCTGCGCACCTATCTCGACGTGCACCCCTCGGCCGACAGTCGCCTGACGCTGAATCCCGCGTCGAAGAATCGCTACGGCGACCCGATGCCGAAGATCGATCACCGCTTCGACGAGGCGACCGTGGCGCGGCAGGCCGCGAACAGGCAGCACGTGCGCGACCTGTTCGCCCGCATGGCGCGCGCGAGCAACGGGAAGGTCGTGAGCACCTTCGACGGCGATTACCTGGATCACCCGGCCGGCGGATGCCGCATGGGCACCGATCCGGCGACCAGCGTGTGCGACAGCCACGGGCGCACGCACGATCACGAGAATCTGTACGTGATTGGCGCGCCCACGCTGCCGACCGGCGGCTGCACGAACGGGACGCTCACCTTCGTGGCGCTCACGCTGCGCTCCGCCACGCGCATTGCCGAAGCGCTGGGGCGTGCGTAGCGGCAAAAGGAAACCACGACGACACGAAGGGCGCGAAGATCACACGAAGAACGACCCAAGACCCCAGGCCCTCACGGCCCAGGCCCCGGAAGCTTCGTGAGCTTCGTGATTCCCTTCGTGTCGTCGTGGTTTCTTTTCACTCAGGGGCGCGTGGACAGCGTGACCTCGCTCGCCAGCTCCAGCCCGAAGCGGCCCCTTGCTCTCCGGACGAGGCGGATGTCCGGGCACTTCTGATCGAGCCGGCGCCTCAGGAGCAGCAGTCGGCTCTCGAGGTTGTCCTTGAACTCGGGCAGGTTCAGCGACTTGTCGAGCCTGAGCTCGCGGTTGGTGAACTCCGCGCGTCCCTCTCGCTCGCGCACCGTCAGCAGCTTCCAGAGGATGCGCGCCGGGAGGCTGCGGATCAGGTACTCTCCGTCCACCATGATCAGCTCGTCACCCGTGTAGTAGGTGACCTCGCGGCGCGCGGCCACGCGTGACGGCGGGTGGACGGGCAAGGTCGGCGCGGCCTCGGGCGCGGCCGCCAGCGCTTCCTCCGCCGCGCTCTCCGCACGCTCCTGGAGCTGCATGTTCTGGATGGCAATCGCGAGATAACTGCCAAGCAACTCGATCGACGTCTTGTCTTCCTCGTGGAAGCGGTATTGCTCCTCGCTCTCGATGCAGAGCACGCCCACCAGTTCGCCGCGCACGAGGAGCGGGATTCCCAACTGGCTCTCGGGACTGGCCAACCCGGGCAGCGGGATGCGCTCCGGCGGGCACAACCCCGACGCGCGCGCGCGCTGGCCCACCGCGTGCGCGTACAGCAGGGCGCGCAGCAGTCCCGAGATGCGAATGGGCTTCTGGGCCTCCGCCACCACGCCGATGATGCCTTCGCCGATGCGCGCTTCCGCGCCGACGCCGTTCTCCGGATAGCCGCGGCTGGCGATCATCACCAGCACGCCCGCCTCCTCGGCTGGGACGAGGATCATCGAGTGGCTGAATCCGAAGATCTCGTCGAGCCCGGCGAGGATCGAGTCGAGCAGGTCGTCCAGGCAGGCGGCCCGGTGGATCCGCACCGACAGATCCTGCAGCGCGCGCATGGTGAACCGCGGATCCGACGCGCTGCCGCGCCGCCCGAGGCCCTCGCGCGCGGCGGCGCCCGCCACGTCGTCGGCCACCGGCTCGATGGATCGCACCTCGTAGATGTCGGCCGCCAGCAGCTTGAAGATGCCCTTCAGCCCCGAGTACGACGCGATGGCCTCGATACGCAGCGCCATGCGCTCGAAAATGGGCCCCGCGGTCTCGGAGCGGACGAGGCGCAGCCGAAGCGCATAGCCCTGCGCGGTATCGGGATCCAGGACCCGCACCAGCGCGTTGGGGTTCTCGGCGACGTTTCGCCTGCTCTTGTTGAAGAACTGGAACGAGAGCGCGACGTGGTTGCTGTCCACGTACTCGATGTGACTCAGGTACGCGGCATTCGGGATGCCGTCGCGCGAGCAGGTGTACAGTGTCGCGGGAATCAACCCCTGCCAGCACGAGGCGAGCGAGTCCAGCGTGAGGCTCATGCGAGCGGCGCTCCCGCGCCTGGGCCCGGCGTCTGATCGAACAGCGCGTTCACGCGAAACCGGATGGCCACGCACGGCCAGGTGACCCAGGCGTCCGTCGGCGTGCGCGGAAGGCCCACCTGTTCGAGCTTGTCGCGGAAGCGCTCCCACTGCGCGATGACCCACGCCCGTTCGTCCGGACCGGCGTCACCCGCGTCGGTGAACACACCCTTCACCTGGCAGCCCTTGTCGTCCGGGGGCCGCGTGCACACGACCGCAACCTGGCCGTTGGACCGCAGGTCGTCCAGCACCGGGTCCGCCGACACGGTGGGAACGAAGGCGACGACATGCTGCAGGTCGTCGTCCACCCTCAGGGCCACGACGTGGGCCCCGTTGGGCTCGAGGTCTGCGTTTCGCGAGGCGATATAGATGGCCAGTCCGTCTTCGAGGAATTCGGCCAACTGCCTGTCCAGCATGGGGTTACGGGAGTATACCGCGTCGATAGGAAACTCTTAAGGTTCAGATAAGGAAGGTTTAGCGTCCCCGGCCGAACCCGCGACCGGTGCTCTCCGTTTACCACTTCAGAAGGAGAGAGACAAATGCAGACATCGCGGATGGTCCTGGGAGCTTCTTTCATCGCGCTGGCCGCGGCCCTCGTGCCGGCGGCGACCCGAGTCACGGCTTCGTCAGAACCGGCGCCGGCCTACATGCCGAGCGTCGAACACGGCGCCTACATGGTCAAGACCAAGGGGTGTCACGACTGCCACACGCCGTGGGTGATGGGCCCGACGGGACCGGAGCCCGACATGACCCGTGCGCTCACGGGTCACCCGTCGGACCTCAAGCTGCCGGCGCCGCCCGAACTGCCGCCGGGACCATGGGCCTGGGTGGCCGCAGCCACCAACACGGCGTTTGCCGGGCCCTGGGGTGTCAGCTTCACGGCGAACCTCACGCCGGACAAGGAAACGGGCCTCGGCGACTGGACCGAGGAGATGTTCATCAAGACGATGCGCACGGGCCTGCACCAGGGCAAGGGCCGGCCGGTGCTGCCGCCGATGCCGTGGTCGGTCTACGGACAACTGACCGACAACGACCTCAGAGATCTGTTCGCGTATCTGCGATCCCTGAAGCCCGTGCACAACCGCGTGCCCGCGCCGATCGATCCGACGGAGATGCATCAGTAGGGAAGGCAAGAGGCCGAAGGCAATAGGCAGGAGCGAGTCATGGGCAATCGAAGGCACTTCGCCGTCATCGTGCTGGTGACAGCACTGGCGGTGGCGGGAACGACCTGGCGCCGCGCCGTGGCGGCATCGCCGGGCGACCCCCCGCCGGTGGCGCCCGACTCGTTGATGGACACCGGCCTTTACGAGACCGGCCGTCCGGGTGTGGTGGCGGCAGGGAACCGTCCCTTCTCGCCGCAGTATCCGCTGTGGACGGATGGCGCAGGCAAGGCGCGCTGGATTCACCTCCCGCCGGGGCAGACCATCGATGCCACCGATGTCAACGAGTGGGACTTCCCGGTGGGCACGAAGTTGTGGAAGGAGTTTGCGTTCGGCGGTCGCAAGGCGGAGACGCGTCTTCTCTGGAAGACCGCTCCGGGGCAGTGGGTGTTCGCCAGCTACGTGTGGAACGCCGAGGGCACCGCGGCCGTGAAGGCGCCCGACGACGGCCTCCCGGGCGCGGCGGAGATTGCGCCGGGCAAGTTCCACAACATCCCGTCGGTCACGCAGTGTCGCGCGTGCCACGTCTCGGACCGCACGCAGGTGCTGGGCTTCAACGCCCTGCAACTCTCCACGGACCGGGACCCGAACGCCATTCACGGCGAGGCGCTCCTGCCCGGCATGACGACGGTGAAGACGCTGAACGACGAGGGCCTGCTGCAACCGGCGCGGCCGGAACTGGTGTCGAATCCGCCGCGCATCGCCGCCCGCTCGGCGGACGAGCGTGCCGTGCTGGGCTATCTGGCCGGTAACTGTGGCGCGTGCCACAACCGCAAGAGCGATCTGGCGCCGCTGGGCCTGTTCTGGAAGCACGGCGAGGTGGCCGCGTCTGGCGCCGACACCGCGCGGGCCATGCTCGGTCACGAGACGAAGTGGCAGGTGCCAGGCGTCCCCGAGGGCGAGAGCGTGCTCGTCGATCCCGTGCGTCCCGAGAACAGCGCGATGCTGCGCCGGATGAAATCGCGGTTCCCCGCCTCGCAGATGCCTCCCCTCGGCACCGTGGTTCGCGACCGCGAGGCGCTGGCGGCCGTGGCGCGCTGGGTCGAGTCGCAGCGCGACATGTCGCGATGACCTCGCAGCATCGGATTGCTGATACGCTTCCGCGTCACAGGTGATCCGCATGCCAGGCACATGGTCCCGCAGGCAGCTCCTGCAATCGCTCACCGCCGCACCCCTGATGGCCGCGGCTCGCTTGCCCGTTGCCTCCGCGCAGACCACCGGCGGCGTTCCGTACGGCAACGGCACCCTGCCAGCGGGCATCCGCTCGCGGCTCGTGAGCGGTGTCAACGGCATCACGATGCACGTGCTCGAGGCCGGGTTCGAGCCTGCCGGCCGGCCCGGCGTGCTGCTCGTGCACGGGTTCCCCGAGCTCGCCTACAGCTGGCGCAAGGTGATGCTGCCGCTGGCGGCCGCCGGCTATCACGTGATGGCGCCGGACCAGCGCGGCTACGGCAGGAGCGGCGGCACCGACGTCACCTACGACCAGGACCTGGCGCCGTTCTCCACGTTGAATCGCGTGCGCGACATGCTGGCGCTCACCTCCGCCCTCGGCCATCGCACCGTGGCCGCCGTCGTCGGGCACGACTTCGGCTCGCCGGTGGCCGCGTGGTGCGCGCTGACGCGGCCCGACGTCTTCAGGTCGGTCGTGATGATGAGCGCGCCTTTCGGAGGCGCTCCACGGTTGCCGTTCGACACCGCCAACCAGGCGGCGCGCCCGGTTGCGCCCACCGCGAACATGGAGGCCGACCTCGCCGCACTCACGCCGCCACGAAAGCACTACCAGGCCTACTACACGACGCGTGAGGCCAACGAGAACATGTGGCATCCGCCGCAGGGCGTGCACGCGTTCCTGCGCGCGTACTATCACGCGAAGAGCGCCGACTGGCCGGGCAACACGCCGGCGCCGCTCGGAGCGAACACGGCGGAGGAGTTCGCGACGCTGCCGCGCTACTACGTGATGGACCTGGGCAAGGGCATGGCCGAACAGGTGGCCGCCGACATGCCGACGCCGGCGCAGATTGCTGCCTGCGCGTGGCTGCCCGATCACGAGCTGGCCGTTTACGCCGCCGAGTACGCCCGGACGGGATTCCAGGGAGGCCTGCAGTCGTATCGCGTGGGCCGCACGCCGCGCCTGTCTGCCGAGCTGCTGCTCTTTGCCGGCCGCACCATCGACGTGCCGGCGCTGTTCATCTCGGGCAAGAGCGACTGGGGCGTGTTCCAGCGTGCCGGCAGCTTCGAGGCCATGCAGAAGACGGCGTGCACGGACTTCCGCGGCGCGCACCTGTTGGAGGGCGCTGGGCACTGGGTGCAGCAGGAGCAGCCGGCCCGGGTCGGCGAGCTCCTGGTCGAGTTCGTCCGCCACGCGGGGGCGTGAGGGCAACGGACACCGGACACCGGGGCTACCGGATGATCAGCGAGTCCTCGTCGGGCACATCAGCCATGGCGACGCGCAGGTTGTTGGGGTTGGTGGCGTAGAGATAGGCGGTCGTCGGAGAGATCGTGCCCGCCCGGACCAGTTTCTCCAGCTCGCCGTCGAACGTCTGCATGCCGTCGATGTCGCCATCCCGCATGGCGTCGAGCAGCGAACGGCCCTCTTTCTCGCCCATCTCGACGTACTCGCGTGTCCGCATCGTCGACTTCATGAGCTCGATGATCGCCATCCGGCCGCCCTCCTTCCTGGGCAGGAGGCGCTGCGAGATGACGTACTGGAAGGTGGCGGCGAACCGCGCGCGAATCCGTTCCTGGTCCGAGAGATCGAAGCTGCCGATGAGGCGGTCGACCGTCTTCGAGGCGTCGATGGTATGCAGGCTCGAGAGCACCAGGTCGCCGGTCTCGGCCGCGGTGAGCGCGATCTCAATGGTCTCCCGATCGCGCATCTCGCCGACCAGGATCACCTTCGGCGCCTGGCGCAGCGCGGCCCTGAGCGCGGCGGCAAAGGTGGGAGTATCGCTGTGCAGCTCGCGCTGGTGCACGGTAGCCATCTTGTGCCGGTGCAGGAACTCGATCGGATCCTCGATGGTCACGATGTGCTCGGCGCGCGTCTCGTTGATGCCGTCGATCATCGCCGCCAGGGTGGTCGACTTACCGGAACCGGTCGGCCCCGTCACCAGGACGATCCCGTTCTTGAGCGTGATCACGTCGGAGAGGACCCTGGGCAGGCCGAGCTCCACCAGCGTCGGAATCCGGTCTGCGATCAGCCGCATGACGATGGCGAACGTGCCACGCTGCCGGAAGATGTTGGCGCGGAACCGGTAGCGCTCGGGGATGGCGTAGGACAGGTCGCAGGCGCCCTGCTCCTTGAGTGTCCGGAGCGCGAGCTCGCTGCCGCCGATCAGGTCGGTCGCGAGCGCGGCGGTGTCGCGCGGCCCCAGTGTGGACAGGCCGGTGATGTCCACAGGCTCCAGATGCCCGTATCGTTCCACCTGCGGCGGACGGCCCGGCGAGAACACGAGATCACTGATGCCCTCGCCGGCGGCGACCATGGCTTCGATGACCGTGGGAGTGGGCACCCGTCCGGTGACGGACGAGCCAAACAGGTGCTCGACAAGATCTGCGACGGCTTGGTTGGACATCTCCAGGGGGCTTATCGGACGATGCCGGCCTGGGCTGCACCGGCCGCCACAACTTCGTGAGCGGCCGCCAGCCAAACTGTGCAGGCGCGTCCTGATAATGTCGCCCATGCTGCATGAGACCCGCCGTCGCTTCATGGCCCACTTCGCGAGCATCGGCCTCGGTACGACGCTCGTCCCCGGCGTCTTGTGGGCACGGATGCAGGACGCGGGCTCGCAGACGGTGACGCTGGCCATGGTCACCGAGGCGCTGCAGCTCTCGGGCATCGACCTCAGCGAGGAAGACCGCAAGGCGATGGTCGAGTCGGCCAACCGCAACCTGACGCAGTACCAGGAGCTTCGCAGCCTCGATATCCCCAACGACGTGTCGCCGCCGTTCCATTTCAGCCCGATGGTGCCCGGGCTGAAGGTGGACAAGACGCGGTATCCGCTCCGGATCAGCAAGGCGCCGTCGCTGAAGCGCCCCGCCGCCCTCGAGGAGGTGGCGTTCTGGCCGGTCCGGCACCTCGCGGAGCTCGTTCGCACCAGACAGGTGTCGTCGGTGGAGCTGACCGAGATGTACCTGGCACGCCTCCATCGCGACAACGCCACGCTGAACAACGTCGTCACGTTCCTCGACGACCACGGCCTGGCCGAGGCGCGGCGCGCGGACGCGGAGATCGCGGCCGGTCGCTACAAGGGCCCGCTGCACGGGATCCCGTGGGGCGCCAAGGACATCATCTCGGTGAAGGGCTTCAAGACCACCTGGGGCTCGCCCGCATTCAAGGAACAGCAGTTCGACTACGACGCCAGCGTCGTCGAGATGCTGCGCGCGGCCGGCGCCGTGCTGGTCGCCAAGCTCACCACCGGCGAGCTGGCGGCAGGCGACAACTGGTTCGGCGGGCAGACGAAGAGCCCGTGGGATCCGGCGCAGGGCTCCAGTGGATCGTCCGCGGGGCCATCGTCTGCCACCGCCGCCGGGGGCGTGGGCTTCGCCATCGGCACCGAGACGAGCGGGAGCATCCTCAGCCCGTCGGCGCGGTGCGGCCTGGCGGGCCTGCGCCCGACGTTCGGCCGCGTCAGCCGTTACGGGGTGATGGCGCTGTCGTGGACGCAGGACCGGCTCGGCCCCATCTGCCGCTACGCCGAGGACTGCGCGCTGGTGATGCAGGCCATTGCGAAGCCCGACGGCCGCGACATGAGCGTGACGGAGCTGGTGCCGGCGGTGGATTACCTCCAGTCGCAGCGCGTCCGCATGATGATGATGACCGAGTTGGCGAAGGCCACCGCGCACGTGGACGTCTACATCGTCGGGTCGAACAACACGGGCGTGGGCGGCGGCGGGGGCCGTGGACCCGGCGGAGGGCCCGGTGGTCCAGGCGGCCCGGGGGGCCCTCCTGGCGCGGCCGCGGGTGGCCCACCCCGTCCCGCGGCGCCTCCGCGCCCGCAATCGCCGTCGCAGCGCCACTTCGGCATGGCCAACCTCGCGTGCTATCCGGCACTCAACCTCCCGAACGGCTTTGCCGACACCGGCACGCCCACCAACGCCACCATCTACGCGCAGCCGTACCGAGAGATGGAAATCCTCGCGCTGGCGAGGGCGTATCAGGACGCGGCGAAGTGGCACATGGTGAAGCCGAGGATGGGAAGCTCGTAGGTTCGAAGGCACACGTTCCATCGTCAAAATTCACACCTGCCGCGCTTGCTGGTTTCCGCGACGGCAAGGTAGGGTCAGGAGATGGGGACCTTGTCGCGGGCGGCAGTGGCCGTGCTCGTCGCCGCAGCCGTGCTGGCGGGCCTTGCGGCAACGGCGCTTGCGCAGGAACAGCCGGGCGCGGTCGCACACCCGGATCCACTTGTCGGCCGCCTGCGGATCGAAGGGAGCACGTTCCGGGACGATCGCGGTCCGGTGCTGCCTCTCTACGCGCACGCGGGTGATCTGTTCTCGCTGTTCATCAGGGACCAGGCGCGTGCGCTGGCCGAGCTGGACGCGGTGGCGCGCGCGGGCTATCACGGCATTCGCACGTGGTCCGCGCTCGGGTGCAGTGCCTCGGCCCCATGCGACGAGCCCGCCGAGGGCGCGCAGCCGGCGTTCTGGCGCGGCGGCGAGGTGGGGCCCGGGCTGACACCGGATTACTACGCGCACGTCGAACGCTTCTTCGAGGCGCTCGCCGCGCGGAAGCTGCGGGTGGTCTGGTCGCAGGGCGACGTGCGGGTCATCGCCGACCGGCGCGACTTCATGACGCGGATTGCCGCCCTCGACGGCAGGCTCGCCGTCATCGACTGGATCGACTGCGGCAACGAGGCGTGGCAGACCGGCGAGGCCGACCCGGCCCGGCTGGCCGAGTGTGTCCGGTTCTACGAGGCGGCCGGCGGCCGCGCGCTGAAGACGCTGACGTCCGCGCGTAGTGAGGAGGTGGCCGATCTCGACGCGGCCAGCATCGACCCGGCCGACGCGTTCGACGTGCACTCGTGGCGTGGTGGGCGCTCGTGGGACAAGCGGCGCCACATCTCGAGCGTCACGCGGAGCGACCGGACAAACCCACGGCGTCTCCTCGGGATCAGCAGCGAGCCACCCGGGAGCGGCGCGCTGGTGTCGGTCACCGAGAACCGGGATGAGCTCGACGACGAGGCGGTGGCGCTGCTGGCGGCGGCCAGCCTCATCGCGCGGCAGGCGTTCGTGTGGTTCTCCGGCGAGGGTGTCCGGATCGTTCGCGGCCTCGCCGCCGAGGCCGGGTTCCACAACGTGCCGAAGGTGGTGGCGCTGCTCCCGCGCGACGTGATGCGCTTCGAGACCCGCCATCATTCGGGCGAGTCGTGGCGGGACATCCGGGTGCTGGAGTCCCAGGGTGATGTGCGAATCGACGGCGCCCTCGGGGCCGACGGCCGGTTCGCCTACACCATCGACGGCCCGCCAGGCGCCTACACCCTGAAGGTGGCCCGGGCCTTCGAGGCCCGGCTCTGCCACCCTGCGACTGCCGCGTGCGAAGAAGTGTCGAAGAAGAAGGGCGAAGTGCTGGCCGTCTCGTTCACCCGCGGCCGCGTTCTCATCGGCCGCACGCGGTGAAGCAGGGACTTGGGACTTGGGTCTTGGGACTTGGGACTTGGGACTTGGCTCCGGAGTGACGGTCGGACCCATGACTCACGACCACAGGCCCTCAAGACCGGCGACCCACGACCCACGACCCACGACCCAAGACCCAAGACCCAAGACCCTAGTAAGTCACCCGCACTCGGTACTTCAGCACGGCCTCGCCGTCCGCCGCCACTGGCACGTTGAACTGCGCCGCCCACGCGGCCGTCTTGGTGTGCGCGTGCGAGCTGCGCACCATCCGCCAGGTTCCGCCGATGGGCTCATTCACTTCCACCGTCACGGGCACCGACTTGTGGTTGCGCAGCGTGATCTCGTACTCGAACTCGTAGACGTTGCCGGCAATCTTCTCGAAGTCCACCTGGTTGCGCTCGCACACCACGTCGAAGGCGTTGCCGATCTTCAGGTTCAGCGTCTCGTCCTTGGGCGTGTGGTTGATGCGGTCCTCGCCGACGAACTGCACGGCGCCCTTCGCGTCTTCCTGGTAGACGCGCACGGTGCCGGCCGGCATGGGCATCCCCATCCCGCCGCGCGCCTCGTTCTTGAACTGGTAGAACACCTGCACCACGTCCTTGATCGGCGCGCCCGGATGCCGGGCGTTGTGGTAGTAGAACTGCTGGCCTTCCACGACGTAGCGCTTCTGCACCGGCACGCCCGTGCCGTTCAGCATGCTGACCTGCTTGGTCTGGCTGTTGTTGATGGTGGTCTTCCGGCCGAGCGTGTAGAGGTGGTAGTCCGAGAACGATTCCTGCGCCATCTGCGCCGCGGCCGGGCGGCGTCCGTCCGCCATCTCATTGGCCACCATCTTCCCAAGCGCCTGGCGCACGCGGTTCAGGTCGCCGGCCACCAGCTGCAGCTTCGCGTTGCGGAAGGCCGTGCCGCTGTTGTTGGTCAGCGTCACCCAGCCGTCCACGCCGGCCGTCTTGTCGTCCCGCGACACCGTGAGCACGTAGTCCGCGTTCCACGCCAGCTTGCCGGCGAGATACGAAGCCTCCACCCGGTGGCGGGCGGCACCGTCGTTCTCGACGGTCCAGATGAGCGTCGGCCGCGAGAACAGGCTCTCGGGCAACTCGGGAAAGCGGATGTGGTCCGCGTGCATGCCGGTGACGATCTCGTTGTTGATGCGCCAGACCGGCGCGTTGTTGTAGCTGAGCAGTCGCGCCGTCACTTCTTCCTGACGCGTCGTCCCGCCGTCCTGTCGCGTGCGGACCAGCGTGACGTCGCGGCCGACATACTTGCGGAGGAGCTTGTCGGGCTCCAGCAGGTCGTACTCGTAGTTCTGCTCGACCACGCTCACGCGCGAGGGTTCGGTGAGCGACCGGAAGTGCACCGTGGCCGGGTTCACCGTGGCCGCGATGTCCATGAAGCGGAGGCTCCCGGTCCCGCGCGGCAACTGGAGCTGCCGGACGTCGCGGATGAGCGCGATGTCGGAGTTGTAGACAGTGATGGCCAGCTCGGTCTGGTCGTCGAGCGTGGTGCTTTGGTCCTGGGTCTCGGCTGGCTCCGGCTCCGCGGAAACCGCGGGGGCCGCCGGCCGAAGGAGGAAGGCGCCGATGGCCAGGCCCAGTGCGGCAATCCAGGTGCGTGCAGACATGTGAACCACTCCCCTGACACGGAGGGCCGGGATTGGCCCTCCTGTCCTCAGAACGGG
>DAIRFN010000156.1:0-12792 GCA_036795065.1 Vicinamibacterales bacterium
CTTGCCGGCACCATTGAGCACGTACTTGGCATCGAGCGGCGAGGGGTCGTGGGGGCGGACCGCCTGCACCCGGGTGCCCCCGATGAGGATGTCTTGATGGAACTGCAGTGTCCCGGAGCGCGCGTCGAAGACGGCGATGTCCCGCACGAAGGCCTCCAAGCGTGGACCCTTGGACGACGCGGCAACCGTCCCGACGGCCAGGATCGCGACGACCACTGACAGGCGTGCGTTCATTGCTAATTCTTTAGCATCAAGGGACGAGCGTTGCAAGCGGCGCGTCCGAACCGGTAACGTGTAGCCCATCCATGGCTGGACCCATCACCACCGCGTCGCTCACCTGGACCCACGACCTGCAGTTCCACGCCCGCAGCGGGCACTCGTCGCTCACGATCGACAGCAGTGGCAAGGCGGGCCCCAGTCCCGTCGAGACCCTCGCGCTTGCGCTCGCCGGCTGCATGGCCATTGACGTCGTGGATATCGTCAACAAGGGGCGCCATCCCCTCAGGGGGCTGTCGGCCTCGCTCACCGCGGAGCGCGCCGCCGAGCCGCCGCGTCGCTTCGTCAAGGTGGACCTGCGCTTCGTCGTGGACGGCGAGGTGCCGGCCTCGGCCATCGAGCGGGCGCTGCAGCTCTCGAGGGACAAGTACTGCTCGGTGTGGCAGACGCTGCGGCAGGACATCCCGTTCACGACCACTTACGAGGTCCGGCCCTGACCGAGCGCAAGGCCTACCTGGACGCGCTGCGCGGCGTGGCCGTCATCGTGATGGTCATGGCCCACGTCACCGATGCGTGGACCTGGGAGGCCGATCGGCACGACCACCGGTTCTTCCTGACGGTGTTCGTCAATGGCCTGGCGGCGCCGCTCTTCCTGCTGCTGGCCGGCGTGGCCCTGGCGATGGCAGGCGAGAGCCGCGCGCGCACGGTGGGGGAGGTCGAGGCTGCGCGCTCGGTGCACGCCCGGGGCTGGCAGGTGTTCGGACTGGCGTTTCTCTTCCGCCTGCAGGCCCAGCTGCTCGGCTGGGGCGCGCTTGTCAACCTGCTGAAGGTCGACATCCTCAACGTGATGGGCCTGGCCATGGTGGCTGCGGCCTGGCTCTGGCGGCTGGCCGGCAGCCGCGCGGCGCGAATCTGGCTTTACGCGCTGGCCACGACGGCGTTCACCATGCTGACGCCCGTGGTGCGCGAGGCGGGATGGATTGGCGTGCTGCCCGACCCGATCGAGGCCTACCTCCGCCCCCACCCGAATCGCAGCACGTTCACGATCTTCCCGTGGGCCGGGTTCCTGATGGCGGGTGCGCTCGCCGGCGAACTGCTCGACGCCGCGCGCACGCGGCCGCAGGAACGCGTGCTCCACCTGGGTCTTGCCGTTGCCGCGCTCGTGGGCGTGGCGGGCGGCTACGCCGCGTCGTTCCTGCCGACTATCTACGCGAACTCCACCTTCTGGAGCAGCTCGCCGACGTTCTTCTTCATCCGGCTGGGAATCGTCGTGGCCACCATCCCGCTGGCGTGGCTCACCGGACTGGTGTGGGGGCCCCTGGTCACGATGGGGCGATCGTCGCTCTTCGTCTACTGGATTCACGTCGAGATGGTGTACGGCGGCCTTGCGCTCCCGCTGAAACGGAACCTGTCCTGGGCGATGGCCATCCTGGCCACGGCGGCGCTGGTCGCGCTGCTCTATGCGATTGTGCTCTGGAAGAATCGCGTGATGTCGCGGCGCCCGCTTCCGCGCGCGCTCGATTTCCTCTCGCCCGTGCTGAGGTAGATCCGCGAACCCGCCTTGCCAGTTGGTTACAATGCGGCCCATGTCGCGTGTCGCCGCAGCACTCGTCTTGATCCTCGTCTCCGGCCTGTCGGTCCAGGCCCAGGAGGCACGCCGCCGGTGGGAAATGGAACGGCAGATCCGCCTCGACAAGTTCGAGCAGGTGCTGCCGCGAGCGATGCGCGACAACAAGATCGACATGTGGATCGTGGCCGTCAAGGAGAACCACTACGATCCCCTCTGGAAGGACCTCGGCCGCGGCTACGTCACCGGCAGTGGCTACTACATGTTCACCGACCGGGGCGGCGACCGTATCGAGCGCATCGCGCTCGGGCCGTCCGGCTACCTGCTCGAACAGTCCGGCGCCTACGACCAGGTCGTGGCGGCCTCGCGGCTGGCGGACCTCGTGAAGGAGCGCAATCCCGCACGCATCGGGGTGAACATGTCAGACGAGATTGGCCCGGCGGATGGCTTGTCGGCCACGATGCTCGCCCATTTGAAGAAGACGCTCGGCGAACCGTACGCGAGCCGCCTGGTGAGCGCCGAGAAGCTCGTCTCCGAGTTCCGGTCGAGGCGGGTGGCGTCGGAGATTGTCGCCTTCGGCGAAGCGGCGGGTATCGCTATCCAGCTGGCTGAGCGTGCGCTGTCGAACGAGGTCATCACCACCGGGAAGACCACGCTCGAGGAGGTGGCTTGGTGGCTGCAGGATCGACTGCTCGAGCGGGGTCTGGGCTCGGAATTCGACATGCCGTCCATCTACGTCACCGGTCCGAACGGCATCGTGGCCACCTCGACCGACCGGATCATCCAGCCCGGTGACGTGATGATGATCGACTGGGGCGTGCAGTTGATGAACTTCGGCACCGACATCAAACGCGTCGCCTACGTTCTGAAGCCGAGCGAAACCGGGCCGCCGGCCAGCATTCAGAACGCGTTCGACAAAGCTCTCGCCGTACGTGACGTCCTGAAGCGTGCCGTCAAACCCGGCGTGCGCGCCGACGACACGATGAAGGCCATGGACGCCGCGCTCCGTGCGGCCGGCTACGGCGTCATCGAATTCAACCGCCCGAACGCCGACGACAAGACCGACGTGGTGTACGGCTTCCATCCCGTCGGCAATACGGGCCACGACATCGGTCCCTCGATGACGACCTGGCAGCCGCTGCAGCGCACGTTCGTCCTGCGGACCCAGCACATCTTCTCGTTCGAGTACTTCGCCTATACCCCCATCCCCGAATGGGACGGCGCCAAGCTGCGCATCCCCATCGAGGACGATGCGATCCTGACGGAGGACGGCATCCAGTTCCTGCACCCGGCCAACTATCGACTACTGATCGTCAAATAGCGGGATCTCCACACCGTGCTGTACCGCTTCGGCCTGTTCGAGTTCGACGTCGCCGCGACGGAGCTTCGCAAGCAGGGTCGGCTGGTTCGCATCGAGCCGCAACCGGCCCGCGCGCTGGCGTTGCTGCTGTCGCGCCCGGGGGAGGTGATCAGCCGGGACGAGCTGCGATTGCATCTGTGGGGCGCCGACACGCATGTCGACTTCGATCGGGGCCTGGCGTACTGCATCGGGCAGGTGCGTACCGCGCTGGGCGATTCTGCGGACAACCCGCGATTCGTCGAGACCCTGCCGAGGCGCGGTTACCGGTTCGTCGCCCCGCTGCAGCCCGTCATCCCCACCTCCGCGGCTCAGTCGGACATGGCTTCGCCTCCGGCACATCAGCCGGGTGATGTCCTTGCGGCACCGGCGCTCGGCGAGTCGCACGGCCCCTCCGTCGTCCGGGCGCGTGGCCGGTGGCCTGTCGCAGTGCTCACCCTGCTCGTCGTCACCGGCCTGGTATGGACCGTGTGGGCGCGCATCACGCCGCCGCGCCCCATCGTCGCGGTCGCGGTCTTCGATAACGAGACAGGCTTGGCGGAGTACGACCGCCTGGCCTCGACCGCGGCGGACATTGCCGTCGAACGGCTCACCGCCCTGGGGCCTCGCGAGATCGGCGTAATCGGCAACACCCCGACCCTTCGCGCGCCACGGGTCGAGCGCAGCCCCGCGGCGGTGCAAGGCGAAACCGGCGCCGGGTACTTCGTCTTTGGCCAGATCCAGAACGACGACGCCGGCGTGCGCCTGGTTGTCCACCTCATCCGGCTCGACGACGACACGCACTTGTGGGTGACACGCGTGGCACGTGCGCCCTCGGACCTTGGCGACATCGAAGACGTGGCGGCCAACCGTCTGGCCGAGGCCGTGCGACGCCACGTCATCGAGCGGGATCCGGATGCCCCTCGCTTCACACGCTAACCGCTACAGTCCGAAGGCCTTCGCCCCTCGGGCATCGCGGCGCAAACCCTCGTTGGACATAGCGGGGTGCTCCTTGCGAAATACGCCATGGGAGGCCCGATGAACGTTGATCGACGGTCGTTTATTTCGGATGTCTCGCACATCGCAGCCGTCTCGGTCGCCGCAGGTACGACCGGGATGTCGCGCTCGATGGCGCCACAGGAGGGCGCGGCCTGGCCGGACTGGCTGCCCCTGCAGGATCCCGCCCTGGCGAGAGAAGTAGTCGGCGTGTCCCACAGGGACGTGACGCGCGTGCGCGAACTGGTGGAACGGCAACCAGCACTGGCAAATGCGGCCATCGACTGGGGGTTTGGCGACTGGGAGAACGCGCTCGGCGCGGCGTCACACGTCGGACGTCGGGAGATTGCCGAGTTGCTGATCGCTCATGGAGCCCGACCCACCATTTTCTCGGCGGCGATGATGGGTCAGCTCGACGTCGTCAGGGCGTTTGTGAGCGCGAGCCCGGGCATTCAGCGGACTCTGGGCCCACACGGGATCACCCTGATGGCCCACGCCCGCGCGGGCGGCGCAGGCGCGGCCGCCGTAGTGACGTATCTCGAGTCGGTGGGCGACGCCGACCGGCGCCTGGCCAGCCAGCCTCTCGACCACGCCGACCGTGACGCAGTCGTGGGGGAGTACGCCTTTGGGCCCGGTGCCCGCGACCGCTTCATCATCGATGTGCGAAACGACCGGCTGGGCATCGAGCGCCCGGGTGGCACGCGCCAGTTGCTGATGCACACCGGCGGGCTCGTGTTCTTTCCGTCCGGCGTGCCGTCCGTGAGAATCGCCTTCGCGCGCGGCGGCGCCAGGGCCAGCCAGCTCACCATCGCGAATCCCGACGTGTTCCTCACGGCCACGCGTCGCGCCTGACGTCATAATCGGGAGCATGCTGGAGTGGCTGCTCCCCTGGATGGCGGTTGCGTTCGCGGTGGCGGCCGTCCTGTCGGTGGCGGGGTTCTTCGTCGCGCGGTGGATGTTCGTGCGCACCGCCGAGCAGGTGTCTCAGACGATCGACCGCCGCGTCGGGGCCACGGCCGCCCACGCGTTGACCCGGCTCGGGGCCTACGCGCGGGCCACGGGCATTGATCTCGCGGAGGCCGATCGCCGTTTCGGCGCCTACATCGACCGCTTTGCGCGGTTGATGGACAGCGCCATCACCCTGCCCGTCATCGGGCCGGTCGGCCTCGATGCCGCGATGGGGCTCGTGCCGGTCGTCGGTGACGTGGCCGCCGGCGCCATCTCCTTGACTTTGGTGGCGCGGAGCCTCCGCTATGGCCCCCCGGCCGCCCTCGTCTCGAAGATGCTGGCCAACGTGCTGACGGACGTCATCCTGGGCGCCATCCCGGTCGTCGGCGTGCTCGTGGACATCTGGTTCCGCGCCAACGACCGCAACGCCGCCCTCATGCGCGAGTTCCTGCAGCAGCGCCCGCAGTAGCCGGCGCCGCTACTGCGGCGGCGCCGTGGTCGTCGGCTGGGCCGCGGGCCCGGTCGGCAGATCGTTCCAGAAGAGCAGCGTGTTGAAGACGAGCGCGTGCTCGCCGAACGTCTGCCACCGGTAGATCGGGTTGTTGGCGAAGAGCAGTACGCGACCCTTGCCCGATGGCGCGTCCACGATCATCGGCCGGTTCCGCAGTTGATCGGCGCCACGCATCAGGCCGCTCAGCACGCCCGCCTCGCCACCCTGGTAACGCGCCAGCACCTGCGGCCGTTCGGGCGTGGAACCCATGAACCCCGCAAACTCGGCGGGCGGGCCCGCCTGCAGCAGCGGGCCGTCAGCCCAACGCACGGCCAGTGTCTTCTGGCCGAGGTAACCGTAGAACACCGGGTGCGCCGGCTGCAGGATCTCGCTCTGCACGTACGGGCCCGGCGCATACCAGCCGGCCGCCGGCCGCTGGGCATCCACGCCCCTGGCCAAGCCGAACTCGGCCGGGAAGTAGCTGGAGACGCCAAAGGTCATGACGAGGCCGCCCGCGTCGAGGAACTTCTGGAACTCGGTCACGCCTTCCAGCCCCATGCCGCCGCGCACGTCGTCCGTCTCGGCATACATGCCGAGGGACTTGAACTCGTCGCTCTTCTTGTAGGGCAACGGCCGCGACAGCTTCGGCTGCTCGAACACGACCGACTTGCCGTTCTGCGTCTGGTGCGGCACGACGATGACGTCGTACTTCGCGCGCAGATTCGCGCCGGCCTGCACGTGATCCTTGTGGATGAGATCGAACGGGATCTCAAATCGATCGAAGGCGAGGCGCACCCAGCCAACCTTCTCGGTGTTGGCCCAGGTGGTGTACATCGCGACCCGCGGCAGATCCACGTCGACGATCTCGACCTCAGGCATCTCGGGTATGGCAGTCGCCACCAGCCCGAGCGATTCGATCTCCTTGCGCGCCCGGTCCGAGAAGGGCACCAGGAACGACCCGGCCGGGAACTCGGCATCGGCGGCCTTGAAGGCCGCCTTTGCGCTCTTCACCGCCAGGTCCTTCAGGCGGTACCGGAGCGTGATGAGGTTGAGCGAGCCGTTGTGCCTGACGGCCAGGAAGGTGCCCTGCGCGAGGCCTGACACCGCGCCCATCGTCGTCACGTCCGAGGTGAGGAGCGTGGCCGCCGCGTCCAGAATCGCCTTGTCCTCGATCGTCTTCACCTCGATGTTGTTCGCTAGCGGCATCGTCCACGCGCTGTCGTCGTAGGTGTTCAGCTGCGGATCGGGGTAAGTCTGCTTCTCGAGCAGCGTCTTGGCCAGCCTGCCATAGGGCTGGTTCAACTTCACCACGTAGGAGCCGGCCGCGAACGTGCCTTCCTTCACGGTCAAGGACCCGCTCGCCCTGTGCACCTCGATGCCCTGGCGGCGGAGCAGGTTGACCACCCGGTCCATCTGCGTCTGGTCGCGCTGGCCCGCCGGAATCACGAAGCCGTGCGGCGGCTTGTTGAGGCCGGCGGCGACGCCGTTTGCCGATTTCTTGTAGAAGTTCTCGACGACCATGCTCGGGAACTTGGAGGTCAGCTCGAGCGCGGTGAGCAGGCCCGTCTGCGCGTAGTTGATCGAGTTGCGGATCGACCAGTCCACCTCACCCGCGGGCGCGGGGTTGGGTCGGTACCACTGCCTGGTGGTCTGCGACCCCTGCAGCCGCGCCTTCTTCGTGTTGGCGCCGCCCTGGTTGAAGACCTCGTACATCCGGAGCATGCCGTTGTGGTTGGCCGCGGAGAACCCCAGGTAGCCGGGCGACCACATGTCCACGAACCCGAAGTGCCACACACCAGGCATGCCGTAGTTGGTCATCCGGTTCACCTCGTAGGTGGCGAAGAACGGCAGCTCGGTGTAGAGCATCGGATCGAGGTTGGCGTTCTGCGGGGGCTGCCCGCTGAAGGTGTAGAGCAGCGTCTGCGCCTCGTGGACGTCGTGCCAGATGGGCGGTACCCAGTTCAGGTACCACTCGAGATGCGCGCGCAGCGAATCGACGCCGTAGTTGATGTCGCGGTTGTTGTCGTGGAAGACGTACTTGCCCCAGTACGGAGGGCCGCCGTAGTTCTCGCCGCCCTCGTACGCCTCGTTGATCTTGTAGGCGTAGTACCAGTCCACGTAACGGTCCCGCCCATCCACGTCGGTGGACGGCGTGATGCTGACGATGACGTTGTCGCGAATCTGCCGGATATAGGGCTCCTCGCTGACGGCGAGGCGATAGCCCAGTTCCATCACGCTCTCGGGCGGGTTGGTCTCGCCGCTGTGGAGGCCGGCGGTGATGTGGTAGTGCGGCTTCGTCGCGGCGATAATCTTCTGCGCTTCGGCCTCGGGCAACCCGCGCGGATCCGCCAGGCGCTGCATGTTCAGACGGTTGACTTCGAGGCTCTTGATGTTGGCCTCGGAGCTGATGAAGGCGACGACGATGTCACGGCCTTCCTCCGTGCGGGCGACCGTGAACGTCTTGATGCGGCCGGGGAGCGCTTTCTCGAGGGTGCGGAAGAATCGGAACTGGTCGGTCGTGTAGGTGAGTTTCTTCTCGGTGCCGATGTGGTAGCCCAGGATCTCTTTCGGCGTGGGCACTCCGGCGCGTCTCGGCAGGTGATCCACCAGCGGCGACAGGAATTCGGGCTTCGTGGTGGCCTGCTTCACGAAGGCGGCGAAGTCGGCGTCGTTCTGGGCGCCTTCGGCGGCGCCCCGGGCTGCCGACCGCGCCCGTTGTGACTGGTCCGCACTGGGCGCTGCGGCCGAGCCGGCGAGCAGGACGACGGCCACGAAGAGGGGCAGGCCGAGCTTGCCGTGTGAAAGACCACGCATTTGTGGTAACTCCTTCTAACTCAGCGAGATAGGGTAAACAGGCGAAAAACGTTGAGCGCCGGGGGCGCAGGACGGTAGAATCCAACCCTTTGGGCCGAATCCTATGATCAGTGTCGCCGCCATCCGGATGCAGCAGTTCGGCGTGCAATTTTATCAGGCCTCTCTCACCGCCAGTGATATCGACAAACTGGTCCGCTTCGAAGTGCTGAGTTACATCGATCAGGCGGCGGGCGTCAGGGGGGGCAAGAGGGCGCCGCAGTCGAAGATCAACTGGGACCTGCTCGAGCGGCGGATTGCCTCCAGCGAGAAGGCCTATCAGCGGCAGATCATCCGGAAGAAGATCGATGAGCTGGTCCAGTACTACGAGCAGTGCCGCCAGGCACGCGACCTGCCGTCGATTCCAGGCGCCGTCATCATCTCGGCCGACGAGAAGCTGACGTTCGATGCTGTGGAGCCCGGCGGCTCGGTCGGGCGGCTCAAGGTCCCCGAGCGCGAGGGTGTCCTGCGCGCCATCGACGGGCAGCACCGCCTGCTGGCCCTGCACGCGGACATCGATCGCTTCGGCGACGAGCCGTTCACCGTGCCAGCCATCATCTTCGACCGTCTGCCCGAGGACCACATCGTCCAGATGTTCGTGACGATCAACGCCAAGCACACGCGGCTGAACGCGTCGCACCTGGTGACACTCTCGGGGCGGCAGCTCTACCGTGACGAATCGCTCGCGGCTGCCCACGACGTGGTGCGGGCCTTGAACGACCGCGAGGAATCGCCGCTGCACGGCGACATCAAGCTGCTCGGCGTGGGGAAGGGCCGCGTGGCCCAGGCGCCCCTGGCGCAGGAACTCAAGAAGCTCTTCGCCAACCCGGAAGCGTTGGGCGGCAACCGCAAGGCCGACGACTTCCGCGAGGATGCGAAGAAATTCTTTGTCAACTACTTCAAGCAGATCGCGAACATCTTCGAGCCGGCGTGGAACGGCCGCAAGTACAGCATCAAGTCGGCGGCGGCCCTGCGGGCATTCATCCGCGTGGCGCCCGACGTGATTCAGAAAATCGACCAGCAGCACGCTGACCGCGCGGACTCGCGAGCCATCGGCCGAGTCATCTCGCCGTGGGGGCGTCGTATTGGCTCGCTCCGCTTCGAAACCGACGGCGCCTGGAAACGACAAGGTACGGTTGACGGCCTCGCCAAGGAGCTGCGGCTGGCGCTGCAGTATCCCGAGGGGGTCAGCGTCTGAAAGTGAAAAGTGAGAAGTGAGAAGTGAGGAGCGCATAGCGCCCGAAAGAGAAAAGGGCAGCCCGTGTATGCCACGGACTGCCCCTCCCTCACGAGAATTGCCGCCAGCTTGGCTCCCCCCAGCATCTACGGCACAGTGCCGTAGATAACAAACTGGCGACGCCCCCCTTATAAACAAGCTTCGTGCCGTTTCTGCTTTGGCCGGAAACAGGCCACTTTCCCAGTGAACTCGCGCGGAGTGCGGCGAAGGCCCTCGACGCCAACCGACAGCATCGTGCCGGAACTTACAGTTCTGTACGCGTGTTCGCACGACCCGGCGCCGCGACGCGGACTCCGGTGGTCTCCAGCGCTTGCCGGATGGCCATCGCGAGCCCTGCCGCGCCGGGCGTGTCGCCGTGCACACACAGGGTGTCGGCTGCCAGCGGCAGTTCAAACCCGTCGATGGTGGTCACCGTCCGGTCGCGCGCCATGCGAACGGCACGCGCGACCACGTCGACTTCCTGGTGGATCACGCTCCCCGGGAGCGTGCGTGACACGAGCGAGCCGTCCTTGTTGTAGGCCCGGTCGGCAAAGACCTCGGCCGCGATCGCCAGGCCGTGCCGGGTGCCGGCGGCCAGGAGCGCGGAGCCGGGCAGCCCGAACAGGACCAACCCCGTGTCGACGAGCGCAGTCGCGCGCGCGATTGCGTCCGCCAAGGCTTCGTCCCGGCAGGCCATGTTGTAGAGCGCGCCGTGAGCCTTGACGTGCTGCAGCCGCACGCCCTGGGCCGACGCCACCGCTGCGAGCGCGCCCACCTGGTAGACGACCATGTCCTCGACCTCTTGCGGCGAGCACCGCAGTTCGCGCCGCCCGAAGCCCTCGAGATCCCGGAAGCCCGGATGGGCCCCCACGGCGACGCCGTGCGCGCGTGCGAGCCGCACCGTTTCCCGCATGACGCCCGGGTCGCCGGCGTGGAAGCCGCATGCGACGTTGGCGGAGGAAATCGCCGCCATGAGCGCCTCATCCTGGCCCATGCGCCAGGCGCCGAACGACTCGCCGAGGTCAGAATTGAGATCCATTCTCATTTTAGGCTTGACCGACTGAATTGGTCGGATTAGGCTCGTGTGGCAAGTTGAGATCTGGTCTCAACTTCGGCCGATCATGAACCGATTCCGCTCCGTCCTGCTCTGG
This sequence comes from Vicinamibacterales bacterium, assembly GCA_036795065.1. Taxonomy (GTDB): domain Bacteria; phylum Acidobacteriota; class Vicinamibacteria; order Vicinamibacterales; family UBA2999; genus VFZN01. The sequence goes on from DAIRFN010000156.1 coordinate 10,771, forward strand.
CTCCACCTGGCCGCCGGCGTTCTCGCCGCGGTCGTGGTGCTCATTATGTCCGTCACCGGCGTGGCCCTCACCTACGAGAAGCAGATGCTCGAGTGGGCCGACCGCCGGGCGTGGTCGGTGCCGCCTTCGGCCGGCTCCGAACGCCTTTCGCCAGAGACGCTGCTGGCGCGAGTGCGCGAGGCCCGGGCGGAGGCGGTACCCACCACGCTCACCCTCCGGGCCCACCCGGCAGCCCCGGCGACCGTGGCGTTCGAGGATGCCGGCTCCCTGCTGGTGGATCCGTACAGCGGTGCCATCATCGGTCCGCCACCCACCGGGCTTCGGAGCTTCTTCCGGACGATGACCAACTGGCACCGGTGGCTGGCGTTCGAGCGAACGAGTCGGCCTCTGGGTAAAGCAGTGACCGGTGCCGCCAACCTTGCATTCCTGTTTATCGTGTTGAGCGGCATCTACCTCTGGGTGCCCCGGCTGTGGAGCCGCGCCCAGTTCCGCAACGTCCTCTGGTTCCGGCGCGGACTGCCATCCAAGGCGCGCGACTTCAACTGGCACAACGTCATCGGTATCTGGGCGGCCGTGCCGCTGGCGATCGTGGTGGCCGGGGCCGTGCCGATTTCCTATCCGTGGGCCAGCAACCTGGTCTATCGGCTTGCGGGCGACGTCCCGCCGCAGGCGTCCGGCCCCCCGCGTGGCCCTGGCGGGTCAGGTGGCCCGGGGGCGCCCGCAGGGTCCGGCGGACGCGGCTCTTCGCGAGGCGATGTCGAGCGCGACGAACCTCGGCCCGCGATCTCGTTGGCGGGGCTCGACCAGCGTTTCACCGCGGCGAGTCAGCACGTGGCCGAGTGGCGCACGACGACCGTCCGACTCCCCCAGTTGGTGCAGCAGCCGTACGTCTTCACGATCGACGAAGGCTACGGAGGGCAGCCGCAGAAGCGAGGCACGCTCACGGTCGACCAGGCCAGCGGTGCGGTGGAGAAGTGGGAGACGTTTGCGGATCAGAGCCCGGGTCGGCGGCTGCGCTCGTGGTTCCGCTTCGCGCACACCGGCGAGTACTACGGCCTGACGGGACAGACCATCGCTGGCATCGTCTCGGCGGGCGGCGTGGTTCTCGTGTGGACGGGAATTGCGCTCGCCTGGCGCCGATTCACAGGATGGGTGAATCGCCGACAACAGGGGCGCGCCGAGTCCGACCGTCGTCGGGCCGCGTAGCACCGGGTATCCAGCAGGGTCGTTCCAATCGTCACAGCGTCAGAAAGGTCCGTGGTCGCCGGCATGTTCGTTCGTGTGCTCGGTCTGTTCATCGCGATGGTCGCGGCGTCGCCCGCAATCGCGCAGGGGATATCGCCATCCAGTGGCCGTCTGACCGTCGAGGTCACCGACCCGAGCGGCGCGGTGGTCGCCGGTGCAACCGTCATCGCGCAGGGCCCCGGGCTCAGCCCCGTTGACCTCGTGTGGATCGCGGAGGAAGGGGTCTATCGCGCGACGGGCCTTCCCGGGGCGTCATACGTGGTAACCGTCATGCGCGAGGGATTTGGCGCGATGCAGGGGGAGGTCATCGTCGCGGTGACGGGCGACTCGCGCCTGTCGGTGGGACTCCAGCCGGCCGCGTTCACCGAGCGCATCACCGTCGAAGGGGCGGCCTCGCGGGTCGATGACACCGCACTCAGGCTGCCGACGTCGCTGCTCGATACGGCCCGGAGCGTCAGCGTGTTCGGCGCCGAACGGATCAAGGAGCTGAACTTCCGCTCCGTCAACGACGCGATCGCCTACGTGCCAGGTATGTCGGTCAACTCGTTTCGCACGGGCAGCTACCATTTCTACTCGCGGGGGTACCGGATGGGGCCGAACGACACGCGCGTGGATGGATTCGTCGGTCTCAACGCCGGCGGGCGCTATGGCGGCTCGATGTTCGGCGTCGAGGACGCGGTGTTCCTGCGCGGACCCGCGGGCATTCTCTACGGCTCGACCGGGTCGCCTGGCGGCATGGTGAACCTCGTCACCAAGAAACCGCAAGCCACTCCCGCG
>DAIRFN010000157.1:0-12774 GCA_036795065.1 Vicinamibacterales bacterium
GAGCAATCGGCTGTGCGCGCCGAGTTCGCCGGCGACGCCAGCAAGCCGAAGGTGAAGTAGGAACCTCCGATGGAATTGTCCCAGACGTGTGAGCGCTCCGTCCCGCGCGGTCTTCGCTCGCGAAGGTGGCTGCTGGCGATCGCGCTCGTCGCGACCACCGTCGCCGCCGGCGCGCAGCCTGCCGACGCGCCTGGCGGCGCATCGACCGAGGCGGCCGTGGTCGTGTTCAACCGCACCATCACCGTCTTGCGCGCGCCGCTCTTCGGTGTGGCCCCGGCCGATCGGGCACGACGGGCGGAGGACGCGATCCGCCAGATCCTGAGCCAGCCCGGCGCCGGCGTCGTCACCGTGTCGGAGGCGCCCCAGGGGCGCATGGTGCTCGTGGACGGCCAACTCGCCTTCCCGCTCGGGCCGGAGGACGCCGACCGCACCACGGGACAGTCGCTGGACGCAGCCGCCCGGGAGGCCGCGCAGGCCCTCGAGGATGCCATCGCGGCGACCCGCGAAGGGCGGGATCGCAGGCGGCTGATCTGGAGCGTGGGCTCGACCGTCCTGGCGACGCTCGTGTTCCTCCTGCTCGTCAGCGTGGTTCTGCGAGCCCGACGATGGGCCGGCCGCGGCCTGACCACCGTCATCCGGTCGCGCTCGTTCGGACTCCGGGTGGCGGGGTACGAGTTCCTCCCGCCGGAACGGCAGCTGGCCTGGACGCGCGTCCTCATCGGCGCGCTGACGTGGGGCCTGTTCGCGATCGTCAGCTACGAATGGCTGTCGTTCACGCTCAACCAGTTCCCGTATACCCGGCCGTGGGGCGGGCAGCTGGATGGCTTCCTGCTCGGCGTGCTGAGCCGGGTCGGTGACGGCATCGTGCGCAGCTCGCCGGACCTGCTCACCGTGGCCGTGATCGTGCTGCTGGCGCGCGCGACCCACCGCGCGATTGACCCCTTCTTCGACCGGGTGGAACGCGGGGAGGCCGGCAGCGGCGTGCTCGACGTGGACACCGCGCAACCCACACGCCGGCTGGTGGTGGCCGCCATCTGGATCTTCGCCATCGTCATGGCGTATCCCTACCTGCCCGGATCGAGCAGCGAAGCCTTCAAGGGCATGTCGGTGCTCATCGGCCTCATGGTCAGCCTTGGCGGATCGAGCCTGTTCGGCCAGGCGGCGAGCGGCCTCATCCTGCGGTATTCGAGGATGTTGCGTGTGGGCGAGTACGTCCGGATCACCGATCACGAGGGGACCGTCACCGAGTTGGGAACCTTCACGACCCGGATGCGCACGGGCCTCGGCGAAGAGGTGACGCTCCCCAACTCGCTGATCCTCGGCAACGTCACCAAGAACTACTCGCGCGCCGTCGTGGGGCACGGCTACGTGGTGGACACCACGGTGACGATTGGCTACGACACGCCCTGGCGCCAGGTGGAGGCCATGCTGATCGAGGCGGCGCGCCGGACCCCGGGCATCCTCGAGACGCCGCCGCCGCGCGTGTTCCAGACGGCCCTATCGGACTTCTATCCGGAGTACCGGCTGGTGTGCCAGGCCATTCCCAAGGAGCCGCGCCCACGGGCCGAGGTGCTGGCGAGCCTCCACGGGTACATCCAGGACGTCTTCAACGAGCACGGGGTGCAGATCATGTCGCCCCACTACTTCGGGGACCCGGCCGAAGCCAAGGTGGTACCGCCCGCCAAGTGGTACGCGCGCCCTGCCGCGCCGCCGCCCGGGGACGAACCGCCCGGCGGCCGCGCGACCTGACGGCGGCGTCCAGCGAGATTCAGCTGTTTCGAACGATCAGCACGATCGCCGCCACCGCGGCAACCACGCCCGCCTGCTGCCAGCGGCCGAGCCGCTCCTTCAGGACGATCCGCGCCAGCAGGACGGTGCTGGCAGGGTAGAGCGAGGCCAGCGTCGCGACCAGGCCCAACTGCCCCTGCCGGGCTGCGGTCATGTAGAGCGCGTTGGCCACCATGTCGAGTGCGCCGCACGCCAGCGCGGGCGCCAGCGCCGCGCGGGGCACGCCCGCCGGCCGTCCGCCCGCGAGCGCGATGGTGAGGAACATGGTCACCGACACCGTGCGCGAGATGGCCAGCGGCCACATCACGGCTGCCGCGGAGGTCTGTGCCAGCGCCACGAAGAACCCGCCGATCGCGACCCCCGACGCCAGGGCCACGCGCACGCCGCGACCGAGCCCCGCGCGGCTGTGCGTCTCGCCTTCGGCAGGCGTGTCGCTCTGGCTGAGCAGGCCGACGGAGCCGAGCGCCAAAAGGACCCCCAGGCCCGCCAGGGTATGCGGGCGCTCGCCGAGCGCCAGCCCGATGAGGAGCGGGACGATCGCTGCGCACACCGCGGTGACGGGTGCGACGACACTCATGGGACCGATGGCCAGCGCGAGGTACAGCAGCGCGACGCCCATGCTGCCGGTGACGCCGGCCAGCGCCCCGAACAGGACGTCGTTGCGCGTGAGCTGCGCGTCCGGCAGGAGCGGGGTCACCATCAGCAGGAACACGAGGCCCGAGCCCTGTGTCACCAGCACGGCGCCGATCATCGTCGCGCGCCGCGTCGTGATGCCGCCGAAGAAATCGCCCGCGCCGTAGAAGACAGCCGCGAGGAGAGCCAACAGCGACGCCATCAACGAACCGCAGCGGCTGTCGACGCCGCGACTGCCGCGATCATTCCCGGAGCGCCACCATGGGATCCACCCGCGTCGCGCGGAGCGCCGGCAGCAGGCTGGCGCCGATGCCCGCGAGCACCAGCACCACCAGCGACAGCGCGAAGGCCGGCACGTCGAACGGGCCCACACCGTAGAGCACGCCCGCCATCGTCCGCGCGAGGAACACGGCCGCCACGAGCCCGAGCGCCCCACCCAGTGCCACCAGCAACAGGCTGTGGCGCACCACCAGCCCCACGGTCTGGCTGCCAGACGATCCGAGCGCCATGCGCAGGCCGATCTCTCGCGTCCGCTGGCTCACCGAGTACGAGAGCACGCCGTAGATGCCGAGCGCGGCCAGCAGCAGCGCGGCCAGCGCGAAGAGGGCCAGCAGCGTGGTGCTGAGGCGGGGCAGGAAGACGGCACGCGCGAGGATCTGGTCCATCGTGCTCAGCCGGTAGATGGGCTGCTCGGGGTCCACGCTCCAGATGATGCTCTGGATGGTACTGCCCAGGGCCAGGGGATCCTGCTCGGTGCGCGCCACCACCGCCATGCCCGCGGTGGGACTCTGCCTGAGTGGCAGGTACACCTGCTTCTTCGGCTCGGTGTCGAGCCCCTGCGCGCGCACGTCCGCGACCACGCCGACGACCTCGCTCCGCCCGTGCGGGTTCTGCACGATCTGGCCGAGCGGGCTCCGATCCGGGAAGTAGCGCCGGGCCATCGTCTCGTTGATCACGCTCGTCCGCGGCGTGGCCTCCACGTCCCGCTCGTCGAGGAACCGGCCATCGAGCAGCCGGATGCCCATGGTCTCGAAATAGCCGGGCGCGACGATGCGGACGTCCGCCAGCGGGTCTTCGCCGCGCGGCGGTTGCTGTCCCTCGACATTGAACGGGAGCGCCATCGCCATGCCGACGTCCGACATGGGCAGCGTGGATACGGCCGACGCGTTGGTCACGCCGGGCGCGCGCCGCAGCCGCTCGATGACATCCTCGTAGAAGCGCGCCAGGTTCTGCCGCTCGCGATACTTCGTGGACGGCAGCAACACCTGCGCGCCCACCACGTTCCTGGCCTGGAACCCCGGATCCACCTGCAGCAGCTTCGAGAAGCTGCGGATCATCAGGCCGGCGCCGACCAGCAGTACCAGGGCCAGCGCCACCTCGACGACGACGAGGCCGCCCAGCACGTGGCGTGCGTACGGGCTCGCCGTGGTGCCCGCCGATTCCGAGAGCTCGGCACGCAGGTCCGTGCGCGAGGCGTGCAGGGCCGGCACCATGCCGAACGCGAGCGCCACGATCACCGAGATGCCCGCCGTGAACGCGAGCACGCCGAGGTCCATCTGAAGCTGGTCGAGGCGGGGCAGCCGTGCGTCGGGCAGCACGGCCAGCGCCCTCAGCAGCGCGAACGCCGCCGCCAGTCCCAGCGCCCCGCCGCCCACGGCCAGCAGGATGCTCTCGGCCATGATGGGCCGGGCCACCTCCCACCGGCTGGCGCCGAGCGCCGCGCGCACCGCGAACTCGCGCTTGCGGCTCGAGAGGCGCGCCAGCAGCAGGTTGGCCATGTTGGCGCAGACGATGAGCAGCAGGAAACCGACCGCGCCCATCAATACCATCAGGGCCGGGCGCGAGGCGCCGACCAGTTGCTCGTGCGCGGCCACGACGCGTGCGCTCCAGCCCTTGTTGCTGGCGGCATACTCGGTCGCGATGCGCTGGGCGAGCACGCCGATCTCGTCCTGCGCGCGCGCGGCCGTGGCGCCCTCGGCAAGCCGCCCTACCACGGTCAGCGATCGAGCCTGGCGCGACCGCCCGTGCATGTCCTTGGGATCGAAGGCCAGGGGCGCCCAGACCTCGACGGTGGTGCTGGTGGGGAACTCGAAGGCAGGAGGCATCACGCCGATGACGGTGTACGGCACGGCGTCGAGCCGGATGGTCTGGCCGACGACCCCCGAATCGGCGCCGAGCGCCCGCGACCAGAAGCCGTGGCTCACCACCACCACCCGATCCGCGCCGACGACGGCTTCGTCACGCGTGAACGCGCGCCCCAGCATGGCATTGGCCCGGAGCACGGTGAAGAGTTCGGGCGTGGCACGCACGCCGGGCACGTTCTGCGGGTCGCCCCGGCCCGAGAACGAGAAGTCCACGTGGCGATAGGCGGCGAGCGACCCGAGGCTCCGGGCCTCGGTCCGCCAGTCCTCGAACGTCGGGATGGAGACGCGGTCCTGGTTGCCGTCGGGGCTCACCTCCCACACCACCACGATGCGCTCGGGATCCGGGTAGGGCAGCGGATTGAGCACCACCGTCTTGATGACGCTGAAGATGGCCGTGTTCGCGCCGATGCCGAGGGCGAGCGTGGCCAGCGCGATCAGCGTGAACGTGGGCTGCCGCCGCAGCGAGCGGAGCGCGTGGGTGAAGGCGGACGACCAGTCGGACATGGTGGGAGACGTTAGCACGGGTGCAGGCGGGTGCGGGCAGCCGCGACGCTAGGTGGCCACGACCTCGAATCCAAAGGCCCGTGCTGCCAGCGCGAGTGCCTGGCCGTGAGTGGCCATGACGACCGGCTCTGCCATGCGGTCGCGCCACGGCAGCGCCGTGGCCAGATGCAGCGCGTCGAGCGTGCCGAGCGGCGCCGGGAGCGGCTCGCGCGCCCGGTTCAACACCGGCGGGCGCAACAGCACCAGGTCAATGGCTTCGAACCATTCGTTGATGACATCCTGGCGATCGATGGCTTCCTCAGCCGACAGCGCGCCGTGGTGACGAAGTCGGTCGATCGTGCGCGCCGCTTCCACGACGATGAGCTCGCTCGATATCAGCCGATCGAGCGACCGCAGCTGGTCAAGCGCCCCGGCCTCGCGCAGGATCAGGCGCAACAGCGCGGAGGTGTCGAGGTAAGCCGTCACCGCCGGTGCCGGTCTTCGAGCAGGACCGACAGGCTGTCGGTGCGATGTGCCGGTGCGGGTGGCAGCGCCAGGTCGCGGGGTCGCCGGGTCGCGCGCCTGACCTCGAGGGCCTCGGGCGCATAAGGTACGAGGCGTGCGACGGGTGTATCCCTGTCCACGACCGTCAGGGTGCGCCCCTTTCGGACAAGTCGGAGGTGTCCGCTCAGGCGCGCCTTCAGTTCGGCGATGCCGACGGTCTTCATGGTCATATCTAGTCATGAATGGTCATGGAAGGCGAATCATCCGAGCCCGCCCACCGCCACCAGCTTGGTCTCGAGGTACTCGGCCAGGCCCTCGGCGCCGCTCTCGTGCCCGAGGCCGCTCTGCTTCCACCCGCCGAACGGGGCCTCAGTTGCGTGCGGCGCCCATTCGTTCACGCCGACGATGCCGAACTCCAGGCCTTCGGAGGCTTTCACGGCCGCGCGCAGGTCGTTGGTCCACACGTAGGCCGCCAGCCCGTACGGTGTCCGGTTGGCGAGCGAGAGGGCCTCGTCCAGATCGTCGAACGGCACGACGGGCATCACCGGCCCGAAGATCTCTTCCTGGAACACCGGCATGTCGGGCCTGACGCCGGAGAGCACCGTGGGCTCGAAGAAGTAGCCGCGTGAGAGATCGGCCGGGCGATGGCCGCCGGCGCGCACCTCCACGCCGTGGCTGGCGGCGTCGGCGACAAGCGCCGCTACGCGATCGCGCTGCTTCGCGTTGATGAGCGGGCCCACCTCCACGTCGGCGTCCAGGCCGCTGCCCATGCGCAGCCTGGAAGCGCGGCGGGCAACGCTGTCGGCGAACGCATCGGCCACCGTGCGATGGACAAGGAAGCGCTGCGGCGCCACGCACACCTGGCCGTTGTTGCGGAACTTGTTGATCACGGCGCCGGCCGTGACCTGCTCGAGATCCACGTCCGGCAGGACAATGACCGGCGCATTGCCACCCAGCTCGAGCGACAGCCGCGTGACAGTCCTCGAGGCGCCGTCCATCAGGAGCTTCCCCACGCGCACGCTGCCCGTGAAGTGCATTTTCCGGACCGCCGGGTGGTCCAGCATCTCCTGGCCCATGCCTTCGGGATCGCCGTTGACGAGATTCATCACGCCGGCCGGTATCCCGGCCTCGGCCAGGAGCTCCGTCATCGCCATGGCCGTGAGTGGCGTGAACTCCGAGGCGCGGCCCACCACCGTGCAGCCCGCGCCGAGGGCCGCGGCCCACGCGCGCGCCGGGTTGTAGGCGGGGAAGTTCCACGCGGTGATCACCCCGATCACGCCCATGGGCTGGCGCAGTACCGTCATCCGCTTCGTGGCCACGCGCGACGGAATGGTGCGGCCGTAGGCGCGCTTGCCTTCCTCGGCGAACCAGTCGAACAGGTCCGCGCTCACCAGCCATTCGCCGCGCGCCTGCGCGAAGGGCTTGCCGCACTCGAGCACCGTCGTGCGCGCCAGGTCGTCAGCCAGCTCGCGCATGCGCGCCGCGGCCTTCTGCAGAATGGTGCCGCGCTCGTACGGGGTGCGACGCGCCCACGCGGGGAAGGCGCGGGCCGCCGCCTCGATGGCCGCCCGGCAATCCTCGCGCCCGCCGAAGGGAACGGTCCGCACGATTTCCTCGGTGGCTGGGTTGATCACGTCCCATGTGCCACCGCTGGCGGCGCCCGCCCAGGCGCCGTCGATGTACTGCTGGTAGGTAAACACCATGCGATACGGTAGCATTCGCCAGCCTCATGGAGGAATCGATGCGACGTGTGTTCCACCTCCTGCTCATCGCCACGTGCACGACGGTGTCGGTCTTCGCGACCGGCCCGGTGGCCCAGGCCCAACCGGCGCCGCTCGCGGGCTTCGACGCCGCCGTAGCGGAGGCCGTCCGCGACTGGGAGACGCCGGGCCTCGCCGTCGCGGTGGTCAAGGACGGCAAGGTCCTGTTCAGCAAGGGATACGGCGTGAGGGCGCTCGGCGCGCCGGACCCTGTCGGCACCCGCACGCTCTTTGCGATCGGCTCGACCACCAAGGCGATGACCGCGGCGCTCATCGGGATGCTGGTGGACGAGAAGAAGCTCGCATGGAACGACCCGGTGTCGAGGCACCTGCCGTGGTTCCAGCTGAGCGACCCGTACCTGACGCGCGAGATCACGGTTCGTGACCTGCTGACCCATCGCGCCGGGCTCGGGAACGCCGACTACCTCTGGTACGGCCAACCCACCGAGCCGCGCGAGATTCTCCGGCGCGTGCGCCTGCTGCCGGCGGCCTACTCGCTGCGCTGCTCGTTCATCTACCAGAACATCATGTACGCCGCGGCCGGCGCCGTCGTCGAGGCGGTGAGCGGCCAACCGTGGGAACAGATGATGCGGACGCGGATCTTCGAGCCGCTGGGGATGTCCGGCGCCATCCCCACGGCGGCGACGCTCGCGAGACAGGCCGATGTGGCGAAGCCGCATGCGAAGGTCGACGGGAAGGTGCGCGAGATCGAGAACGCGAGCACCGACACGGTAGCGTCGGCGGGCAGCGTCTGGGCCGGCGTGGAGGACATGGCGAAGTGGTCGTCGATGCTGCTGGCCCGCGGCCGGGCGCCCTCAGGTCGGGTGCTGCTGACGCCGGAAACCGTGGACGAGCTGTTCGCGCCACAGACGCTGGTCACGCGTGAAGCGTTCTACCCGACCGCGCGGCTCACGAAGCCGAAGTGGACCACCTACGGCCTGGGCTGGTTCCAGCAGGACTATCGCGGGCACGCCGTGGACTACCACACCGGCAGCATCGACGGCATGGTGGCCATCCACGGGTTGCTCCGCGATCATGGCGTCGGGGTGGTCGTCCTGGCGAACCGCGACCACGCCGAGCTGCGCCACGCCATCATGTTCGATGTGTTCGACCGCTTCATCGGCGGCGCATCGCGCGACTGGAGCGGCGAGCTGAAGGCGTTCTACGATGGGCTGGAGCGGGAGGCCGAGTCCGCCCGGGCGAAGGCCGACGCACGGCGCGTGGCGGGCACCGTGCCCTCGCTGCCGCTCGAGCACTACACAGGGATCTATGCGGATCCCCTGCGCGGCGAAGTCGTGGTGACGCTCGACGGCGGCCGACTCCGCGCGCGATACGGATCCGCGTTCGTCGGCACGCTCGAACACTGGAACTTCGACACGTTCCGGGCGACGTGGGGCTCGGCGTGGCGCGGCACCGCGCTGGTGACGTTCGTGCTCGACGCGAGCGGTCAGCCGTCGCGGGTCGAGGCGATGGGCGCGCAGTACACGAAACGCGAGCCGTGAGGGGCTCGCGTGGGGGCCCAGCTCATCGGCCCCTGGCGCGCCCTTCCCAGAAGCGGGCGTGGAACCGGAAGCCCAGCCGCTGGTAGACCCGGATGGCCGCCTGGTTCTCGCTCTTCACGTTCAGCGCAATCGTGTGGATGCCGCGCTCGATCAGCCGCCGGGCGATGGCAGTGGTGACCGCCGAGGCGTGCCCCTGGCCGCGATGCGAACGGCGTGTGTAGACATTGCCGATCGCCCCGACACTCTCGTCGGCCGAGTAGAGGTGGGTGCCGCCCGCGGCCACCAGTCGTCCCGCGCGTCGCACGCCGAAGAAGGTGCCGTCCCCCAACTGGCTGCGCCAGAAGAAGTCCGGTTCCTCGTGGGTGGCCACCCCGTCGGCGTACAGCTCACGAATCTCGTGTTCATGCGACTCGTCGAGCGGCTCGGCGGCCGCCGCGCCGTCGTGGGGGACGAAGTGCGCGGCGTCGAGCGACATCCGGTGCATCAGGCGGTTCCACTCCACCGTGAACCGCCGCGCCACCGGTGCGAGGAACGCCTCGGGTAGCTGCAGGTAGCAGCTGTCGATGTCCGGCACGGCCGCCAGTACATCGGGGTCCCCGGCCGCCCAGAGGATGGGCACATCGAACTCCCGATATAGAAGCGCGACGGAGGATCCGCGTGCGTGCCACTCGCAGTACTGCTGGCGGCGCGGGTCCAGATCCCCGAGGGCGTAGACGGACCAGTGGGGGTCCTGATTGAGCAGCGTCCGGATCGCGGTCAAGTCGGTGTCGCGGCCCCGATGGGTGACCGCATTCGCATCGTGCCGGGCTGAACGAGACAACGCCCGCTATTGTCCGACACTCCACCGCGGGTCGGCAACTGCAGCGAGCCCTGTCCAGAACAGGACAGGTCCCGCCTCCCCTCACGCGGTAGGTTCACAGAGGAGGCAACCTTTATGAAACCCATCGGCATCGCTGGCGCAGTGCTGATCGTGCTCGGCCTGCTGGCGCTCCTCTATCAGGGCATCACCTATACGAGCCGCGACACGGTCCTCGACATCGGGCCCGTGCACGCGACGGCCGAACGGCAGAAGACGCTGCCGCTTCCACCCATCCTGGGCGTGGCCGCCATGGCCGGCGGCGTCGCGTTGCTGATCGCCGGCGCGCGCAAGCACGCCTAGCGTGGAAACCTAGTGGGAGTCGAGTTTGCCCCCGCTCTGGATGTCGCGCAGGGTCTGCCGCATCGCTTCCAGGGCTTTCATCTGCTGGAGTGTCGCGTCCAGCGACTCTGCGGTCGCCCGCACGGCCTCCACGGCCGCGTGACGGGCGTCCTCGGCGGCCGTCCGCGCTTCCTCGCCCGCCGTCCGGGCCGACTCAGCCGCCTCCCGCAGGCTCTCACGCTCCTGCCGGACCGTTTCGAGTGCCTCGCGATGCTGGTCACGCATCTCGCGCGCCTCTTCCGCCAGGCGCCTGAACGCTTCCGCCTCGCTTCTCGCGGCTTCGGCGGTCGCGCGGTGCGCTTCAGAGGCCTCGTGGCCAGGAACCGGTTGCGTCGGATCGGTCGGATCGGTTGGCATGCTGGGCCGCACGGCCAGTATCGCACGGGGTGCCCGGTCCTTCCCCGGGCAAGGGTTCTGTCTGTTTCTGCACAGGCCGCGGCTCCGCCCGCGTGTCATGCTGCGTGAATGGAACCCGAGAAGACCTCCCGCCGTAAACCGAAGGCCCTGCCCGTGTTCAATGCGCAGGCCTTCCTCGACTCGGCGGGTGTGGAGAAGAGCATCGTGGAGTACGCGCGCGGAGAGAGCATCTTCATGCAGGGCGACGCATCGGAGGATGTCTTCTACATTCAGGCCGGAGGCGTGAAGCTGTCGGTGCTGTCCAAGGCCGGTCGGGAGGCCGTGGTCGCCATGCTCGGCCCGGGGGAGTTCTTCGGCGAGGGCTGTCTCGCCGGCCAGCTGCTGCGCATGGGCAGCGCCACGGCCATCACCCCGAGCACTATCCTGCTCATCAGCAAGGAGCAGATGGTGCGTGTCCTGCGCCAGCAGCACACCATGTCCGACCGGTTCATCGCGCACGTGCTGGCGCGCAACATCCGGATCGAGCAGGACCTGGTCGACCAGCTCTTCAACTCCAGCGAGAAGCGGCTGGCCCGGACGCTGCTGCTGCTCGCCCGCTACGGCAAGCAGGACAAGCCCATCCGGTCGGTGCCGAGGATCTCGCAGGAGACGCTCGCGGAGATGGTCGGGACCACGCGGTCGCGGGTGAACTTCTTCCTGAACAAGTTCAAGAAGCTGGGCTTCATCGAGTACAGCGGCGAGCTCCCCATCACCATCCACAACTCGCTGCTGAGCGTGGTCCTGCACGACTGACACCATGGTGACCATCTTGATCGTCCTTGTGGTGTCGACGTTGATCGGCGCCATTGCCTCCAGCCGGTCGGCCGGGGTCTTGAAGCCTTCACCGGGCCAGCCCACCGAGCCCGGAGGTGCGGCTACGCGGCAAACTGCTGACGACCGCCGACCCAGGTCTGGGTGACGCGGAGCGAGGTGAGCTCCTCGGGCGGTGCCTCCCAGAGGTCTCCCGACAGCACTGCCAGGTCCGCCAGCATGCCCTCGCGCAGCAGACCCCGGTCGGCATCGTCGCCGGATGCGACGGCGCCGCCCCGCGTGTAGGCGTCGAGCGCTTCGTCCAGCGTAATCGCCTCGTCCGGCGCCACGGGCTGGCCGTCGGCATCGCGCCGGAGCATGGCCGCCTGGATGCCCGCCAGCGGAGAGTCGTTTTCCACGACCGGTGCGTCGGACGAGAGCGCCACCGTGACGCCCGCGTCGATCATCGCGCGGACGGGATACGCGCGGCGGAGCAACGCGTCCGGCAGGTACTGTCGGAAGTTGCGGCCGAGCGTGAGGACGAAGATGGTCTGCGGCACGGCGATGACGCCGAGTCGCGCAGCCCGTGCCAGGTGATCCGCGCCGGGCAGGCCGAAGTGCTCGATGCGGTGCCGCATCGGACCGGGTCCCAGCGCCTCGTAGACGCGGAGGACCTGGTCGATGGCCACGTCGCCGATGGCGTGGGTGGCGATGCGCCAGCCGTCCGCGTGCGCCTCGCGCGCGAGAGCCAGGAACTCGTCCTCGTCCAACCGCAGCACGCCGCGCGTGTCGGCGTGGCGATAGGGCACGCTGAGCGCTGCCGTGGCGCCGCTCAGGCCGCCATCGGCGAAGAACTTCACGGTGTCGATGCGCAGGTGGTCCGAACGGTGATGGCCCACGGGCAGCGGCACCGGGCCGACACCGTCCACCATCCCGAGCGCCATCACGTTCACGCGGCTCGGCAGACGGCCCTCCGCGTCCAGCGCGCGGTAGGTGTCGAGCAACTCCGGCGCGACGCCGGCGTCGTTGGTGCTGGTGATACCGTGCGAGAGCTGATGCGCCAGGGCGGCGGTGATCATCGCGCGGTAGTCGTCCTGCGTGGGCGGCGGCATCTGGCGGAGCACCAATCCCATGGCGGTTTCGCGGAGCACTCCCGTCGGCTCGCCGCTCGCGTCGTGGTCGATCTCGCCGCCGGACGGCGCCGGCGTGTCGCGCGTGACGCCCCCGCGCTCGAGCGCGCGGCTGTTGCAGACGACGATATGGGCGCAGGTGCGCATCAGGACGACGGGACGATCCGTGGCGATGGCATCGAGATCCGCGCGGGTGGGGCCACGTCCCTCGGGGAAGCGCGCCTCGTTGTACCCGCGCCCGTACAGCCACGCGCCGGGAGCGAGCCGGGTGGCAAGCGCCGCCACGCGCTCGCCGAGGTCGGCCAGGCTGTCGGAGCCGCGCACGTCCAGCAGCGTCGTCAGCAGGTGCCCGATCTTCCAGATGTGCGCGTGGGCGTCCACGAAACCCGGGAGCAGCGTCTGCCCGGCCAGGTCCACGACGCGCGTGCCAGGGCCCCGCAGATTCAGGACGTCGTGATCGGAGCCGACGGCGGCGATGCGGTCGCC
>DAIRFN010000158.1:0-6130 GCA_036795065.1 Vicinamibacterales bacterium
CGTCCCGAAACCGCGACGCAATCACTGAACCCCCGTGCTTTGAACCCCCGTGCCTTGAACCTTCGTGCTTTGAACCCCCGTGCTGTACACTGTCGTGCCTATGTCGTCCGAAGAGATGCGCCCAGCCCGCCTGTGGCGCCTGATGCCTGTCGAGCAACGCGTCTCGGCCGCCGCCTCGTTCTGGCAGGACGAGCAGGCCGCGCTCGAGCAGGCCGAAGCCGTGGCCCTCATCGCCCGGCAGATCAAGTTCCGCCCGAAGAGCGTGCTCTCGCTCGGCGTGGAGAAGAAAGCGAAGCACCTGGCGAACATGGCGCAGGTCTCGGACCTGCTGGCCGCGCGCCTGCTGGTGGCGTATCACCTCGAGCACCAGCGCCCGATGATGGGCGCGTTCCTCGACGCCCTGAGCATCGCCCACGAAGAGGGCCTCATCAAGGACGAGTCCCCGCAAGCCCCGGACGAGCCGACCCTCGACAAGGGCGTGGCGGCGCTCGTCGCCGCTTACCCGAAGGCCGACGTGGCCCGGTACTTCTGGACCCTGCTCTGGCAGGACCCGGACACCTGGGGCGGGCTGAAGGGGCGGCCGGAACTGCACTTTGAAAGTGAGAAGTGAGAAGTCAGACGTAAGAAGTGTGACGTGACAAGTGAAGAGCAGAGAGACGACAGGCAACAGGCGAGTGCGTCAGGCCGGCTCCCCACTTCCCGGTCCCCACTTCCGACTTCTCCCTTCTCACTTCTCCCTTCTCACTTCCTGACAAGGTCCTCTTGGCGCCCTTCGAGAAGCACCTGTTCATCTGCTGCAACCAGCGCCCCGCGGGCCATCCGCGCGGGTGTTGCGACCCGTCGGCCTCCGAGTCACTCCAGAAGGCGTTCAAGAAGGCGCTGGCCGAGCGCGGCTTGAACCGGCGCATCCGCGCCAACAAGTCCGGATGCCTCGATCAGTGCGAGCACGGCCCCACGGTGGTCGTCTACCCGGATGCCGTCTGGTACGGCGGGGTCACCGAGGCCGACATTCCCGAGATCATCGACCGCCACCTGGCCGGCGGCGAACCGGTGGCGCGCCTGAGGCTCGCCGACGCCTGCGTGAACACCGCCACCTGTCTGCACAAGCCCAGGAGCTGATGCATGGAAGGCCTCTTCACCCCCGACGCGCTCATCGCCCTGGTCACCCTCACGGTCCTCGAGATCGTGCTGGGCGTGGACAACGTCATCTTCATCTCCATCCTCGCCGGGAAGCTCCCGGCCGACCAGCAGGACCGCGCCCGCAAGGTGGGCCTGATGGCCGCGATGCTGATGCGGATCCTGCTGCTCTTCTCCATCGTGTGGGTCGTACGGCTCACGGCGCCGCTCTTCGAGATCTTCGACCAGGAGATTTCCGGGCGCGATCTCATCCTGCTGGGAGGCGGCCTCTTCCTGCTCGCCAAGGCCACGCGCGAGATCCACGACAAGCTCGAAGGCGAAGAGGGCCACGCGTCCGCGCGTGTCGCGCCGTCGTTCGGTGCCGTGATTGGCCAGATCATGCTGCTCGACATCGTGTTCTCGCTCGACTCGGTGATCACGGCCGTGGGCATGGCCGATCAGCTCTGGGTGATGGTCACGGCCGTCGTCGTCGCGGTGGGCATCATGATGGTGTCGGCCGCGTCCATCAGCGGCTTCGTGAACCAGCACCCGACGGTGAAGGTGCTGGCGCTCAGCTTCCTGCTGCTGATCGGCGTCTCGCTCGTGGCCGAAGGGCTCGACCAGCACATCCCGAAGGGCTACATCTACTTCGCGATGGCGTTCTCGGTGTTCGTGGAGATGATCAACCTGCGCGCGTCGAAGAAGAAGAAGCTCCATCCGGTGCAGTTGCACCAACCATACTGATCGCGTCGAGAGGGACACGCGCGTCGGGAGTGAATCGCGCCGGGAGCGAACAGGGCCGGGGTGGTCCGCGACGGAACCGTCAGTCCTGGGGCCCCGTCTCGAGCACGGCGCCAATTTCCCTCGCGCGGACTCGTCGAGGGCCGACAGGTGGGCACGCACCGTGCCGACATCACCGCGGGCCACACACCCACCCATGGCTCCCGCCAGGCCGCGATCGGCCACGGCGGCCAGCGTCCCGTGAAGCAGGGGCAGCAGGGCCGCCAGCGCCTGGTCCTCCCGGGTGGAACCCGCCTATCCGGGCCCCGGCGGCGCGGGCCGGCGCGTCGGTCCCCGCCCGGCCATGGGCCATCAGGACGGACAGGCCCGCGCGCTGAAAGGCCGTGCCAAGCGCGAGGGCCACCGGTCCGGCGCCGATGAAGCCCAGGCCCGGGCCGCTCACCGGCGGAGCCACGCCGCGATGGTGTCCTGGATCTCGGTGTGCACCGCGTCCTGATCCCGTCCGCTGGACTTCAACACGCCGAAGGAGTGGTCGCCACCGTCCACGGTGTGAATGTCGATGGGCGGCGTGGCGCCCTCGCGGAACACGGCCTCGCGGATCTCGTCGGGGCCGCCGAACGGATCCCGCGTCCCCTGGACGATGAGCGTGGGCACCCGCAGGCGTTTCAGGTGAGACACCCGGTCGCCCTTGCTGCGTCCGCCCGGAGGCGCGAGGGGGTAGCCGAGCACCACGACGCCCGACAGGGGGTGGGCCCCTGGGGGCCAGCGCTCCGGGTCGGCGGCCAGGTGCGTGGCGATGCGACCGCCCATCGACTTGCCGCCGATGAACAGCCGGGACCCGCGCACGTGGCGGTGTTCAAGGGCGCCGGCCACCGCGCGGCGGAAGGTTTCCTCCAGGACGGGCGCGCGGTCGGGCGTCTTGCGCCCGCGTTCCATGTACCCGAAGTTGAAGGTCACGACGTCCACGCCCCGAGCGGAGAGCGCAGCGGCGTACACCGTCATGAACGGGCTGAAATGCCCCGCGCCTGCCCCGTGCGCCAGCACGAGCACGGCATCGAGCCGGGCCCCGCCCTCGGCGGCGTAGAGCGCCGCGCCAACGCCGGGCGTGTCGGCGTCGATCGGGATCTGAAAGGACAAGGGACTCATCGGGATACCCACCATCGGCTCTGTAGTACCATCACCGGTTGCTCCAGCAGTGCGTTTTTGTCTCTATTTGTCACTTGTCGGAGAGGTGCTCGTGAGCCGTTGGGTCTATTCTGCCTGTCTTGCCGGTTTTTTGCTCTCTGGCGCGGACTCCAGCGCGTTGTTCGCGCAATCCCTGCAGATGACCCCCGCGACCGGTGGGGCCGATCGTCCGGCCGCGCGGGCGGCCCGGGTGGCCGAGGGGCCGACCGTGGATGGTGACGTCCTGGGCGACCCCATCTGGCAGCAGGCCGCGCCCATCGAGGGCTTCAAGCAGTACCAGCCGAACGAGGGGCAGCCCGTGTCGGAGCGGACGGAGGTGCGGATGGCCTTCACGCGCGACACCCTCTACATCGGCGTGGTCTGCTACGACAGCGACACCAACGGCATCATCGTGACCGACTCGCGCCGCGACAGCTCGCTCGACAACACCGACAGCTTCCGGATGATCTTCGACACCTTCGGCGATCGCCAGAACGGGTTCGTTTTCGGCACCAACCCGGCCGGGCTGGAGTACGACGGCCAGGTGACCAACGAGGGGCAGGGCGGCGGCGGGCTGACGGGCGGGCAGATGCAGCAGTCGGGCTCGGGCAGCGGCTTCAATCTCAACTGGGACGGCGCCTGGCAGGTGCGCACGCGGACCACCGACATCGGCTGGATGGCCGAGTTCGCCATCCCGTTCAAGACCTTGCGCTACCCGGGCGGCAGCGACCAGGTGTGGGGCGTCAACTTCCAGCGCAACATCCGCCGCAAGAACGAGGAGGCGTACTGGGCGCCCATCCCGCGGCAGTTCAACCTGTACCGGGTGTCGATCGCGGGCTCGATCGCCGGGCTGCAGCCGCCGGTCTTCCGCAACTTCAAGGTCATCCCATACGTGCTCGGGGACGTGGTCCAGAGCGGCGTGAACCCGGTGGACCCCGTCGGCCTCGGCGACGTGGGCGGCGACGTGAAGTACAACCTCACGCCCAGCCTCACCCTCGACGGCAGCTACAACACCGACTTCGCGCAGGTGGAAGTCGACGATCAGCAGGTGAACCTCGATCGGTTCAACCTGTTCTTTCCAGAGAAGCGGCCGTTCTTCCTCGAGAACGCGGGCTTCTTCTCGGTGGGCAATCCCGGCGAGGTGGACCTCTTCTTCAGCCGGCGCATCGGCATCGGGAACAGCGGCGAAGCCATCCCGATCATCGGCGGCGGGCGCGTGTCGGGCAAGATGGGCCTGTGGAACGTGGGCGTCCTCGACATGCAGACCGAGGAGTTCGGCGGCATCACGCCGAGCAACAACTTCGGGGTCGTGCGCCTCAGCCGCGAGCTGCCGAACCGCTCGGCGGTCGGGGGGATCTTCGTCAACCGTCAGGGGTTCGGCGACCTCGCCGGGGACGACGACTACAACCGCACCTACGCCGTCGATGGCAAGTGGGGCATCGGGCGCAACTCGCTGGTTTCGGGGTTCATGGCGAGGACCGATACGCCCGGCGTGGACGGAGACGACCATGCCTTCAACCTCCGGGCGCGCGTGCTCTATCCGAGGTGGGACCTCGATGCCGGCTACCAGGAAGTGGGCGATCAGTTCAACCCGGAGGTGGGGTTCCTGTCACGCAGGGGGTATCGCAAACCCGACGTCCGGGTGATGACGCGCTTCCGCCCGACGGACTTTCTGAAGCTGCAGGAGGTACGGCCGCACGCCACGTACCGCGGGTTCTGGGGCTTCGATGGCTTCCAGGAGACCGGTTACACGCACCTCGACAACCACTGGCAGTTCAAGAACAGCTGGGAGGTGCACACCGGGATGAACATCACGCGTGAGGGTGTCCGCACACCGTTCCAGATCTACCCGGGCATCTTCGTTCCGCCCGGCACCTACGACAACGCGGAAGCGCAGCTGGTGCTGATGACGAACCAGGGGGCGCCCCTCAGCCTGAACCTGCAGACGTTCATGGGCGGGTTCTTCTCCGGCGACCGCGTCACGCTGAATCCGACGCTGCGCATCCGGCCGTCGGAGATCTTCACCATGGAGCTGGCCTACTCGCGCAACGACGTGAACCTGCCGGAGGGGGACTTCATCACGAACCTGGTCCGCACGCGCGTGTCGTATTCGTTCAACCCGCGCGTGTTCGTGCAGGGGCTCGTCCAGTACAACGACCGCGCCGACATCTGGTCGATGAACCTGCGGTTCGCGTGGCTGCAGGCCGCCAATACCGGCCTCTTCATCGTCTACAACGACACGCGAGGGCTGTACGACCTCTACCCGGAGGCCCCACTGCGCACGGACCGGTCGCTCACGATCAAGTTCTCCCGGATGTTCGACGTGCTGAGGTAGAGCCCCGGGAGTTCAAAGCACAGACGTTCAAAGCACGGGCGCTACTTCGTCAACGCTGACAGGTAGTCACGGATACGTCGGGCGTTGGTGCCGACGTCGCTGCGGCCTACGCGCGAGACCGAGCGGACGTCCACGCGGCTCCCCCCGTCCGGCATCGCCGTCACCCTGACGGCCACATCGTCCTTGAAGCCGAACCAGTACGTGGTGGCGGTGGCCTCGATGCGGCGGCCGGTTTCGTCCGCGGCGACCACATCCCATCCGCTGGCCTTGACCGCCTCGAGCGCGCGGCGGTACGCGTCGGTGGGCGGCACGTCGAGAAAGACCGGGGCCAGGTCGGGATACCCCGCGCGCTGCTCGGCCGCCACCTCCTCGGTATATTCGAGGCCGTTCGGGACGTTCAGGCGCTGGCGGAGCGCTGCGACCTCGACAAACACAGGCGGGGTGATGGTGTCGGTCGTGATGTCGTGGATGCGCGGCACGCCCCCGGCGGCCTGCTGCCATCGCCACGGTACCGCCACGGCGGTCGTGCCGGCCGCGATGGCGAGCAGGGCGACGAGCGCCGCGCCGCCGCCGCGGCGGAGGTTCATTACCAGGGCCAGCACCCCGAGAACCAGCGCCGCGATGCCCGCATACGCCGCCCACGTGAGCATGCGCTGCAGGGCGGTGCCGAGGCCGAACCACCCGGCCTGGTACCCGGGGCCCGCCACCGCCAGCAGCCCAATTGCCACGATCCCTGCCAGGAGGGCCAGCCACGCCGTCCAGCCCAATCCGACG
>DAIRFN010000158.1:6140-12705 GCA_036795065.1 Vicinamibacterales bacterium
GCATCCGGCGGTTATACCTCACAACGGGTTAAGCTCGACGGCACCGGGACGCGCCGCATGACACGACACACCATCGCCACGACGACCCACGGACACTATCTCGAATCGGCATCAGCCGAGGGGCGGCCGGACGGGATGCTGGTAGGGTTCCACGGCCAGGCCGAGACCGCGGCCATCCAGCTGGCGCACATGGAGGCCATCCGCGGCGGGCGGCGATGGCACCTGGTCAGCATCCAGGGGCTCAATCGATACTACACGCGCAAGGGCGATGTCGTGGCGGCCTGGATGACGCGCGAGGATCGCGAACTGGCCATCGCCGACAACATCGCGTACGTCCGTGCCGTGGTCTCCGAGGTGAGGGGACGGTTGGGGCCGGCTCCCCGCGCGCTCGTGTATTGCGGCTTCTCGCAAGGCACGGCGATGGCCTATCGCGCGGCCGCCTTTGCCGGGCACCCCTGCCACGGCCTGATCATCCTGGCCGGGGATCTTTCACCCGACGTGCGGCTGCACGCCGCCGATCTCCC
This sequence comes from Vicinamibacterales bacterium, assembly GCA_036795065.1. Taxonomy (GTDB): domain Bacteria; phylum Acidobacteriota; class Vicinamibacteria; order Vicinamibacterales; family UBA2999; genus VFZN01. The sequence continues at coordinate 6,665 of DAIRFN010000158.1, forward strand.
TCCGCTGCTGCTCGGTCGCGGCACGCTCGAGGAGTGGTACACGGAGGAGAAGGCTCGCATCGATCTGGACCATCTTCACGGCTCGGGTGTGCGCACGACGGAGCACGTCTTCGAGGGCGGCCATGAACGGCACGCGTCCTTCACGACGCGGGCCGGGGCCTTCCTGGATGAGATCGCCTCCGGGTCCGCGGGCGAACGAGAAGTGAGAAGTGAGCCCCCCTATTGACCTTCGTGTTCTTCGTGATGCGTCGTGTCTTCGTGGTTTCTTTGTGGGCCCGCGAGTCGCCGGGCGAGGGCCATCACGGTCAGCGGAGACGAGCCCTCGGCCTTGTTGTTCACCAGGACGAACGCGCGGCGCCCGCGTGACAGCGCGCGCGTCACGACCTGCACGACGTCGGCGCGCATGGCTTCGTCTGGTTCCACGAGCCGGTCGAATGGCTTGAACCGGTCGCGCTGATCCTCGTACCACGTGCCCGGCCGCAGCAGGAGCCGGATGATCGAGACGTCAGCGTCGTCGGGCGGCACTACGGCTGCCTGCGCCCCGGGCATGGGCATCGCGCTCCAGTAGTTGTAGGTGTGCGCCACGCCGTGGCGGGTGACGATCGCCCGGTAGGCCGGCGTCAGCAGGCTGGCATCCCGCAGTTCCACGGCGTACTCGAAGCCGAGCGGCAGCGCGCCCAGGAACCGATCGAGCCGGGCATGGAACTCGGCCGGCGCCAGGCGCCGCTGCCGGGGGAACGGTGGGAACTCGAGGATGATGGGTCCCGTGTGCTCGCCGAACACCGCGGCGCAGGGCTCGAGCAGGTCGGCCACCAGTCGATCCACTGACAGGAAGTCCGGGTTGGGCGCCTGGTGGCCGGGCGCCCCGAGCGCCAGCGCCGTCACCGAGGCCGGCGCCTTGAAGCAGCAGCGGAACCCGCGCGGCAGTTGCGCCGCATACTCGCGGAGGTCGTCGAGGGGGATGGGCGCGTAGTAGCTGCGGTCCACGCCCACGGTCGTCAGCAGGGGATGCTGCGCGTACTCGCGCAGGCCTTCGCGCGCCAGGGCGGCCTGCGCGCGGGCAGACGAGTAGACCAGCCCTTTCCAGCCCGGGAAGCTCCAGGAGCTGGTCCCGAAGAACACGCCGGCAGGCAGATGGGCCGCAATGGCGCGCGCGTCCTCGTGCACCAGTCGCAGCCGGGCCGCGGCCGGGTCGGGCTCGATGGGCGGGGTGGTATCGAAGAGCGTGAGCTGGCCACTCATGGGCTTATCCTATTGTCGCGTGTCGGACGACCTGCGGGCACTCGGATGGGACACCGGATGGGCGGACGCCTTTGTGCCCTTCCAGCGCGAGGGGCTCATCCCGGCCCGCATCGCCATCGAGTTCAACTACATCTTTCGAGGCCTCTCGACGAGGGGCGAGCTGAAGCTGCAGCACGCCGGCCGCTTCAAGCACCGGGCGATCAGCCGCAGCGAGCTGGCCGCGGTCGGCGACTGGGTGGCGGTCCGGCCAACGGGGGACGAGGCCAGCGGGACCATCGAGGCGGTGCTGCGGCGGCGGAGCAAGTTCTCGCGCAAGGTCGCGGGTGAGCTGACGGAAGAGCAGGTGGTGGCGGCGAATATCGACACCGTGTTCCTGGTGATGGGGCTCGACGGCGACTACAATCCGCGACGCCTCGAGCGCTACCTGCTCTTGGCCCACGAGAGCGGCGCCGCTCCGGTGGTACTGCTGAGCAAGGCCGACCTGGCGCCGGACCTGGCCGACGCGCTCGCGGAGATTCAGCAGATCGCCGCCGGCGTGCCCGTCCACGCCATCAGCGTTGTCACGCGGCAGGGACTGGAGGCCGTCCTGGGCCATCTCGGGCCCGGCCGCACCGGCGCCCTCCTCGGGTCGTCCGGCGTGGGCAAGTCGACGCTCATCAACGCCCTTGTGGGCGAGGCGATGCTGCCGACGCAGGAGGTGCGCGCCTCCGACTCCCGCGGCCGCCACACCACGCGCCACCGGCAGCTCATCGTGCTCCCGGGGCGTGGCCTGCTGATCGACACGCCTGGCATGCGCGAGCTGCAGCTCTGGGACGTGTCGCAGGCCGCGCGCGATACCTTCGACGACATCGAGGCCCTGGCCGCCCGCTGTCACTTCACGAACTGCCGCCATCGCGACGAGCCGCGCTGCGCGGTGAAGCAGGCGATGGCGGAAGGACGGCTCGCCGAATCGCGCCTGGCGAGCTACGTGAAATTGCAGGAGGAAATCGAGGTGTTCGGGGCGCGCAGGGACGCGCGCGCGATCATCGACGAGAAGCGGCGCTCGAAAATCATGGGCAAGGCCATCAAGCAGTTCCAGAAGCAGCGCGGCCGGTGAGCCAGATGAAGACCATTCCCCTGCAATTCGAACAGGTCGAGGACGGCGCGGCGCGCGCCAGGGCGTTTCGGGAGCGGATGAGCCGGCGTCGCACGGTGCGCGAGTTCTCGGACCGGCCCGTGTCCCGCGACATCATCGAAGAAGCCATTCGCGCCGCTGGCTCGGCGCCGAGCGGGGCCAACCAGCAGCCCTGGCACTTCGTTGCGGTCAGCGCGGCCGACCGCGCGCTCCGGCGCCGGCTGCGCGAAGCGGCCGAAGACGAGGAGCGTGAGTTCTACGCCACCCGCGCGCCGCAGGCCTGGCTGGACGCGCTGGCGCCGCTCGGCACCGACGCGAACAAGCCGTTCCTCGACGTGGCACCGTGGCTGATTGCCATCTTCGTGCAGCCCCATGGCCGCACGGCGAGTGGCGAGAACGTGAAGCACTACTACGCCACCGAATCGGTCGGCATCGCCACGGGCCTGCTGATTGCCGCCCTGCACCTGGCCGGGGTGGCGACGTTGACCCATACCCCAAGCCCGATGGGCTTTCTCAACACCCTGCTGGGCCGGCCCTCACACGAGCGGCCGTTCCTGCTGCTGGTGGCCGGCTACCCGGCCGAAGGGGCGCGGGTGCCGGAGATCTCGAGGAAACCCCTCTCGGAGATTGCGGACTTCCTCTGAACTCACTGCTGGTTGACCTTCGCCTCAGCCTCGCGCTTCGCGATGGTGGCGGCGACCGCGTGCTCCTTCAACTCGCGTCGCACGTCCCACCCGACCTGCTGCGCGGCACCGGTTTCCCATCCCGACCGGGCCGCGCGCCGGTTCTCGGTCCCGATTCGCCGATAGAGCGACGCCAGGTCCGACTCGCTGCGCACCTGGGGGTGCGCCATGATCTCGGTCACGTGGTGCAGCTCGTGGGCAAGCGCCGCGATGGCCTGTTCGGTGGTGAGGTCGGGATTCAACATCGCGCGCAGGTACCGGTAGCGGCCCGCATCACTCACGAACGCGACGCAGCCCGCCAGTCCGCGCTGCATCATCGGGTTCATTCCGATGTAGACGATGACCTGGCCGGCCTCCACCCTGTTCACCAGGTCGCGCACCCGCGCGGAGCGTTCGATGCCCATGGCCAGCAGGCCAGCCACGCGCTTGTCGCTGGGACGAATCCTGGGGCCGCCATCACGCCACCATTCGGCGACGGGCGGCGCCGCCTGCGGCGCCACGCTGGGCAGCGACAGCTGGAACGACCGCGCCGGCAGGGAGGCCTGCGCCCCCACCGAGGGGACGAAGGAAGCGATGAATCCAACCACACACAACAGGGCAGGCAGGCGCATGGCAATGTCCTCCGGCGCCTCGCACCATCGCTCCGATCACGTGCAGGACTTCAAGCGTGCAGGTTGGAGATGTAGACGGGGCCCCTCTCGCGGTGGTTCGTGTCGCGCGCGAGATCGCAGAGACGAACCCGGGGACGAGATCCATGGATAATGCCGGCATGCACGCGCGGACCATTCTTCTCTCGCTTCTCAGCCTCGCCCCCGTCGTGGCCGCGGCCCAGCCAGCGCAGCAGGCCGTGCTCGAGACGTCTTCCGGGACCATCGTGTGGGATCTGCTCGCGGACAAGGCGCCCGGTCACGTGGCGCTGTTCGTCAAGACGGCGCAGGAGGGCGGCTTCGACGGCACCGCCTTCCATCGCATGGTGCGCTACGGCATCGTGCAGGGCGGCGATCCGCTCACGAAGGATCCGGCCGCGCGCGACAAGTTCGGTTCCGGCGGGCTGGGCAAGCTGACGCCCGAGATCTCGGACGAACTCCTGACGCAGGGCGCCGTGGCGGCGGTGCAGGTGCCGGGCAAGCCCGCCAGCGCGGGCACGCAGTTCTTCATGTGCATCAACGCGCAGCCGTCGCTCGACGGGAAATACACCGTCTTCGCGCGGGTGGTCGAAGGCATCCTGGTGGCCCAGAAGATCTCGGAGACGCCGGTGGACGAGAAGGGGCTGGCCACCGAGCGGGTCGTGCTCACGAAGGTCACGATTCGCGAGAAGCCCGCGGCCACCCCCGACCCGTTCTCCACCGAGTCCGTCGACGACCTGGCGCACTACCGCGCCGTGCTGGAGACGTCGGCGGGCACCATCACCGTGTCGTTCATGCCCGACAGGGCGCCCAACCACGTGCGCAACTTCCTCCGGCTCGCCGAGGCGGGGGTCTACGACGGCATGAGCTTCCACCGCGTCGTGAGGGGGTTCGTCATCCAGTCGGGCCACCTGCCCACCCGCAAGGAGCCGCTGGGCGAGCGCCAGCAGTCGTTCATCCGCGCGATGAAGGCCGAGTTCAACGACCAACTGCACGACGTGGGGACGCTCTCGATGGCGCGCACGGACGACCCCGACAGCGCGACCTCGTCCTTCTTCATCGTGACCGCGAGGGCGCAGGCGCTGGACGGCAAGTACACTGCGTTCGGCAAGGTGGAGAGTGGGATCGAGGTGGCGCAGAAGATCGAGGCCGTGGCCGTGAACGGCGAGACGCCCATCGAGCGCGTGGAGCTGGTTCGGGTGAGAGTGGAGAAGCGGTAGGCGCCTCGCCGGGAGTCCACGCTACTTCGACCCGGCCAGTGCCATGACGATGTCGTACTGATACCGGACGAAGCGGTGCAGCTCGGCTTCGAGGATGCGCTCCTGATCGCTGTGTGCGCCGAAGCCCTTCGGGCCGTCCTCCGAGTCGATGGCCGGGCCGATGCCGTAGCACTGGATCCCCTTGGAGCGGATCTGCGCCATGTCGCTGGCGCCGGTGCTCATCGTGGGCAGCACGTCGACGCCGTAGTGCGTCTTCACCTGCTGCTCGATGACGGTGAACGCCTCGGTGGTGAGCGACGAGGCGCCGGCCGGGCGGTAGCGGTCGCGGGCCCAGCGCACCTCGACGTTCGGGTCGTTGATCACGCCGCGCAGGGTCTCGAGGAACGTTGACTGGTCCTCGTCGGGGTGCAGCCGCACGTCGATGGTGGCCTTGGCCTCGGAGGGAATCACGTTATAGCGATAGCCGCCGCCGACGATGGTGGGCACCAGCGAGGTGTGGGTCATGGACCAGTGCTGCGGCTCGTTCTCCAGCATCCAGTCGGAGGCCGGGCCCGACACCTTCGGGTCGGGGTTCACCAGGTCCCGGTAGCGCTGCGCGGCCTCTGGCGGCGACATGGCCGCGAGCTTGCGGAAGTAGGTGCCGGTCGTCTCGTTGATGCGCAGCGGCGGCGTCCACGACGCCACCTTCCCGACCGCCGCCGAGAGCCGCGTGACCGCGTTGTTGCGCGAGGGCACCGAACCGTGACCGGCGGGCCCGCGCGCGATGACCTCCACCGCGCGAGGCTCCTTCTCGGTCGTGCCGACGTTGGCGCGGTGCACCTTGCCGCCCGTGCGCACCACGCCGCCGCCCTCGGCCAGGCAGAACTCGGCGTTGATGGCGTCGAGGTGGTGGTCGATCATGAACTGCGCGCCCACTTCGGGGGCGCCCTCTTCGCCGGATTCCGCCAGGAAGATGACGTCGCGGTCGAGTGGGGTGTTCTGCCGTTTCAGCGCGAGCACCAGCATCAGGCTGGCGACGAGGTTGTCTTTGTCGTCGATGGCGCCGCGGCCGTACACGTAGCCGCCGTCGCGCTGGGCCGCAAAGGGCGGGAAGGTCCACTTCTTCGGGTCCACGGTCACCACGTCGGTGTGGCCCATCACGAGCAGGGGCCGCTTC
>DAIRFN010000159.1:0-12666 GCA_036795065.1 Vicinamibacterales bacterium
AACCCGCGACCAACAGCTTGGAAGGCTGTGACTCTACCACTGAGTTACTCCCGCCCTTCGACTCGCTGCGCTCGCTCAGGACCGGCCTTCGTGTCCGCTTCGCCCGCCACTCCGGCGAGGCAAGCCCGCCTGTCGTGCCCGTGCCACTTACCACTTCGGTGGCGAGCTCAGCCGCCCCTGGCTTCGCTCGCCCGGGCAGGCCTTCCTGCCCTGAGCCATCCCGACACCCGCAGCGTTCACTTCACCATCCGCACGCCCGGCCTGCCATGAGCGAACCTGGCGATTCGCTCAGCGAATGGCCAGGGGAGTCGAATGGTGGGCAGGGGAGGATTCGAACCTCCGTAGCCCATGGGGCGGCAGATTTACAGTCTGCTGCGATTGACCGCTCCGCCACCTGCCCGTGAACCGACCAGTTGTTGAGGATGACCCCGTGCGTCCCCGACCCTGCGTTTTACGTCTGTCCGCCCCCGGTGGGCGCTCACTCGCGCCTCGCAGGGCCGATGGAGCTGGCGGAGGGATTTGAACCCCCGACCGGCTGATTACAAATCAGCTGCTCTACCGGGCTGAGCTACGCCAGCCAGACAAAGAATGAAATGCTAGCACGTCCTGTGCCAGACGTGCAACACGCAGGTGGGACACGGACCCTCCTCCGGAGTCATGGCGGCGGGTGGCCTCTGCCTGACGGGGCATTCCCTCCCCGGCGGCCGTGACACGCCCTACCTCCCCCGGCTTCGCTGGCGATCAGCCTCGTACAAGACGACGGCGGCCGCCGCAGAAACATTGAGACTGCCGACATGGCCCCGCATGGGGATGCGAGCCAGGCCGTCACACCGTTCCCGCACGAGCCGACGCAGCCCGTGCCCTTCCGCCCCAAGAACGAGCGCGGTTGGAAGGGTGAGATCCCATTGATGATAGGCCAATTCGGCGTCGGCGTCCAGCCCGACGGTCCACACGCCCGCCGCCTTCAGTTCCTCCACGGCGCGCGCGATGTTCACCACGTCGGCAATCCGCACGTGGTGCACGGCGCCGGCCGACGCCTTGGCCGCGGCGCCCTCGAGCGACGCGGCCCGTCGCGTCTGGCGCACCAGGCCCGTCGCGCCCACGGCATCCATCGTCCGCAGGATGGCGCCGACGTTCTGCGGGTCCTCGACTTCGTCCAGCACGACGATGAGCGGCGGCGGATCGAGGCGCGAGGCGAGATCGTCCAGCGTGGCGGGCGCGAGTCCCTCGACGTCGGCAGCCACGCCCTGGTGGACGCCGTGGCGGGTCTCGCGGTCGAGCGCTTCGCGCGTCACGCGGCGCACCGTCACGCCCTGGGCCGCGGCGAGGTCCATCAGTTGCGCCACGCGCTGATCGGATCGATCGGCGAGACGGATCGCGCGCACGCGCTTCGCGCGCAGTGCCTCGAGCACCGGGTTCACGCCGTAGATCAACATCGGGAGCGAGCAGTATAGTGCCCGCTCCGTCACCGCACGCGTCCCACCGTCGAGTGCTGTGCTATAGTCCGCGCAAATATTCCCCACCTTCCCCTCGCGGCGGGCGTTTTTCTCATCCGGCGTCGGCCCTAATAGTGACCCGATTTACCGGGAGAGGAGGGTGCATGGGCGTTCGCGTCGTGTGGTACTGCCTGGCTGCGCTGTTGTGGCTGGGGTCGGGAGCGGCAGCCGCTCAGGAAGCGTCGATTGTCGGGTCCGCTACGGACGAGACCAAGGCAGCCTTGCCCGGTGTCACCATCACCGCCACGGCGCTCGATACCGGTCGCGTGTTCAACGCGGTCACCGACGAGCGCGGTGAATACCGCCTGCGCGGGCTTCCGCCTGCCCGGTACAAGGTTCAGGCCGAGCTCGCAGGCTTCTCCACGGTCCTCGTGCCGGACGTGGAGCTGCTCGTCGGCCAGAACCGCACCGTGCCGTTCGCGATGAAGGTCGCCTCGCTCGAGGAAACGGTCACGGTCACCGGCGAATCGCCGCTCGTGGACATCAGCTCCACCCAGGTGGGCGGCAACGTGGACCGGCGCCAGATGGAAGAGCTGCCGCTGCAGGGCCGCAACTGGATGGAGCTGGCCATGCAGGTGCGTGGCGTGACGGCCAACGCCGTGGACAACACGCCCGGCGTGCGCGACCGCCAGTTCCAGCTGAACCTCGACGGCCAGGAGATCACCCAGCAGGTGGCCGGGGCCGGCTTCGGCCAACCGCGCTTCAGCCGCGAGGCGATCGCCGAGTTCCAGGTGGTGACCAACCTGTTCGACATCACGCAGGGCCGGTCGCTCGGCATGCAGGTGCAGGCCATCTCGCGCTCGGGCACCAACAACCTGACCGGCAGCGTCTACGGGTTCTTCCGCGACGACTCGCTGAACGCCAAGGACTTCATCGCCAACCGGGTGCTGCCCTATGCGAACCAGCAGATCGGCGGCGCGCTAGGGGGCCCGATCATCCAGGATCGCCTCCACTACTTCCTGTCGTACGAGCGCGAGAACGAGCCCAACACCATCCTCACCACGCCACCGGCCCTGCCGGCGCAGAGCTACTCATTCGACACGAAGACCGTGCAGAACAGCTTCCTCGGCCGGGCCGACTGGCAGATGAAGCCGCAGGATCACCTCACGGTGCGAGCCTCGTACTGGGATTGGGGCAACCCCTTCACCCAGGTGTCGGGCACCGAACATCCCTCGCAGGCCGCCGACCGCTCGCGCAAGGCGATCAACGTGGTGGGCACCTGGTCGAAGGTCCTGAGCAGCACGATGCTCCAGGAGGTGCGCGTCGGCTACACGCATTTCGACTGGCAGAACCAGCTCGCCATTCCCGCCCTGGCCAGCACCCCGAACTACGTGTTCCCCAGCCTGACCGTCGGCCAGCGGCGCAACTATCCCCAGGAGTTCTTCCAGGACACGGTCAGCGCCCGCTACGACCTCAACTGGACCGTGGGTAGCCACGACATGAAGGTGGGCGCCGAGTACCTGCGCTGGCACGACACCGGCCAGTGGCAGCTCCTCTCACGCGGCGAGTTCGTCTTCACCCGCAACCCCACCGACCTGGATCGGCGCTTCCCGGCCGATGCCTGGGACGATCCCACGCGGTGGGACGTGACCGGCCTTGACGGCTTCGTCCAGCGCTACGACCTCAACTTCGGCGACTGGACCATCGACATCCCACGTCCGACGGTCGCGCTCTGGTTCGGCGACACGTGGCGGATGAACAACCAGTTCACGATGAACTACGGGGTGCGCTGGGACGCGGACTGGGGCGCGCTCGATCCGCCGTACGTGACCAGTCAGGCGGCATTCAGCCCGCGCGGCGGGAACCAGTATCCCGACATCGACCTGACCCCGGGCGAGCCGCTCTACCCCGGCGGGCTCCGGGACATCAACAACATCGCGCCTCGCGGCGGCTTCAACTGGAACGTCGGCGGCACGGGCCGGTTCGTCATCCGCGGCGGCACCGGCCTGTACTTCAGCATTCCCGACTCGAACACCACGTTCAGCCAGCAGTCGTTCAACGCCGAGCGTATCCTGGTGAACTCGTTCCCCTACGACGGCCAGCCGGGCTTCGTCCAGGATCCGACGCGCGGCCGCACCGAGGAAGACTACGTCAACGGCGTGTACCCCCTGCCCGCGCAGTCGCCGCGCGTGATCGCCCACGACTACAAGATGCCCTACACCTGGCAAAGCACCATTGGCGTGCAGAGCCAGATCGGCGACATCTGGGGCATCGAAGCCGACTTCACCGCGTGGGAGGGCTACAACTTCGCCCGCCAGCGCGATCCCAACCTCTTTTTCAACCCGGCGACCGGCTACAGCCTGAACCCGACGACGGCGGGGCGTCCCGACCCGGCCTACGGCGTCATCCAGTGGCTCGAATCGAAGGGCAAAGCCGACTTCGGCGCCATCTCGGCCGCGGTCAATCGGCGTTACCGCGACAACTGGCAGGCCTCGCTCAGCTACACACTGGGCCTGTACATGCACGACGACACCACGAACTTCCAGTACCAGGCCAACAACCCGTTCCAGCCGGCCGCGGACTGGGCCCGCTCGACCGAGTTCCAGCGGCACACGCTGCGCGTGAACGGCATCTGGCGGCTGGGGTGGGACGTCAGCTTATCGGGCGCCTACCTGTACGGCTCAGGCAACTACTACGTCACCAACTACGCCGCGAACCCGTTCGGGCACGGCGGCACCAACCGCTTCGTCACGGCGCCCGCCACCATCCCGAGTGACGTGGCCGACCGCTTCGACGGCCCGACCTCGTTCGGCATCGGGGACCTCGTGCCGCGTAACGCCCTCCAGGGCCTCGCCCTCCACCGTGTGGACCTGCGGCTCTCGAAGGACATCAACCTGCCTGGCGGCGTCAAGATCACGGGCATCGCCGAGGTGTTCAACCTCTTCAACCACGAGAACTACGGCAATTACAACGGGCAGGTGAACTCGACCACGTTCGGCGCGCCTCGACAGAACCTGCTGAACGCTTATCAGCCGCGCGTGATACAGCTGGCGTTCAGGGTGGGCTTCTGAAATGTGGGAGTGAAGGTGAGAAGTGAGAAGTGAGAAGCGAGAAGTGAGACGCTAGCTGCCGCTGAGAGAAGAACGGGAGCGCCGGGGCCTGGGGCCTTCGGCGCTCCTTTTTTCTGTTGGCGGCCCACACCGAACGTCGGGCCGCCCGACGACGCAACTTTCGAACGTGCGCCCCGCTACCGCCCCCGCGCCGTCGGGGCACCGCCCGTCCCTCCCACCAGCTCCTCGACGCTGTAGGGCCGTCCGTTCGCGATGACGTGACGCACGCGGGCCGTGGCGGCGATGTTCGCGAGCGGATCACCGTCCACGACGATGATGTCCGCCAGCTTCCCCGCCTCGATGGTGCCGGCGTTCAGCCCCAGCGCCTTTGCCGGGTTCACCGTGGCCGTCTTCAGGGCGTCGAACGCAGTCATGCCAGCCATCGTGTAGGACATCAGCTCGCCGTGCATGTTCACGGCGTTCGGGGTGTCGGTGCCGGCCACCACGAGGCCGCCGGCCTTCATGATGTCGAGCACCATCTTGCCGCTGCCACCGCGCGGGTCGCCGCCGCCGCCGGGACTGGCAGACGAGGGCTGCTGCGCCACCTGGCGCCGGATCCACTCCGGGTAGAGCGTGAAGCGCGGGTCGTTCTTGAGGGCGGGGTCCAGTTCGAACAGGCGCCGCGCGCCGAAGCCGGAGATCATCGGGCAGAAGATGCGCGCGCTCTTGCCGAACAGCTGCACCACGTCCTCGTAGGCCATCTGCTGCGTGGCCATCTTGGGCGAGTAGCCGCGCCGGCTGGTCGCGGCCGTGTGCTCGGTGTTGTCCACGCCCACGAACGACGCGGGGAAGATCTCGTGGGTGGCCACCGGGATGCCGGCCTCGTGGGCGAACTCCACCATCCGCTTCTGCTGCGCGTCCGGCAACCGGACGTAGCTCTTGATGAGGTCGTGCTCGAGCACCTTCGCCCGCTGCAGCTCCATCTCGAACTGGCTGACGCTCGAGATGGCGATGCCCATCTTGTAGTACACGCGGTTCCACTCCATCAGGTACCCGGTGCCGTAGACGCGCGGGCCGGGCCGCACGCCAGCCTCGTTGGCCTCGCGATCCTCGACCGCCTCATACGGCGTGTTGCCCGGGCTCCGCACGGTGGTGACGCCGAACGCCAGCCACGCACGCCCCTGGGCCGCCCCGAAGTCCTTCTGCAGGTGTGAGTGGAACTCGACCAGGCCCGGCATGACGGTCTGTCCCGTCGCATCCACCACCCGCGCCCCGGTGTGATTCGCGTCGGCATGCGCCACCACCCGCGCGATGCGGTTGCCCTCGACGATGACGTCCACGTTGGTGCGGGGCGTGGGAGAGGTCATGTCCAGCAGGCGCCCGGCGTGAATGACCACGCGCCCGCTGGGAATGTCCGGTGTCCACTGCAGGTCGACGGGAACGGTGCGGGTCTCACCGGTCTCGATGTCCAGGATGCGCAGCGTGTCGAGCGACTGGTAGAGTATGTGGCGCGAGTCGCCCTGCCACGACGGCGAGTGCGCGCTCTCGGAGGTGACCTTACGCGGCGGGCCGAGCGGCGCGCCGGCCTTCGAGACCGGCCACACCGACAGCGTGCCCTCGTAGACGGCGGCCATCTTCGTGCCGTCCGGCGACCAGGCTGGGCCGCCGCCGCCCCGCGAGTCGATCCCGAGCATCGGGACCGGCGCGTGCCACTCGTCGGCCCCGCCTTCCGTGGAAATCGTCAGGATCTGGTTCGTCCCCTCCCGGAACCTCGTCGTCAGGGGCGCGACGCCCGCCAGGGCCACGCGCTTGCCATCCGGCGACCAGACGGGCGAGCCGGGCTGCGGCAGCGTGTCGTGGATCTTCGTCACCGTTCCGCTGGCGATGTCGAGAATCGACATCTGCGCCACGCGCCACATGCCGTCCACGTTGAAGAACGCGATCTTCCTCCCATCGGGTGAGAACGAGGCGCCCTGTGGCTGCGTGCTCAGCTTCGTCACCTGCCGGGCCTGGCCGCCCTTCATCTCGCGGATCCACAACTGCAGGTGCGTGCTGTCCTTGTCGGAGGAATAGACGAGGCTGGTGCCGTCAGGGGACCAGGCCGGATCGGTGTCGAGCGCGGCGTCGTTGGTGAGGTTCACGGCCTTGCCGCCGGCGGCGGGCATGACGTAGATGTCGCCGACCGCGGCGAACGCAATCTGGCTGCCGTCCGGTGAGAGCACCGGCCGGACGATACCCAGCGCCTTGCGCGGCTTCGTCGAGGTGAAATCGCGCACGCGGCGCGTGTACTGCGGCTGCGTGACCTGCAAGGTGGCGTCGAACGCGACGGTCTGCGGGGCGGCGGCCCCCAGCGCGCGGCGCCGGATCTTCCCGTCCGACACGTAGAAGAACTCGGTGGGCGAGGCCCACGAGGCCCGGAACGCGAAGACGTTCTCGGTCCCGGTGATGGGCTTCCCCTCCACCTCGTAGCGGCTCTCGCGGCCGGCGGTCACGTGATACACCACCTGGCCGCCCGGTCCCCACGACGGCGCGTCCACCCGAGCCCCGTTGACGGTCGCGAGCGTGCGCTCGGTAAGGTCGGCCACCGACACGGCCCACGCCGACTGCCCGTTCTCGCGCGTCGAGGCAAAGGCAACCTCGCGGTCGTCAGGCGACCACGACGGCATGAAGTCCTCGGCCGGGTTCTTCGTCAGCTGCCGGAGGTCGCCCGTGCCGACATCGAGGACCCAGATGTTGTAGTCGCTGCCGAGTGGACTGCCGCGGTCGGACGAGAAGGCCACTTTGGTGCCGTCGTGCGACCACACCGGCTCCCGGTCGTCGAAGGGGCCCCAGGTGAGCCGGTGCTGTCCGCTCCCGTCGGGCGCCACCGACCACAGGTCATACCCGCCGTCGCGATAGCCGAAGTACGTGATCCACTTCCCGTCGGGCGACCATCGGGGCTGGCGGGCATCCTCGAACACGCCGGTCACGCGGCGCGCGGAGCCGCCGCCCGCGGGCACGGTCCAGATGCCACCCTGCAGGTCGATGGCCAGCGTGCGTCCGTCGGGTGAGACGGCGACCGACATCGATGTGCCTTCGTGCACCGTGACGTCGATGAGCGTAGGAGACGCAGGACGGGACTGTCGAGCTCCGACCACGGCCACACACAGCAGGGCCGTGGATACCAGCAAGGCGAGACGGATCGAACGACGCATTTTCACCCCCGGACGGTTGGCGGACGGGACAACCTGGCCGGCATTCTATAACCCAATGCCCGCCCCGGTCGCCCCGCTGCCGGAGGCGCGGCCGTCAGACGTGCGCGTGCCGACGGGTCCAGAGGAAGTACTTCTCGAACGCGAGCTTGGCCCAGTGCGCCTCGGGTCCCGGGATGATGAACTCGTGCTCGCGCGGCTCGAGCACGTGGTCGCCGGCGATGATCATGCCCATGTTCCCCGTGTCCATGATGCAGTACGAGGCAATCTCGCCGAACGGCTCCGACTTGAACGGCAGTCCCTTGATATCGGCCACGATGTTCCGGACGGCGGTCTTCGCCATCTGCTCGGTCGGCCAGCCCGTCTTCGGCACACCGCATGGCACGGGCGTGACGTCGGGCGGCTTGACATGAACGGCCACGCCCGCCGCGAAGACATTCTTGAACACCGGGTGCTGGTACGTGTCGCCGACCTCGATGAAGCCGCTGGCGTTCGCCAGTCCCGGCGTGTGGCGCACCGCATCGACGCCCAGGAACCGCGGCAGGATCATCGTGAACTTCGAGGGCAGGAACTCGCCGTCCTTCAGGTGCACGCCCTCGGCCGTCACCGAGTCGATCTCGGCGTTCATGCGCGAGTGGATGTGGTACCGCTTGAACAGCCACTCGGCCATCTTCCGGGCATTGCCGAAGCCGCCGATGCCGAAGTGCGCGGCGAAGGGCTCGGCCGTCACGTAGGTGAGCGGGGCCTTCTCGGTCAGGTGGTGCCTGGCGACCTGGTACCGCGTGTTGAACAGGAACTCGTACGCGGCGCCGAAGCACGCGGCGCCCTGCGCCGAACCGACGACGACGGGACCGGGATGGGCGAGGAACTTCTGCCAGCCCTCGCGCGTGCGCTGCGCCGGGCCCAGCCCCACGATCGAGTACGAGTGCTCGCGCAGGCCCGGGATGTAGTCGTAGTCCACCTTCGGCCCCGTACCGATCACCAGGTAGTCGTACCCGACAGTGCCCTGCTCTCTCGTGATGAGCTGGTTCTTCGGTGGGTCGAATCGCTCGATCTCCGCCTCGATGAACTCGACGCCATGGGCCTCGTATACAGGCCGTACGTCGAAGGTGATGTCCTTCTCCTCGCGCACGCCGAACGGATACCAGATGAGGGACGGAAAGAAGAGGAAGTGGTGCGTGTTGGCCACGACGATGACGTCGTGGTTGTCGCCGACGAGCTCCTTGAGCTCGAGCGCGGCGGTGTAGCCGGCGAAGTTGGTGCCGGCGATCACGATGCGCTTGCGGGTCATGGCCGCCTCCCTGGCAACCGCGACCCTGCCCGGGCCAGCGGCGCCGATGTGGGGACCCTGGGGACGATCTCTTCTTCGATGCTATCAGGAGTGGCCGTGCGCGAGCAGGGTCGCGCACGCCCGCGCGCGCTCGCGGCAGCCCACCACGGGCGCCAGGCCCTCTCCGGCCGCCAGGTCGGCCGCGGTGTCGATGGCCGGCACGATGACGTCGAGCTCGGGTCCGGCGGCAGCCCCCGTGAGGGCGACGCGGATGGGGTGAAACAAGGCCTTCCCCTTCTGCCCTGTGCGGTCTTTCACCCGCGCGGCGGCGGCGCGGAAGGCCTCCCGGTCCAGAAGTCGTGGGGCAGAGGCCAGCGTGTCAGCGAGCGCGTCGATCACGGCCCGGACCGCGGGGTCGGACAGCTCGGCGGCGAGCGCCTCGTCGGCCAGGACGGCGCCGGCCTCGAAGCGGAACACGTCGCGCAGCCGCTCGGGCACCTGGCTGAGGCGGTCGACCGAGGCCGCCATCGGCGGCAGCACGGCGGCGAGCCAGGCGCGCGCCGCGGGACCGGGCTCGCCCGTCACCAGCCCCGCATCGCGCAGGAACGGCAGCGACTCGGCTGTGAGGCGGGCGGGGTCCAGGGCCTTCAGGTAGTAGCGGTTCACCCAGGCCAGCTTCTCCTCGTCGAACACGCCCGCGCTGTGCGGCACGTCCGCCAGCCTGAAAAGTCGCGCCAGCTCGAGGGCCGGCCGCAGCTCCTCGGAGGCCGCGTCGCCCTCCAACTGTGAACCTTGAACCTTGAACTTTGAGCTCCGCGGGGACCACCCGATGAGCGCCAGGTAGTTGACCAGGGCCTCCGGCAGGTACCCCTTCGCGCGGAACTCGGCCACCGACGTGGCTCCGTGCCGCTTCGACAGCGGCGCGTGGTCGGGCCCGAGGACCAGCGACAGGTGCGCGAAGCGCGGCGGGGTCCACCCGAACGCCTCGTACACCAGCACCTGCCGGGGCGTGTTCGAGATGTGATCCTCGCCCCGGATGACGTCGGTGACCGCCATCAGCTGATCGTCGATGACCACGGCATAGTTGTAGGCGGGAATGCCGTCCGAGCGCACCAGCACGGGGTCGCCGATGACATCGGTATGGAATGTCACCGGCCCGCGCACGAGGTCGTCGAACGTCACCTCGCGATTGGCGGGGACCTTCAGCCGGACCACGGCACGTTCGCCCGCCGCGCGGCGGCTGGCCGCGGCCTCGGGCGACACGCCGCGGCAGGTGCCCGCATACTTCGGCGGCAACCCCGCGGCGAGCTGCGCCTTGCGCTCGGCCTCGAGCGTCTCGGCAGAACAGAAGCAGTAGTAGGCGTGGCCGGACGCGATGAGGCGATCCGCGTATTCGCGGTAGATCTCGAACCGCTCCGACTGTCGGTAGGGCCCCATCGTGCCGCCCACCTCGACGCCCTCATCCCACTGCAGCCCCATCCAGCGAAGGTCGTCCAGGATCCTCGCCTCTGACGCCGTCGTCGATCGCTCCAGGTCGGTGTCCTCGATCCGAAGGATGAACGTGCCCCCCTGCCCGCGCGCGAGGAGCCAGTTGAACAGCGCCGTGCGCGCGTTGCCGACGTGCAGGTGGCCGGTGGGCGAGGGGGCAAAGCGTACTCTCATGTCCATTGATGATTGGCGATTGCAGATTGGCGATTCATTGGCGATTGCGGGATGGATGATTGACGATCAATTGATGATTGGCAGATTGCCGATTGAGCGATTCGGCGGCCCTCAATCGCCCAATCCAAATCGCCCAATGCCCCAATCACCATTCATTCAATAAATCATCAATCACCAATCTTCAATCATCAATGGACGCGCGTGCCACGAGGGCGACGGCGTGGCACGCCATCGCCTCTCCCCGCCCCGTGCTGTCGACCTGCTCGTTGGTCTTGCCCTTCACGCTGACGCGGTCGACGGGCACGCGGAGCGCCGCGGCCAGGTTCGCGCGCATCGCATCCAGGTGCGGCAGCAGCTTCGGACGTTGCGCGATCACGGTGACATCGACGTTGCCCACGCGGTAGCCCGCCTCGTGCAGGTGGGCCACCGCGCCGCGGAGCAGCGCCAGGCTGTCGGCGCCCTTCCACTGCGGGTCGGTGTCGGGGAACAGCCGGCCGATATCGCCCGCCGCGGCGGCGCCGAGCACGGCGTCCGTCACGGCGTGGCACACGATGTCCGCATCCGAGTGGCCGTCGAGTCCCTTGTCGAAGGGAATGGCCACGCCTCCCAGGATCAAGGGGCGACCCTCGACCAGCCGGTGGAGGTCATAGCCGGTACCCACCCTGGTGGTGGGCTCCGCGCGTGCTGCCTGGGTCAGGCGCCGCTTCGCCGCCTCGAGGTCTTCGGATGTGGTGATCTTCATGTTGTCGGGGTCGCCGGGGACGAGATGCACGGGGAACCCGGCGCGCTCGGCCAGCATCGCCTCGTCCGTGGCCTCGATGGCGTCTTCGCGCCCCAGTTCCAGCGCGCGTGCGAGCACCTCGCGACGAAACGCCTGGGGTGTCTGGGCCAGGAAGATATCCTCTCTGGCCAGCGTGGCGGCAATCGGCCGGGCGTCGCTCGCGCGATCGCCGCCGGCCTGCTTCACCGTGTCGCGCACGGCAAGGGCGGCGATGGCGGCGCCATGCCGGGCCGCGGCATCGATGGCGCGCTCGATGAGCGCGGCGGTGACGAACGGGCGGGCCGCATCGTGAATGACCACCACGGGTGCCGCCGGGTTCACACGCGCAAACGCGTTGGCCACCGAGTCCTGGCGTCTCGCCCCACCTTCGACCAGGGTCGCGTGCGACAGTCCGATCTCGCGCATCCGAGCGGCCACGGCCTCGATCCGGTCGGGTGGCAATGCCACCACGACCTCGCCGATCGCGGGATGCCGTGAGAACGCCTCGACGCTCCGCTCGAGGATCGTGCGCCCGCCGATGTCGAGGAACTGCTTCGGCTGGTCCGCTCCCAGCCGCACGCCTCGCCCACCGGCCGCGATAATCGCCGACGCGAGCGCGCGCCCGCCGGTGGTCATGCCAGCCACCTGCCGGACTCCCACCCGCCGCAGACCAGGGCCAGCCGGGACGCCGTGGTGTCGAGGACGGATCGCAGCCGGCCAGTGTCGGTGTCGGCCGGCGCATACACCACGACGAGCGCATCGCTCGTGGCGCTCGTCACCATGGTGCGTGCCGAGTCCGACGTCGGGTTGCCGAACGGCCCCTCCTCATCGGCCACCGTGATGCGGCCGGCGACGTGCACCTCGTCTTTTCGAATGCCCGCATAGGCCTCGCCCGCCCGGCCCAGGCGCAGCATCACGGCGCCGCGCATCCGCAGCCGATCGTAGAGGCCATAGGGCAACTGGAACTCCACCGAGCACCAGTTGACGACGTCCACCATGGAATTGATGCGGGGAATCTGCCCGCCCTTGCGGAGTCGCCGCAGCAGCGCTTCGTTGGATGGCCGGGTCTTCGTCGGGTCGATCCCCACACGCTTGTACATCGTGCGCACCGCGGCGGAGTCTTCCGGCGGCAAGCGCCGCACGGCCGCCTCGGCGTGCGCCAGGAGCGGGTCCAGCGCCGGCGCGCGCTCGACGACCGTGGCCCCATCCCACCACAACACGCCAGGGCGCACGATGTCCGCCAGCGCGGGGTCGGTGGTGAAGGCCGAGGGCGCTTCGTTGGAGGGCTTCCCGGAGA
>DAIRFN010000160.1:0-12661 GCA_036795065.1 Vicinamibacterales bacterium
CGCCCACCCCCGTCAACACAGAGGTCTCGACGAGGAGCTGGCGCGCCAGGCGGCCGGCGCCGGACCCGAGCGAGATGCGGATCGCGAATTCGCGACTGCGGGCCGCCCCGCGGGCGAGCAGGAGGTTCGCCACGTTCACGCACGCCACGAGGAGCACCAGACCGACGGCGGCCCAGAGCACGAGCAGCGCGGGGCGGACCGGACCGAAGACGACGGATTCGAGCGGCTCGATGAAGACCCCGCGACCGGCGTTCTCGGGGAACGTGCGTTCCAGTTCCGCAGCGATGGCGGCCAGCTCGGTCTCGGCGGCGATCGGCGTGGCGCCTGGCGCCAGCCGACCCACCACGAAGATCGGGTGCGTGCTCCGGGGCAGGGCCTCGACATCGGCCACCAGCGGCGTCCACACATCCACGCGGACCCGAATTCCGCGGTCCGCAAACGACCTGGCGTACGCGGCCGACCCGAGCACCTGCAGGATGCCGAAGTCCGACGTGTCCGGCACGACGCCAACAATCTCGTGCGGCAGATCGTCCAGGTGCATGACCTGCCCGACAACGTCTGGACGCCGTTCGAACAATCGGGTCCACAGGGCCTCACTGACGAGCGCCACGCGGCCGGCTCCGGCGGCTTCGTCCCGCTCATCCAAGACGCGGCCGAGCACCGGCGTGACACCCAGCAGCGGCAGAAACGACGCAGAGGACTGGAGGGAGGCCAGCCGAACCGGCTCACCAGTCGGGGGCGTGAGGTTCCGTTCGGCCGCCATCACGGCGGCGAGCGATCGGAAGGTGCGGGCCCGCTCGCGGAAGTCGAGGTAGTCGGGCAGGGAGGCCGGCTCGCGGGTCGTGCCCGAGTTGCGATCGGTCTCCCAGACCATCATCACGCGGTCGAGGGCCTCGATGGGCGCACGTCGCAGCAGCACCCCGTCCACGACACTGAAGACGGCCGCGTTCAAGCCGACGCCAAGGCCGAGGCTGAGAATCGCCGCCAGGGCGAACATGGGTTGCGCGCGTAGCTGCCGGAGCGCAAACCGCACGTCCGAGGCCAGTCCGCTCATGGTGACACCCCCGGCCGTTGGACGGCGCCGACCCGTCGGGGGTTGTCAGCGTGCCACGTCAGGCCTCCTCCCGCCGTGGCGCGGGCCCGCCGTGCCGTCAACGAGCCCCGCGGCCCACGGGCGCGCGGCGACCGCCAGGGGTCGCGGGGTTCAGGGCACGAGCCGGCGAATGACGCCGTCGCCCTTGTTCAGCAGGAACACCTGGTTGTCGTGGCCCATCGACAACCGCAGGTCGGCGCGCGTGGCGGGCTTCTTGCCCTGCGCCGCGTTCTTCTCCTGGATCACCTGCAGCACCGTCCGGTCCGCCCCGTTCGAGCGAAGCAGTACGCGGCGAATCGGGTCCTGACCGCCCTGGGGCAGCTTGTCTGCGCTGAAGTAGAAGATCTCACCGCTCGGCATGTCGGTGAAGAGCACGAGGTTCGCGATCGGCTTGATCTGGCTTCCGCGGTACACGATCACGCCGTTGGCGGCCGCCTGCGACTGCAGCAACGGATCCACCTGCCCGTACTCCACCACCGGATAGGTGACCTTCGGATCGCCGCGCCGGCCCTCGGCGGCCACCGCCGACCGGCTGATGAAGCGGTAGCTGCCTTCCCAGACGTTCCACCCGAGATTCGCGCCCGCCGTCACGAGCGACACCTTCTCGATGATGTTCTGTCCGATGTCGGCCAGGAACATGTTGCCGTTCTTCGGATCCCACGCGAAGCGCTGCGTGTTGCGAATGCCGTAGGCGTAGATCTCTGGCAGCGCGCCCGGGGTGTTGACGAACGGGTTGTTCGCGGGAACGCCGTACTGCTTGTTGCGGCTGTTGGTGCCGAGCGGGTCGATGCGGAACAGCTTGCCGAACGCGGACCCGAGGTTCTGCGCCATGTTGAATGGGTCGCCGCCGCTTCCGCCATCGGCCACGCCGACGTACAGCAGCCCGGACTCGGGGCTGCCGGGCGAAGCCAGCGGGTTGAACGCGATGTGACCGGCGTTGTGGTTGGCAAAGGGCTGCCGCATCCGGAACAGCACCTTCGGCGCGCCACCATCGTAGGTGCCCGCGGCCGGCGTCTTCGCCGTCCACTCGAGGAGCACCGTGTCGTGCGTGGGCTTGTCGCCGCCCGACGGCAGGAAGTCGGGCGTCGCCGTCATGTTGGTGGTATCGAGGTACGTGTAGAACTTGCCGAAACCCGGGGTGCCCGCCTGTCCGAACTGCGGGTGGAAGGTGAAGCTCTGGAAGCCGCGCTCGCGCCCGGTCGACTGCACGGGATAGCCCCACGCGGGTGCGTTCACGTCGAGGTAGAGCGTCACCGCCTTGCCGTCGTAGCTGACGCTGTAGAGCGGACCTCGCATGTCGTTGACGAACAGGCGCTTCGTGCCCGGTTCGTCCACCAGGTTCATCATGCGCGCGGCCACACCGTCGATGTCGGGGAGCGAGGCGAACTCCGCGACATTCACCCGGATGACGCCCTCGGTGGCGGGGATGGGCCCGGGAAACGGATCGTTCGTCTGACCGGGCGCCAGCGGGGGAGGCGGCTGGCCGGGCCCGGGCGCTCGCGGCGCCTGCGTCGGGGATGGCGCCGGAGCCTGTGCAAGGACGGCCGGCGTCAGCAGGAGCGCCGCGACAACGATGTGAGTGGTGCGTGAGCCCATGCGCCGAATTCTACCGTGCCCACACGGCAGCCTGTCAGCGCCCGGTACTCAGCGCCGAACCAGCTGGATGTCGAAATGGGTGTCGCCGGCAACCACTACTATGCGCTGGCCGGTTCCGTCAGGGAAGGTGCGAGTCGGGTCGACGACCGCATAGCCGTCCTTCCTCACGAGGATGGGTGTGGCCCCGGCCAGCACCTCGGGGAAGAAATAGAAACCATCGGCGTTGGTTTCCGCCCACGTGTGGCCGCCCTCCCCACAGATATCGCAGTAGACCGAAACGTTCTCGACCGCCGCCAGCCCGGTCTGGTTCACCTCGAACACCACCCCGGAGAGGGTGTACGTCCCATCCCTGACAATCTGCAGGTCGACGCCCATGTCGCCCGCGACCGTCACGTTGCTGACAACGGTGGCATGGCCCCATTTCATCGCCCTGATGGAGGTGTTGCCAGCCGGCACCCCCGAAAGGCGGTAGAAACCCTGGCCGTCGGTCATCGCGGACTGCCCACACCGACCCGGCACGCAGCCGTTGGCCACCTCCACCCGGACGCCTTCGACGGGCGCAATGCTGTCGCCACTCGCCCTCGAGACTATGCCCGTGAGCGTGTAGGAGGCCAGTGGCGCCGATGGCCCTATCGGGGTGGCCGAGGTCGGGAGGGAAGACGAGTGGCAGCCGACCGCCCCGATGGCCATCGCAACGACGACGATCCAGGACTTGCGCGTCATCGGTGGAGTATGATCGGCCCCCCGGCACGAGTCTCAGGCAACCCGCAGGGATTTCGCAGGTTCTTCCCAGGGAGGCCGTTGTGATTGTTCGCTTCGGCCCGTTCACGCTCGACCGCGAGACCCGACAGCTGACGCAGGACGACCGCGAGCTTCACCTGTCGCCGAAGGCCTTCGAGCTGCTGCTCGCGCTTGCCGACGCGCGCCCGAAGGTGGTATCCAAGGCCGATCTCCAGCAGCGCCTCTGGCCCCAGACCTTCGTGGCCGAGGCCAATCTCTCGAACCTGGTCGCCGAGATTCGCGAGACACTGGGCGATCGCGCCCGCGACCCCCTCTTCATCAGGACCGTGCATGGGTTCGGCTACGCGTTCTGCGGAGACGCAGCAGAACGCCGCCAGCCCGAACGGGAATCGGCGCAGGCCTCGTGCTGGCTGGAATGGGGCGGGCGGCGCTTTCCTCTCTCGGAGGGCGAACACGTCATCGGGCGGGATCCTGCCGCCGCCATCCGGCTCGACGATTCGACGGTGTCGCGCCATCATGCGACGCTGCTGGTGACCACTGACGGAGCCACCATCCAGGACTGCGGAAGCAAGAACGGCACGTTTCGCGAAGGTGAGCGCCTCACCTCACCGGTCCGGCTCTCGGATGGCGACGCCATTCGCATCGGGGCGCTGCTCGTGAACTTCCACCTGCTCGATGCGTCGGAGGCCACCCTCACGCAAATGGTGGGTCCGCCCTAGGCGGCGGTCAGGCGCGGCCCGCCAGCGAGAAGAACCGCTCGAGCTCGGGCACGGACGGGCGCCCCGTCACACGATCGGCCATGTACTCGCCCACCACCGGTCCGTGCTTGAAGCCGTGGCCCGATCCCCCGCCGGCAATCCACACGTTGTCGTGCCCCGTGTGCCGATCGAGCACGAAGTGGCTGTCGGGCGACGCGTCCGACTGGCACACGCGACTGGCCACGATGGGCTCCTTCAGCTTTGGGAACCGCACGCGCACGTACTCGTGGATGCGGTTGATCTGCCACGCCGAGACGATGCGCTCGTCGCGGTCGAGGTCCATGGGAAGTCGCGGGCCGCCGCGCGCGATCTTGAGGCCGGCATCGATGTCGGACTGGGTGTAGGACACCTCGCCCGGCGCGCCGGGGAACGTGCCTTCCTCCGAGAGGTTCGGCAGGATGCCCTGGCGATAGCTGGAATCACCCGCCGGCGAGCCGATGTAGGCGATCTCGATGCGCGCGGTGGTGATCACCTTGCCGAGCAGGTCGGGAAACACGTGGCGCAGCCAGGGCCCGCACGCGAAGACGAACGCGCCCGCGGAGAGCGTGCCGCCGCCCTCGAGCGTGACGTTCTGCAGCGTGCGCCCCGCGGCCGAGCCGGGCATCGCGCGCGCGAGCCGGATGGCGCCCCCCTTCCGCTCGAACGTCTCGGTGATGGCCATGATGGCCTCGCGCGCCTTCAGCAGCCCCGCGTTGATGTCGAGGAACCCCACGCCCACGCCCTCGAAGCCGACCTGCGGATAGCGCTTCGTCATCTCCTCGGGCTTCAGCACCTCGTACGGCAGCTTCAACCGATCGAAGATGGCCTTTTGATCTTCCAGTTCCTTGTTCCACGCCCGCCGCATCACCAGGCGACCGCCCGGGAACAGGAGCTTCCGGCCGAACTCCTCCTGCCGCTTCTTCCACAGCTGCAACGCGTTCATCGCCGAGCGCGAATAGACCTCGCGATCGCCATAGCTCATGCGGATCTGCCGCACCTCGTCGCACGAGGTCGCGCGCGGATGGCCGGGGCCGTACGCGTCGAGCAACGTGACCGTCGCGCCGCGCTCGCGCAGCGCCAACGCGGTCCATGCACCGAAGGCGCCGGCGCCGACCACGACGACGTCGGGCAGGTTGGCGGCAATGGCGGGGGCGGACTGGTCCGCGGAATGCGCGAGGGTGCCGGCCAGCGCGCTGGCGGCGGGCGCCACGGCGGCGGCGACGCTGGTGCCGAGGAAGGTGCGACGGGAGATGGAGGTCATTGAGAACGCCCCTGTTGGCGTATACTGTATACAACATCGGCGGCTCTCACCATGCCAAAGCCAGCGACCCCGACCGACGTGCTGACGATTCGCATCCCCCGCGACATTGCCCGACGCCTCGCCCGCGAGGCTCGCAGGCAGCGCCGAACGAGAAGCGAGGTGGCGCGCGACATCTTGTCGGCGGGCCTGGGCGAGGCGATCGACGACCCGCTGGCCGAGGCTCGAAGGCAGTCGCTGCTCGTCCGCGAGCGGGAGTCTGAAGGCGAAGCCATGCGGTTCATCACCGACACCGCCGACCTCCGAGGCTGGACGTGAACCGCGGCGACATCGTCGTCGTGGCCAGCCGGGGCGCGTACCCGAGCAAGCCACGACCGGCTCTGGTGGTCCAGGCCGACGCGTACAACCCGACGCATGCAAGTGTGACGCTGTGCCCCATCACATCGGACTGCGTGGACGCGCCGCTGTTTCGCATTTCCCTGCCGGCGGGGCCACGCACGGGCCTCGACGCGTCGTCGCAGGTGATGATCGACAAAGTCGTGAGCGTGCCGCGCGAGGCCATCGGTCGCGCGATTGGACGCTGCGAATCGAGCGAGCTCGAGGTCGTGGGCGCCGCCCTGCGCGGCTGGTTGTCCCTCTGATCGTCAGCGGCGGGCCCGTCGTTTCGCCAGCGCTCGCAGCGCCGCGGCGAGCTGGTGAATGCCGCGCCTGATCTCCTTCGCGTCCACGGCCGCGAACCCCAGGATCACTCCGGGCCACTGCTCGCGCCCGCGCCAGTATCGCGAAAGCGAGAGCACCTCCACGCCGCGCTCGGCGGCTGCCTCGACAGCGGCGGCGCTGGTCATCCCCTTCAGCAACCGCGCTGAGGTCTGCAGCCCCGCCTCGATGCCGGGCAGCTCGAGCCACTCTGCCAGCTCGGTGCGCGCGCCTTCCTGCAATGCGTCGCGCCGCTTGGCATAGACCTCCCGCATCCGGCGGAGGTGGCGCCCGAAGTGTCCGGCCGCCATGAAATCGCTGAGCACCGCCTGCTCGAGCAGCGGCGCGTGGCGGCTGGTCACGGACTTCAGCGCCCCCAGCCGATCGACGAGATCCATCGGTACTACGAGGTACCCCAGGCGGAGGGACGGAAACAGCACCTTGCTGAAGCTCCCGACGTAGAGGACGACGCCGTGGCGATCCAGGCCCTGCAATGCGGACACGGGGCGGCCGTGATAGCGGAACTCGCTGTCGTAGTCGTCCTCGACGACGAGCGCGCCGGTGGCGTGGGCCCACTCGAGCAGCTCGAAACGCCGGGGCAGGCTCATCGTGACGCCGAGCGGGAACTGGTGCCCCGGCGTGACGTAGACGAGCCGAAGCCGCCCCAGACGATGCGGTCGCGCGCAGCCCTCTTCGTCCACGCGCAGGGGCGTGACGGTGGCGCCCAGAGCCTGGAACGCTGCGACCGCGCCCGGGTAACCGGGATTCTCCACGCCCACGTCATCGCCCGGCTCGAGCACTAGACGTCCAATCAGGTCCAGCCCTTCCTGCGCGCCAGAGGTGATGGCCACCTGGTCGGCCGAGCAGCGCACGCCGCGCGACGCGTTGATGTAGTCGGCGATGGCCTCCCTCAGCGGCCGGTACCCCAGCGCAGGGCACCCGAGCAGCAGCCCCTGCGTGGCGCGCCGATATCGGCGAGCGGCCACCTGGGCCCACAACGTGGTCGGAAACAGATCGAGCGCCGGCTGGTTGGCCCGGAACGCGCGCGCAGGGCCCTGGTCCTCGCTGGCAAACGGGAGCACTTCGGCCGAGGCGCGTGGCAGGCGGCGGGCGGGACGAGGCGCCCGTGGCCCGCGCGCGTATGCCGCCTGGGGCACCTGCAGCAGGTCGTCGGGCAGGGTCCGGGTGACGTAGGTCCCCGATCCTCGGCGCCCGTCCAGGTACCCTTCCGCGCGCAACTGGTCGAAGGCGGCAACGATGGTGCCCCGGGCCAGGCCGTGCTGGCGCGCGAGGTCGCGTGTGGCGGGCAGGCGCGCGCCCGGCCTCAGGCGCCCATCGAGGATGGCGTCGCGCAGGGCAGTCCACAGCCAGCGGTGCACCGGGGCGTGCGGATCCTGCGGGGGCAGCGTCAGCGAGAGGGCGGACGGGCGGCGAGGCACGAAGTGGACCAGTCGAAATATCATATCTGGCCCTTCGTCAAGGTCCACTATTTGTCTATCCTCCGGGCATGCCTGTCAGCGGCGCCTTCGTCGAACGCTATGCCCGCCTGGCGCTGGGCGCGGCGTTCCTGTCGGCGGTGGCCGGCCGGTTCGGCCTGTGGACGGGCGCGCCCTGGGCCGAGGCCTTCGCGCGGTTCGTCGACTACACGGCGGAGGTCAACTCGTTCATGCCGGCGGGCACCATCCCGTGGCTGGCGTGGGCAGCTACGGCGGCCGAGGTGACCCTCGGGACGGCGCTGGTGGCGGGATTCCGCGTGCGCGAGGCCGCGCTCGGAAGCGCCGTGCTGCTGGCCGTCTTCGGCACGGCCATGGCCATCTCGTTCGGGCTGAAGTCTCCCCTCGACTATTCGGTCTTCTCCGCGTCGGCTGGCGCGCTGCTGCTGGCCTCGCGGCAGCCGCGCTCGCCGGACGCAGGCAGGTGAATCAGCAATGGATACACGTTTCGACTACGGCACGGCGGCGCCGGGCGTCTACAACGCGATGGATGCCCTGGAGAACTACCTCGAGGGTTGCGGGCTCGAGCCCACCCTGCTGCACATGGTGAAGCTGCGCGCCTCGCAGCTGAACGGGTGCGCCTACTGCATCGACATGCACTGGAAGGACCTGCGGGCGCTGGGCGAAAACGAACAGCGGCTCTATTCCCTCGATGCCTGGCGCGAGTGCCCGTACTACACGGATCGCGAGCGAGCCGCGCTGGCCTGGGCCGAGGCGGTGACCTTCGTGGCGCAGGGGCACGTGCCGGACGAGGTGTACGAGGAGTGCCGGCGGCACTTCGACGACCGTGAGCTGTCGAACCTCACGCTGCTGGTCGCCACCATCAATGCGTGGAACCGGCTGTCGATTGCGGCGCGGCTGGCGCCCGGCCCTTACGTGTCCCGGCTGGTGGCGGCACGATGAGCGGGGTGACCGTGCGCGCGATCGCGCCGGCGGACGTGGACGACTGGCACCGGCTCTGGGGCGGATACCTGGAGTTCTACCGGACCACTCTGCCCGACGAGATGTTTCGCCTCACGTGGCAGCGGCTGCTCGATCCTTCCGAGCCCATGTGGGGAGCGCTGGCCGTTGTGGATGGTGA
This sequence comes from Vicinamibacterales bacterium, assembly GCA_036795065.1. Taxonomy (GTDB): domain Bacteria; phylum Acidobacteriota; class Vicinamibacteria; order Vicinamibacterales; family UBA2999; genus VFZN01. The sequence continues at coordinate 8,696 of DAIRFN010000160.1, forward strand.
TACGGCCGGGCTGGTGCACTACCTCGAACACCGCAGCTGCTGGACCTCGGGGAACTACATGTACCTGCAGGACCTGTTCGTGGACGAGGCCGCGCGGAGCCGCGGCGTCGGTCGCGCGCTCATCGAGCATGTGTACGCCGAGGCTGCCGCCCGGGGCTGCTCGCGCGTGTGGTGGCTGACGCACGAGACGAACACGACCGCCGCGCACCTGTACGAGAAGGTGGCCGAGCGCAGCGGATTCACCCAGTATCGCCACCTGCTCGCGCCCAGGTGACGACAGGAGCATAATTCGGCCTTCCGCGCTGCAGGAGGGCCGCCCATGACTGCCTTTCGTGCCTGGATCAGGGAATCTCACCCCGGACTGCACCTGTGGCGCCTCGTGCAGGGCGGGCAGTCTTCGGAACTCCAGTTCGATCGCCAGCCGGTTGGCGCCGATGCAGACGGGTTCCGTGTGTTCCAGGTGGAGCTCAACCACCAGGTCCATGAGCCGCTGGGCTTCAAGCTGTTTGCCGAGAAGCAGGGCGCCCTCACCTGGGAGAGCGACGCCCACAACCGATTCCTCCCGCGCCTCGAGCAGTACCGCTTCCCCGACGATGTCTGGTTCGTGCACGGCGTGCGGCGCGCGGTGCTGGCGAATCCATGCACCGCGGCGCGCGACCAGGTGCGCGTTCATGTCATCACCGCTCAAAAATACCGCGGCGGCAGACTCTACGTGTGGCTGCCCGGGGACTCCGGCCGGTTCGTCGAGGCCTCTGGCGACGAGCCCGAGGGCGTGTTCTTCGACGTTCGGCTGGCAGGCGCCGAGCGACACCTGTGCGCGTTCAAGGTAGTGACACGGAACGGCGTCTTCGAGGCCGACTCGGCGAACCGTCTCTGGACCTCGCACGACGGCGCAGAGATCTGGACGCACGCCGACACCGATGCGGTGGTCAGCGAGCACCCCGAGCAGCGCGTGCTGACGGTGCACTACCGGCAGGGCATCGGCCTGGACCGTGCGCCGACGATGCACCTCTGGGGCTCGGCTTCCGATTTCGTCGAGGACGTCCCGGGCACGCCGCAGCCCGACGGCGAGTGGTCGTTCCTCACGCCGGGGCTCTACACGGGTCACGAGTATCGCTTCACGTTCTTCCATCCCGATCATCCGGACGAGGCCAGGCGGTGGGAGCACGGCGAAGCCGAGCGGCGAGTCGTGCCGGAGCCCTCCCGGAACATCGAGATCTGGACCCTGGAGGGGGATCACGAGCTCTTCATCGAGCGGCCCGCTCGCGATCGCACGCTCTCCATCGAGGTGGTGGATCGGCCACCGTCCTGCCCGCTCGTCGATCCGCTGGTGCTGGACGTCTGGGTGAACCGCGCGCGTGGGTTACTGCATCGAGGAGTGACGCCCGGCGCGCAGGGACGCTTCGTGTTCGACACCTACCCGGAACTCGTGACCGCGTTCCGATTCCGGTCGGGTGACGCCACAGAGCACCTCGAGCGCCACACGCACAAGGTCCCGGCCACGGCAGCCGGAACAACCGAGCTTTTCGCGGTCCTCGAACGTCACGACCCCCTCGAGCGACGGCCGGATGCTCCCCTCTTCCGGGACCCACCCTCGGCCGGCTGGATCGAACGGCCAGGTGCCTGGCATCGGGACGGCCGCATCCGCTTCGCCGTGCATGCGCCGACTGCGGCACGCGTGCAGGTGATTGGCGAATGGACCGACTGGCGCGCGCGGCCGGTGCATATGCACTCGACCAGCGATGGCAGCTACTGGTGGGCGGAGGTGCCCGCGTCCGCCATCCATGGGGGCGACTTCCACGGCGCGCTGTACAAGTTCCTGATCAGCAACGTGCGCGAGCAGCAGGACCCGGCTGCCGACTGGGTGGAAAGCTCCAATCCACAGCACGCGTCGAAGCTGGTGGACCACGCGCGATACGCCTGGCGCAGCCAGGGATGGCGCACGCCGGGCAAGGACTACCTCATCGTCTATCAATTGCATCCGAAGCGGTTCACCAACCGGTTCGCGCCGCCTGGCGTCGCGCCGCTCGAGCAGGCAGCCGAAGAGATCCGGAGCGACAGCGGATACCTGCGCAGCCTCGGGATCACCGCCATCCTGCTGATGCCGGTGAACGAGTTCGCCGGCGACGACAGCTGGGGCTACAATCCGGCCTTCTTCTATGCCGTCGAGTCCGCCTATGGAGGGCCCGAGGCGCTCAAGCGGTTCGTGGACGCCTGCCACGAGCATGGCATCGCCGTGCTTCTCGACGTGGTGTTCAACCACGCGGGGACGTCGGACAACGCACTGTGGTCCCTGGCACGCGACAGCTTCTTCAAGGGCGACACAGCGTGGGGCGCGCTCATCAACTTCGCCCACCCGCAGGTCGGGCACTTCTTCGAGCAGAACCTGCGGTTCCTCGCCAGGCACTACCGCGTGGACGGATTCCGGCTGGATCACACGTGGACCATCCGCTACAGCGATCAGGTGGGCGCGTATGTCACATCGGCTGGCAGTCACGGAGGCTGGGAGTTCCTGCACAAGCTGCGACGCGCGGCGCACGCGGAGAATCCCGGGGCGATCCTCATGGCGGAACACCTGCCCAACGAGTGGGATCTCACCAACGTCGGCGGCCCGATGGACAGCCAGTGGTGTGATGACTTCCACGATCGGCTCGAGGACGCGTGCCGCGGGCACCTCGTGATGCCGAGGCTGGCCGACGCGCTGAAGCTGACGCACTCGGCGTGCGACGACTGGTACAAGGCCACGAACTACCCGGAGAGCCACGACGAGGTGGGCAACGAGAACGACCGGATCGCGCAGGTCGGGCGGTTCGGGCAGGGTCTGCGGCAGAATAAGGTGGCCGCGGCCGTGACGCTCCTGTCGCGAGGCATCCCGATGTGGTTCATGGGCGCGGAGGCTGGCGAGCACCGGCAGTTCCTCTTCAACCGCAACGACGCGCTCGACCTCGCGCACTACGACAGCGACCCGCAGGCGCGGCGCATGCGCGCGTGGTGGAAGGCGCTCACCGATCTGCGTCGCCACAACCCGAGGATCCAGGGCCCCGCGCCGCTGGCCGTGACCTACGCGCAGGACCAGCTGCTCGCGTTCTCGCGCGGGAACGCCGGCGACTACATCGTCGTTGCCAACTTCGGAGACTGGAGTGGCTGGAAGCCGCTCGCCGAGCTCAACGTGCCCGATGGTCAGTACACGGAGCGCCTGAACTCCACCTGGGAGGCGTTTCGCGTGGAACAGGAGGACGAACACGCCAGCGGCCACGGACGCGTGGGCCGCGGCGACTGGCTGCACGTGCCGGATCACGGGGTGGTGGTGCTGGAACGGGATTGAGTGAACCGGCGGGCCGGTTGTCCCGTCTAATGCGATCGTATATAACGTCGCATTATGCCGAAGCGAGCGCTGCCGTCGCTGACCCATCTCCAGTTCCTCGTGCTCGGCGTGCTGCGGGCCGATGAACAGCCGGGGCGCGTGCTGCGAGAGGCCCTGGCCAGCCACGGCGTGCGCCGGAGCGGCCCAGCCTTCTACCAGCTCATGGCCCGCCTCGAGCGGGCCAACCTCGTCGAGGGGTGGTACGAGCAGGTAACCGTCGGGGACCAGGCGGTCACCGAACGCCGGTATCGCATCACGGCCGAGGGCGCCAGGCTGTGGGCACGAGTGAAGTCCTTCTACGACGAGGTTTCGGCGCTGTCCTCCGCCGTCCGGTGGTCAGATGCCTAGGACCTGGGTCGAGCGCCTCGGCGACTGGCTCCCGGAGAAGGCGCGGCGCGACCTGTTCGTGCCGTCGCTCGCGGATCTCACCTACGAGCGGCTCGTGCGGGAACGCACCTCATGCTCGCCCCTCGCCCGCGTCCGCGTGCGGATTTGGCACGCCTCCGCCGTCCTCAAGTTGCTCGTCGGGTGCCTGCGCCTTCACGCCGTGGACCGTGTACGCGCGCGCACATCCAGGCCCGCACGCGCCGCCGACCCCCCTC
>DAIRFN010000161.1:0-12630 GCA_036795065.1 Vicinamibacterales bacterium
TGGTGCTCGAGTCGATGGACTTCCCCGAGCCGGTCATCTCGCTCGCCATCGAGCCCAAGACGAAGGCCGACCAGGAAAAGCTCGGCCAGGGCATGAGCAAGCTGATGGGCGAGGACCCGACTTTCCGTGTCAACACCGACGAGCAGACGGGCCAGGTCGTCATCCGCGGGATGGGCGAGCTGCACCTCGAGATCATCGTCGACCGCCTGAAGCGCGAGTTCGGCGTCGAGGCCACGGTGGGCAAGCCCCAGGTGGCCTACAAGGAGACGCTCACCGCGCCGGCCGAGGGCCATGGGCGGTTCATCCGGCAGACGGGCGGCCGCGGCCAGTTCGGCGAGGCCAAGATCCGGCTCATCCCGCTGCCGCCGGGCACGGGCTACCAGTTCGAGAACGAGATCGTCGGCGGCTCGGTGCCGAAGGAATACATCAAGCCGATCGACCAGGGCATCCAGGAGGCGCTCACGCGCGGCATCCTCGCGGGTTACCCGATCGACGACGTGCGGATCGAGCTCTACGATGGCTCGTACCACGAAGTCGATTCGTCGGAAATGGCGTTCAAGATTGCCGGCTCGATGGCGTTCCAGGACGCGGCGAAGAAGGCCAAGCCGGTGCTCATGGAGCCGATCATGCGCGTCGAAGTGGTGTGCCCGAAGGATTACCTGGGCGACGTGATGGGCAACCTGGCGGCACGCCGGGGCCGCATCCAGGCGCAGGAGAACCGCGGCGGCACGGAGATCATCTCCGCGCGGGTGCCGCTCAGCGACATGTTCGGCTACGCGACCGACCTCCGGTCGCGCACGCAGGGGCGCGCCACCTACTCGATGCACTTCGATCGCTACGAGCAGGCGCCGAGCAACGTGAGCGAAGAGGTCATCGCGAGGGTGCAGGGAACGAAGTAGCGGGGAGCGCCGGTCGCGGGACACGACGAGTCAGCCGACTCCCGACTCCCGACTCCCGACTCCCGACAAGGATGAGAGATGCTGGGCGACAAGATTCGAATCCGATTGAAGGCCTACGATGCGCGCGTGCTCGACCAGAGCACGGGCGAGATCGTCGAGACGGCCAAGCGCACCGGAGCCCGGCTGGCGGGTCCCATCCCGCTGCCGACCGAAATCAACAAGTGGACCGTGCTGCGGTCGCCGCACGTGGACAAGAAGTCGCGCGAGCAGTTCGAGATCCGGACGCACAAGCGCCTCATCGACATCTTCGAGCCGACGCCGCAGACGGTGGACGCGCTGATGAAGCTCGACCTGCCCGCGGGCGTGGACGTCGAGATCAAGGCGTTCGGCAAGGAACACGGGAAGTAGGGCGGGACCGACATGGTGACTGGAATCATCGGCAAGAAAGTCGGCATGACGCAGCTGTTCCTCGAAGACGGGACGCTCGAGCCGGCGACCGTCCTCCAGGCGGGCCCCTGCGTCGTCGTCCAGGGGAAGACCGTCCAGACCGACGGCTACGACGCGGTCCAGATTGGCTTCGTCGACGGCAAGTACAAGGCGAACAAGCCCACGACCGGCCATTTCAAGAAGGCCAACGTGCCCCCGACGCGGGTGCGCCGCGAGGTGCACGTGGCGAAGGGCGCCGAGGCGCCGGTGCCGGGCGCGCAGGTGCTGGTGTCGATCTTCAACCAGGGCGAGCGCGTGGACGTGGTCGGCACGAGCAAGGGCCACGGCTTCCAGGGGGTCGTCAAGCGCCACCACTTCCGCGGCGGCGACAAGTCGCACGGCTCGATGTTCCACCGCGCGCCGGGCTCCATCGGCGCCTCGTCGTACCCCTCGCGGGTGCTGCCGGGCATGCGCGCGCACGGCCACATGGGCGTGGACCGCGTGACGGTGCGCAACCTCAAGGTGCTGAAGGTGGACCCCGAGAACAACCTGCTGCTGGTCAAGGGCGCGGTGCCGGGCGCCAACGGCGGCTACGTGATCATCCGCAAGGCCGTGGCCGCCAAGCCCGAGCCGCAGCCGCAGCTCCAGGAAAAGCCCAAGAAGGGCAAGAAGTAGGCCGCCATGACTGTTGATGTGGTGAACACGGAGAACAAGAAGGTCGGCACCGTGTCGGTCAGCGACGAGGTGTTCGGCGGGCGCGTGAAGACGGACCTGATTCACGAGTCCGTGGTGCGCGCCAATGCCGCCGAGCGGCGCGGCACGCACGCGACCAAGGTTCGCGGGTCCGTCAGCGGCAGCGGCAAGAAGCCGTGGCGCCAGAAGGGCACCGGCCGCGCGCGCGTCGGCGAGATCCGCAACCCGCTGTGGCGCGGGGGCGGCACGGTGTTCGGCCCGCAGCCCCGGAGCTACGCCTACCAGCTGCCGAAGAAGGTGGAGAAGGGCGCGCTGCGTGCGGCGCTGGCCGCCAAGATCCAGGGGGGCGCGCTCATCGTGGTGGACGCCCTCGCGGCATCCGAGGTGAAGACCAAGGCCGCGGTGGGCATGCTGACGGCGATGGGCGTGGACGGCAAGGCGCTGCTCGTCGACGTGCGGCCGGACGAGAAGCTGGCGCTGTCGGTCCGCAACGTGCCGGGCGTGGCGCTCCTGCCGAGCAACCGGATCACCGCGCGCGACGTGGCCGGCACGAAGACCGTGGTCGTGACGCAGGCGGCGCTGGAGAAGCTGGAAGCCGCGCTCGCGTAGCGCGTGCCGAGAGCTGAAAGCTGAGAGCTGAGATGAAACTCACCGATGTAATTCGACGGCCGCTCGTCACCGAGAAGACCACGCTCCTCCGCGAGGACGGGAAGACCGTGGTGTTCGTGGTGGCGCGCGATGCCAACAAGATCGACGTCAAGCGGGCGGTCGAGAAGCTGCTCGGCGCGAAGGTCGAGGGCGTGCGCACTGCGAACACGCAGGGCAAGCTGAAGCGCCAGGGCCGGTTCGTGGGCCGGCGCTCCGACTGGAAGAAGGCGTACGTCACGTTGAAGGACGGCCAGAAGCTGCCGGACTTCCTGGAAGGGGCATAACAGATGCCTATTCGCAAGTACAAGCCGACCTCTCCTGCCCGTCGCCAGATGACGGTGCAGACGTTCGACGACATCACGGTGGATCGGCCCTACAAACCGCTCACCGAGCCGGCCAAGGTGTCGGGCGGGCGCAACAGCACGGGCGAGCAGACCATCTGGTGGCGCGGCGGCGGCCACAAGCGGCTGTACCGCATCATCGACTTCAAGCGGGACAAGAAGAACATCCCCGCCACCGTGTCGACGATCGAGTACGACCCGAACCGCTCGGCCCGCATCGCGCTGGTCACCTACGCCGACGGCGAGAAGCGCTACATCCTGCAGCCGCTCGGCCTGAAGGTGGGCGACACCATCGTCGCGGGCGACGCGGTGGACATCCTGCCCGGCAACTGCCTGCCGCTGGCGCAGATTCCGCTGGGCACGATGGTGCACAACGTGGAGCTCAAGCCCGGCAAGGGCGGCCAGCTCGCGCGCAGCGCCGGCGCCGGGGTGCAGGTCGTGGCCAAGGAAGGCGACTACGTCTCGGTGAAGATGCCCTCGGGCGAGATTCGCAAGATCGCGATGGTGTGCGTGGCGACCATCGGCCAGGTGGGCAACCTGGATCACGAGAACGTGTCGATCGGCAAGGCGGGCCGCAGCCGCTGGCTGGGCAAGCGCCCGCACGTGCGCGGCGTGGCCATGAACCCGGTGGATCACCCGCTGGGCGGCGGCGAGGGCAAGACCTCGGGCGGCCGTCACCCGGTGACCCCGTGGGGCGTGCCGACCAAGGGGTACAAGACGCGCACGCGGCGTCCGAGCGACGCCTTCATCGTGCAGCGCCGGCCGAAGTAGCGAACCGTTGAGAGCTGAGAGCTGATATGAGCCGTTCACTGAAGAAGGGGCCGTTCGTCGACACCCACCTGCTCGAGAAGGTGGAGGCGATGAACCGCGCCAACGAGAAGAAGGTCGTCAAGACCTGGTCGCGCCGCTCAACGGTGATTCCCGAGATGGTCGGGCACACGCTGGCAGTGCACAACGGGCGCAAGTTCGTGCCGGTCTACGTCACCGAGAACATGGTGGGCCACAAGCTCGGCGAGTTCTCGCCGACGCGGCAGTTCCGGGGGCACGCGGCCAAGGCCGACAAGTCGGCGTCCTCGGCGCCGTCGGGCGGAAAGGGCTAAACCATGGTGCAGGCAGAGGCAACGGCGAAGTACGTCCGCACCTCGGCCCAGAAGGCCGGCCTGGTGATGGATCTGATCCGCGGCAAGGACGTGAACCAGGCGCTCGCCGCGCTGCAGTTCAGCCGCAAGTCGGTGGCGCGCGACGTGGCCAAGGTGCTGCGCTCCGCGGTCGCCAACGCGCAGCAGAAGGAGGGCTTCGGCGGCGAGGTCGAGCGCCTCTTCGTGTCGAAGTGCCATGCCAACAACGGGCCCTCGGCCAAGCGGGTGCGGCCCGCCCCGATGGGGCGTGCCTTCCGCATCATCAAGCGGACGACGCACCTGACGGTCGAGGTGACCGAGCGGCCGCAGGTGGTCAAGGCGGTGGGGACCGGGACCGAGAAGCCGGCGAAGCGTGCGGGGGCGCGGTCGAAGAAGACCGCCCCAGCGGCCAAGGCGTAAAGGGAGATCACTGTGGGCCAGAAAGTTCACCCGTACGGATTCCGGCTCGGGTTCAACAAGACCTGGAAGTCGCGCTGGTTTGCCAACAAGGACTATGCCGATCTGCTGCACGAGGACCTGTTGCTCAAGCGCGACCTCAAGCGGCGCTTCCAGCACGCGGGCGTGGCGAAGGTCGAGATCGAGCGTGCCGCGAACAAGCTGAAGATCGACATCTACACCTCGCGTCCGGGCATCATCATCGGCCGCAAGGGACAGGAAGTCGACAAGCTGAAGCAGGAGATTCAGAAGCGGACCAACCGCGAGGTGTTCATCAACATCCAGGAGATCCAGAAGCCCGAGCTCGACGCGCAGCTGGTCAGCGAGTCGGTTGCCATGCAGCTCGAGAAGCGCGTGGCCTTCCGCCGCGCGATGCGCAAGGCGGTCGAGTCGGCGCTCCGGTTCGGCGCGCGGGGCATCAAGGTGCGGGTCTCCGGCCGCCTGAACGGCGCGGAAATCGCGCGCTCCGAGTGGTACCTGCACGGGCAGCTGCCGCTGCAGACCCTGCGGGCCGACATCGACTACGGCTTCGCGGAAGCCAGCACCACCTACGGCCAGATCGGCGTGAAGGTGTGGCTCTACAAGGGCGAGCGGCTGACGCCGCGCGTCGGGCGCGAAGAGGAACACGGTGGCCCACGGGGCGACCGGGACCGCGACCGCGACCGTGGCCCGCGCCGGCCGCGTCCGGACGCGCGCGGCTGATCGCGACTGACGACTGAAGGATCGACATCATGTTGATGCCCAAGAAGGTGAAGTTCCGCAAGCAGCAGCGCGGCCGCATGCGCGGCAAGGCGTGGCGCGGATCGGACGTGTCGTTCGGCGACTACGGCCTGAAGGCGATGGAGCCCTGCTGGCTGACGGACCGGCAAATCGAGGCGGCGCGCGTGGCGATGACACGCTTCATCAAGCGCGGCGGCAAGATCTGGGTGCGCGTGTTCCCGGACAAGCCGGTGACCAAGAAGCCCCAGGAGACCCGCATGGGCAAGGGCAAGGGCGCGCCCGAGAGCTGGGTGGCCGTGGTCCGGCCCGGCCGCATCCTGTTCGAGATGGAGGGGGTGCCCGAGGCCGAGGCGCGCCGCGCGATGGAGCTGGCGTCGGCCAAGCTCCCCATCAAGACGAAGTTCGCGACGCGGTTTGCCGAGGAGAGGGTGTCATGAAGGCGGTGGAGCTGAGGGATCTCGACATCGACGGGCTGCGCGCGAAGGTGCAGGAGCTCGACGATCAGCTGTTCCGGATGCGCATCCAGAAGTCGCTGGGGCAGCTCGAGGCGCCGGGGAAGATCAAGGACGTGCGCCGGGACCTGGCGCGGATCAAGACCATTCTCAGAGAGAAGGCGAAGTAGTCATGGCGGCGAAGGCAGAACTTCAGGGCGTGGTCGTCAGCGACAAGATGCAGAAGAGCGTCGTTGTCTCGGTCGAGCGCCGCGTGCAGCACGCGATGTACGGCAAGACGCAGAAGCGGACCACCCGCTTCCTGGCGCACAACGAGGGCGACGCGGCCAAGGTCGGCGACCGGGTGGCCATCGCCGAGACCCGCCCGATGAGCGCCCGCAAGCGGTGGGCGGTGACGCGCGTCATCGAGCGCGCCGCTCAGGTATAGGAGGAGGCGACCATGATCCAGATGCGATCGATCCTCGACGTCGCCGACAACTCCGGCGCGCGGAAGATCTCGGTGATCAACCCGATCGGCGGCTCGGCCGGGCGCTACGCCTACCTGGGCGACATCATCACGGCCAACGTGAAGGAAGCCGCGCCCGAGTCGAACATCAAGAAAGGCCAGGTCGTGAAGGCGGTCGTCGTGCGCGTGCGCAAGGAGCAGCGGCGCAAGGACGGCAGCTACATCCGGTTCGACCGCAACGCGGCCGTGCTGATCAACGACAACAACGAGCCGATCGGCACGCGCGTCTTCGGCCCGGTGGCCCGCGAGCTGCGCGAGCGCCGGTTCATGAAGATCATCTCGCTCGCGCCCGAGGTGCTGTAGCCATGCCGTCGATGAGCATTCGGAAGAACGACCAGGTGATCGTGCGCGCCGGGAAGGATCGCGGCAAGAAGGGCCGCGTCCTGATGGTGATCGCCGCGAAGAACCGGGTGGTGGTGGAGGGCGTGAACATCATCAAGCGCCACACGCGCCCGAACCCGCAGAAGAACATCAAGGGCGGAATCGTGGAGCGCGAGGCGTCGATTCACGCCAGCAACGTGATGCTGGTCGATCCGGAGAGCAACGAGGCGACCCGGGTCGGGCACAAGACGCTTCCGGACGGGCGCCGGGTGCGCATTGGCCGCAAGAGCGGCGCGGTGGTGGACAAATGAAGTCGCAGATGGCCCGGTTGCGCGAGAAGTACCAGAAGGACGTGGTCCCGGCGCTGCAGAAGGAGTTCGGCTACCCGAACGTGATGGCCGTGCCGAAGATCACCAAGGTGGTGGTCAACATGGGCCTCGGGGAAGCCACGCAGAACGCGAAGGTGGTGGACACCGGCGCCGACGAGCTCGGCAAGATCACGGGGCAGAAGGCCGCCGTCCGCCGCGCCAAGAAGTCGATCGCGCAGTTCAAGGTGCGCCAGGGGATGCCGATCGGCGCGATGGTCACGCTGCGCGGCGAGCGGATGTACGAGTTCCTGGACCGGCTGGTGAGCATCGCCCTGCCCCGCGTGCGCGACTTCCGCGGCGTATCGGCCAAGGGCTTCGATGGCCGGGGCAACTACACGCTCGGCCTGCGCGACCAGCTGATCTTCACGGAGATCGACTACCTGAAGGTGGACAAGGCGCGCGGCATGAACGTCTGCGTCGTCACCACCGCCAAGACCGACGCCGAGGCGCGCAAGCTGCTGCAGCTGCTCGGCATGCCGTTCCGACAGAACTGAGAGAGGACATTCCGTGGCCACGACCGCCAAGAAGGCTCGCGAGAAGAAGACGCTGAAGTTCAAGGTCCGCCATCGCAACCGGTGCCGCCGGTGCGGCCGGTCCCGCGCGTTCATCCGGAAGTTCGGCATGTGCCGTCTGTGCTTCCGCGAGCTCGCGTTGACGGGCGACGTCGCGGGCGTGACCAAGAGCAGCTGGTAGAGCCAGAGTTAGCCGAGAGCTGAGAGCACTAGCTATGACTGATCCGATTGCCGACATGCTGACGCGGATTCGCAACGCCGTGCACGCCAGGCACGCGCGTGTGGACCTGCCCGCGTCGAAGCTGAAGACCGAGATTGCGAAGATCCTCCAGGACGAGGGCTACATCGCGGGCTACAAGCTCGTCGAGGCGCCCTCCGAGCGGCCGGGCAAGGCCTCCCGCGAGGTGATGCGCGTGTTCCTGAAGTACGGCCCCGGAGGCGAGAAGGTGATTTCCGGGCTCGAGCGGGTGAGCCGGCCCGGGCGCCGCGTCTATGCCGGTCGCGAGGGCGTGCCCCCGGTGCTCGGCGGCCTGGGGGTGAACATCCTCACGACGTCGCGTGGCGTGATGACCGGCCGCTCGGCGCAGAAAGCCGGCGTCGGCGGCGAGATCCTCTGCAACGTTTGGTGACGCCATGTCGAGAATCGGAAAGAAGCCAATCGCCATCCCGAAGGGTGTCACCGTCAAAGTCGACGGCGCCGCCGTCGAGGTGAAGGGCCCCAAGGGCCAGATGACGCAGGCGCTGCCCCCGGGCGTGGTCGCGGCCGTCGAGGACGGCCAGTTGCTCACCCGGAAGGCCGCCGACCTGCGCGAGTACGACAAGTTCCACGGCCTGGCCCGGAGCCTCGTGAACAACGCCGTGCTCGGCGTGACCGAGGGCTGGAAGCGCGAGCTGGACATCGTCGGCGTCGGGTATCGCGCGGAGCTGAAGGGCAAGCAGCTGGTGCTGGCGCTCGGCTACTCGCACCCGGTGGTGTTCGACGTGCCGGCGGGCATCGAGGTAGCCGTCGACAAGCAGACGCACATCACCGTCACCGGGGTCGATCGGCAGCTGGTCGGCCAGGTGGCGGCCAATCTGCGACGCCTGCGCAAGCCCGACCCGTACCAGCAGAAGGGCGTGCGCTACACGGGCGAAGTGCTGAAGAAGAAGGCCGGAAAGACCGGAGCCTAGTCATCGGGTGATGGGTGATTGAGGATCGCGCGATTGTCCTCGGGTGATTGAGCGATTGGTGAGCGTATGAGAATCGAGACCAAGGAAGACCGGCGGGATCGGATCAAGTTCCGGATCCGCAAGCGGCTGCAGGGCACGGCCGAGCAGCCGCGCCTGACCGTGTTCCGCAGCGGCGCGCACATCTATGTGCAGGTGATCGACGACCAGGCCGGCCGCACGCTGGCGGCGGCGTCGAGCCTCGAGCCGACGCTCAAGGCCCGGCTGGCCGATGGCGCGAGCGGGGGCAACCGCAAGGGCGCCGAAGCGGTGGGCCAGGCCATCGCCGAGCGGCTGAAGGAGAAGGCCATCACCCGTGTGGTGTTCGACCGGAACGGGTTCCTGTACCACGGGCGCGTGCGCGCCGTGGCCGAGGCCGCGCGCAGCGCCGGGCTCGAGTTCTAGGCCAGCGCAGGACAAGGCAGAAGGCAAAAGGCAAAAGGCATGCGGACACGCGAGAAGATTGACCCGGGCCAGCTCGACATCAAGGACACGGTGGTTTCCATCAACCGCGTCACGAAGGTGGTCAAGGGCGGCAAGAACCTCAGCTTCAGCGCCCTCGTGGTGGTCGGTGACGGCCACGGCGTGGTGGGCTACGGCGTCGGCAAGGCCAAGGAAGTGCCCTCGGCCATCAAGAAGGGCATCGAGGCCGCGAAGAAGAACCTCATCCGCGTGCCCATCAAGGGGACGACGGTGCCGCACCCCGTGATCGGGCGCTTCGGCGCCGGCCGGGTGCTGCTGAAGCCCGCCCCCGAGGGCACGGGCATCATCGCGGGCGCGGCGGTGCGCGCCGTCGTGGAGTCGGCTGGCGTGTCCAACGTGCTGACCAAGTCGCTGGGAACGGCCAACCCGCACAACGTGGTGCGGGCGGCCTTCACCGCGCTGCAGCAGTTGAAGGACCCGGCCCTGTTGCTGCGGCTCCGCGGCAAGGACGCGGAAGAGATGCACGCGCCGGCGCGCGCCTAGGACAACGATCATGGCTGAGCAGGCGAAGAAGAAGCTGAAGATCACGCTGGTCCGGAGCCCCATCGGCTTCAACCGGACCCAGGCGGCGACCGTGCAGGGCATGGGCCTCCGCAAGATCCGCCACACGGTGGAGCTGCTGGATACGCCCGAGACCCGGGGGATGATTCACAAGGTGCGCCACCTCGTCGAGGTGGTGGAGTAGAGACATGAGCCTCAACAATCTCAAGCCGGCGCGCGGCTCCAAGTTCGCGAAGAAGCGCGTGGGGCGCGGGCCCGGGTCGGGCAACGGCAAGACGGCCGGCCGCGGCAACAAGGGCGCGCAGTCGCGCTCGGGCTACTCGTACAAGCGCGGGTTCGAGGGCGGCCAGATGCCGCTGCACCGGCGGGTGCCGAAGCGCGGCTTCAACAACATCTTCCGCACCGAGTACGAAGTGGTGAACCTCGACCAGATCGAGGCGCGCTTCGACACCGGGGCGACGGTCAGCCCCGACACGCTGCGCGCGGCCGGTCTGGTCAACAGCCGGCAGCCCGTGAAGGTGCTGGCCCGCGGCGAGGTGACCAAGGCGCTGACGGTGCAGGCGCACAAGTTCAGCGGGAAGGCGGCCGAGAAGATCGCGGCCGCCGGCGGCACGACGGAAGCGATTTAGCGATTGGTGATTGAGGACGGTCGATTGTCATTGGGCGATCGGGTGATTGAGCGGTCGAGATTGAGGCGACTTCTGTGGTCGAGAGCCTGAGAAATCTGTTTGCCGTCGCGGACCTCCGCAACCGGGTGCTCTTCACGCTCGGCATACTGGCGATCTACCGTGTCGGCATCTTCATCCCGACGCCCGGCGTGAACCCCGAGGCCCTCGAGGTCCTGGCCCAGCAGGCGCAGAACACGATGCTCGGCTTGTACAACATGTTCACGGGCGGCGCGCTGGCGCGGGTGACGATCTTCGCGCTCGGCGTGATGCCGTACATCAGTGCGTCGATCATCCTGCAGCTGCTCACCGTGGTCTGGCCCTACCTCGAGCGGCTGTCGAAGGAAGGCGAGCTGGGCCGGCGGAAGATCACGCAGTACACGCGCTACCTGACCCTCGTTCTGGCCGCTGTCCAGTCGATGGGCATTGCGATCTGGCTGGAGCGCAACACCGACATCCCCGGCGGGCTGCCGCTGGTCTACGACCCGGGCTGGGGCTTCCGCCTGGGCTGCGTGCTGACGCTGACGACGGGCACCATGTTCATCATGTGGCTCGGCGAGCAGATCACCGAGCGCGGCATCGGCAACGGGATGTCGCTGATCATCTTCGCGGGCATCGTGGTGGGGCTGCCGAGCGCGGCCATCGCGACCTTCGACCAGATGCGCACCGGGCAGATGAGCCTGCTGGTGGTGGCCTTCCTGGTGCTGCTGATGGTGCTGGTCATCGCGGCCATCATCTACGTGGAGCGCGCGCACCGGCGGATCACCGTCCAGTACGCCAAGCGCGTGGTGGGCCGGCGGCAGTACGGCGGATCGAGCACGCACATCCCGCTGAAGGTGAACACGGGCGGCGTCATCCCGGTGATCTTCGCCAGCTCGATCCTCACCTTCCCGGGCACGTTCGCGGGGATGCTGCAGGCGGGCGGCTGGGCCGACGCGGTGGTGCGGCAGCTGCAGTACGGCATGCCGCTCTACAACCTGCTGTACGTCACGCTCATCATCTTCTTCGCGTACTTCTACACGGCGATCATCTTCAACCCGGACGACGTGGCCGAGAACATGCGGAAGTACGGCGGGTTCATCCCGGGCATCCGGCCCGGCAAGCGCACGGCGGAGTACATCGACACCATCCTGGCGCGCATCACGCTGGTGGGCGCGGTCTACCTGTCGCTGGTGGCGATCCTGCCGGAGTTCCTGCTGACCGGGTTCCGGGTGGCGCCCATTCCGTTCATCGGCGAGACGCTCGACGCGATCCTGCCGAGATTCATCACCGAAGGCCTGAACGTGCAGTTCTTCTTCGGCGGCACCTCGCTCCTCATCGTGGTGGGCGTGGCCATGGATACCGTGAATCAGGTCGAGTCGCAGCTGATCATGCGGCACTACGACGGGTTCATGAAGAAGACGCGCATTCGCGGGCGTCGCGGGTGAGGTGGTGGCACTCAACGTGGTGATGCTGGGGCCTCCGGGCGCCGGCAAAGGGACGCAGGCCGAGCGGTTCGCCCGGGAATACGGCATCCCGAAGATCTCGACGGGGGACATCCTCCGCGAGGCGGTGCAGAGCGGCAGCGAGCTCGGCCGCACGGTCAAGGCCGTGATGGAACGCGGCGAGCTGGTGAGCGATCAGCTCATCACCGGCATCGTCCGCGAGCGGCTGGGCCGGCCGGATGTGAACGACGGGTTCGTGCTCGACGGCTTTCCGCGCACGGTGCCCCAGGCGCAGGCGCTCGACGGCATCGTCGCCGATCGCGATCCGTTGATCGTCGTCGAGATGCAGGTGCCCGACGAGGAACTCGTACGGCGGGTGCAGGGGCGCCGGGTGTGCAAGGTGTGCGGCACCAACGTGTCGGCGTTCGGGACCGACCCGTCGCAGGTGTCGCGGTGCGAGAAGTGCGGCGGGGAGCTGGTCACCCGCTCGGACGACAACGAGGCGGTGGTCCGCGAGCGGTTGCGGGTGTACTGGCGGGATACGCGGCCGATGATCGAGTACTACAGCGGCCGGCCCACGTTCCGGGCCATCGATGGGGCCGTGCCGCCCGAGCAGGTGCGGCAGGCGCTGGTCGGCGCCGTCACGGGCATGGCGCGGGCCGCCGGGCTGTCGGTGCCGCCGGGGGCGCGGGCGTGATTACCTGCCGATCGGCGGCGGAGCTCGAGCGGCTGGCGCGGGTCAACGCGCTGGTGGCGAAGGTGCTGAGCGAGTTGATGGCAGCGGTGACCCCGGGCGTGACCACCCGCGACCTGGACCAGCTGGCCGAGCGGCGGCTCGTCGAGGCGGGCGCGGCGCCGGCGTTCAAGGGGTATCACGGGTATCCCGCGACCA
>DAIRFN010000162.1:0-2682 GCA_036795065.1 Vicinamibacterales bacterium
GCTCGGTGCCATAGGTGGTGGGGACGGCAGTCTGCATGTACCCGATCTCGATGAAGAGATCCCGCTGCGTCGAGCTCGCGCCCATCGCGGAGAGGTGTGGCAGCGTCGCACCATTCGGGTCGGTCAGGGGCGTCGCCGACTCCTCCCAGACATCCAGCAGACCGTCACCATCGGTGTCCTCGACCTCGGTGCTGTACACCACGGCCGCCCAGCTCAGGCAGTCCTCGACAGGAATGCCCTCATAGTCTCCGCTGATCGTCACCTGGCTGGTGACGCCGCCGGCTGGTGGCGCCGGTGTCGCGACGCCGAACGTCGGGTTGTCCCACTGGCCACCCGCGGACGAGCGGAGGGCGTTGGTCGCCAGCAGGGAACCGTTGAACCTGAGGTTCTCGGACAGCAGCTTCTGCGCGCTGCCGACGATGGCGGTGAGCCGCGCCGGACCGGGTGTGGCATCGTAGAACCCCCCGATGGTCTGCGCGATGCCGCCCGTGCTCGCGTTCATGCTGTACTCGCCGTCGTAGAGGACGACCGCCTTCAGCGGTGCCGCGGGGTCTGGATCCCGATAGACGATGACGAGGCTGGCGCCGAGCGGCTGGACGAGGCTTCCTTTCGGAATGGTGACGGCGTGCCTGCCGTTGACCGACTGCTTGCCGGTCGAGCCGTCCACGTCGAAGTATCGCAGCACGTCGGCCCGATAGCCGAACGTGAGCCTGGTGCTCGTTCCGCCGCTCAGGGGACATGCGTACGTGCCGGGGCCCAGCGACTTCGCGAAGGGCCCGTCGGTGGAACTGAGGGGGTTTCCCCTGAACGTGGCGCCAACGCTGCCGGCCGTGGGCGCATTCCGATCGGCCACAACCTGCCAGTACAGGAACGCGGCCAGGACGTCGGCGCCTGCCGGGACCCCCGAGACCGTGATCTTCCCGGCGCCGCCGGTGTCTGAGAGCCCCACCCCACCCACGACGTAGTCGCCGGTGACGAAGTAGTTCTGGAAGAAGCCGAGAGGCGGGGGCGCCTGCGCGCCGACCCTCGCGTTTCCGACATGGAACAGGGCGGCGATTGCGAGGGCGACGAAGAACGCTCGGATCATGTCCGTGCTCGAACGGCCGGCGGGCGCGACGGCGGCCCAGGGCGATCCGAGCAGGCGGAGCCGGCGAAGCGGGGAAGGTGACACGGCTGGAGGGGGAGCGTTGGTCACGGGAGCCTCACGCGATGTGGACGGGCTGACTGGGGGGCGTCGGCCACCGTTCGACACCGGACGTGTCAGCGTGCCGGGACACTCGAGGTCGAAAGGTGTGACGAAAGAAACCGTGCAAGCGCGTCGATATTAGCGGCCTGTGCCCACAGAAAGCCACCAAATACCTCAGTGGCCGGTCCGCCAACGATTCAGCGGGCTGGCCTCTTCGCCCACATCCCGCGCCTGGCGGCGCGCGCCTCGCGCTCGGCGGCCTGGAAGTCCGGCTTCCGCCGGTAGGTGAAGCTGCGATAGGTCTCGGCCCATCCGCCCCGGATGACGGCCTCGTTCACCAGCGTGCCGTCCTCGAGGAAGACGTAGGCGAGGGTGCGGTTGTAGCGGTCCTTGCGGTCGCCGTCGTACTCGAGGCGAACCAGCTTGCCCTCGGCCAGGCGCTTCAGGAACGCCGTCGCCTCTTCGCCGAAGGGCTCCGCCTCGCGGAAGCCGCCCCGCTTTTCTGGGGCGTCCACGCCAATCAGGCGGACGGCGCCAATGCCCGACACGGTCAGGGTGTCGCCGTCGATGACCTGTCGCACGCGGAGGAACCCGGATGTCGCGGCCGGCGCGGGCGCGCCACGGGGCTGCGGCGCCGGAGCGGCCTGATCGGCCGAGGAGGCCGGCCCGCAGGCCAGGCACGCCAGTGCCACGATCGCGGCGGCCGTGCGCAGGGGCTTCATCCGCGTGGTCGCGTCGAGGCCGACGCGCCCTTCGCGCGAAAGCGGCGGAGCTTCTCGCGGTTTCCGCAGATCTTCATGTCGCACCAGCGTCGGCTGCGGTTCCTGGTTTCGTCCACGAACCACCAGCGGCAGTCCCGGGCTGCGCACGCCCGCACGCGCGCCAGCTCGCTGGAGGTGACCAGCCGGCCCGCCGCCCGCGCAAGCTCGGCGCCCACGTGATCCAGCGAAGTGGCGGGCCCCGGCGCCCACTGCAGCGTGCCCTCGTGCGGCACCAGCCGCGCCTGCCCGTACGCCCACCCGAGGTGAGAGGCGAGCGTCGACAGCACGGTCGCCGCGGGCGCGCGGTCGTGATCCACGGCGACGAACAGCGCGTGCAGTGCCTCGCGCAGCTCGCGCGCGCGCTCGAGCGCCTCGTTCGCGGCCCTCGGATGCTGGCGCGCCTCCGCCAGCAGTCGATCGGCGGCCGCACCGGGCACCACACCCTCGCCGCGTGCCCAGCCGAGCAATGCCTCGTACGAGCCCAGGCGCTCACTGGGCGCCGCCGTCTCGCGCCCGCTCAGCGTGTTGACGAACGCCATCACGCGCGTGCTGTCGACGTGCGCGTCGGGGAGCGCCGGTCCGGCCCGGCGGGAGGTGGCCACCGGAGGATTGTATGCGGGGACCGGTAACTTTCAAAATCCATTTGACAGGTTACGAGCCGTGGCGGTAGAGTGGCAAACCAGTTAAACGTATGTAGATGGTTACGGGCGTCGGGAGTCGGCAGCCGCACGACCC
>DAIRFN010000162.1:2782-12601 GCA_036795065.1 Vicinamibacterales bacterium
CAGTTAAACGTATGTAGATGGTTACGGGCGTCGGGAGTCGGCAGCCGCACGACCCAAGACCCAAGACCCAAGACCCAAGACCCAAGAAGGGAGTTCCCCATGTCCACGACCACTGACGTCACGACCCCTGCGTCGCCCTCCGTGCCCACGTCCGTCCTCTCGCGGCTCCTGGACGAAGGCCACACCACCCGCGCCTGGTACGGCGCCGACTTCCTCACCGCCCTGGCGGACGTGGACGCGGCGAGCGCGGCCCGGCGGCCGGCGGAGGGCCGGCACAGCGTGGGGGAGATCGCGCTCCACCACGCCTACTGGCTGCACGAGGTCGGCACCCGGCTGGGCGCTCCCGCCGAGCCGTTCCCCCTGGAAGGTGAGGACTGGTTCGAGTGGACCGAGCGCTCGCCATTGTCATGGGACGGCGTCCGCGCGCTGGTCCAGGCGAAGCTGCAGCGGCTGCGCGACTTCGTCGAGGCGGTGAGCGCGGGAACGGCGGCTTCGCCCCTCAGTGAATCGGCGCGGTTCGAACAGGTGCTGGGCATTGCCGCCCACGCCGCGTATCACGCCGGGCAGGTGCAACTGGTGAAGAAGTTGGTCTGATTGCGACGGGAGGGACGGGACACCGGATTCGTGCAAACCCTCGAGACCGGCAACGGCTCGCGTGTTAGGCTGACATGTCCGGCTTCGGCGGAGGTCCCCGTCCTCCTGTTCGCCGGCTCCCAACCATCATGAAGAGACCGTTCGCGATTCTTCCCGTCCTCGTTACCGCCCTGGTCCTGCTGTCTGCCGACACCGCGCGCGCCCAACTGCGCGCCGAGCTCGTCGCCGAGGGCCTGGTGCGGCCGGTGACCGTCGTGCCCGATCCGCTGGCGCCCGGAACGCTGATCGTCCTCGAACAGGGCGGGACAGCGCGCGCGATCGTGAACGGCGTGGTGCAGGCCACACCGTTCCTCGACATCACCGCCGAGGTGTTGCACGAGACCGAGCAGGGGCTCCTCGGGCTGGCGTTCTCCCCCGACGGCACGCGGGCCTTCGTCCACTGGGTGAAGCGGCGCAACCCCGACCTCGGCATCGGCGATGTCGTCATCTCGCGATACCGGCGCTCTGCCGACCCGCTGGTGCTCGACCCCGCCAGCCGCTTCGATCTCATGTGGCCCGGCGACCTTCGCTTCATCCCGCAGCCCACGTCCGTGCACAAGGGCGGGACCATGGTCTTCGGCCCGGACGGCTACCTCTACATCGGCCTGGGTGATGGAGGCGCCGGCGGCGGGCTCGGCGCGCAGACTCCCGAGGTGCTGCTGGGCAAGATGCTGCGCATCGACGTGAACGTCGAGGACAGCCACCTGCGTGGCTACCGCATCCCCGCCGACAATCCGTTCGTGGACGGGCTGCCGGTACCGGCACAGCACGAGATCTGGGCCTTCGGCTACCGCAACCCGTGGCGGTTCTCGTTCGATGACTTCGGCGCCGGCGCCACCGGTGCGATGATCGTCGGCGACGTCGGCCAGGACACGCTGGAGGAGATCGACTACGAGCCGGCGGGCCGCGGCGGGCGCAACTATGGCTGGTACATTCGAGAGGGCTCCATGCCCACGCCTGGCGTCTCGCCGTTCCGCGAGCCCGCGTACCTGCCCCTGACCAACCCGATGGTGGACTACCCCCGCACGATTGGACGCTCGGTGACGGGTGGGTTCGTCTATCGCGGGACGACGCTGGCGTCGGTGTACCGCGGGCGCTACTTCGTGGCCGATTTCTTCGGCGGGGTCTACTCGCTGGGCCTCGCCACCGACGCGGCGGGCGAGGGACGGGTGGTCGACGTGATGGATCACTCGGCCGAGCTCGGCAACCCGCGTCTCATCCCGACGTTTGGCCGTGGCCTCGACGGCGAGCTGTACTTCACCTCGTTGATCGGCGGCCGGGTCTACAAGATCGTCCCCGACACGCCGGCGCTGCCGGCGCCGCCGTCGTTCGCGACGAGCGTGAGCGGCTCCACGGTCACGCTCGCGTGGCAGCCCGGCGCGGGCGGCGGACACGTGCTGTCCTATCAGCTGGAAGCCGGCTCGGCGCCCGGCGCCGCCGACCTGATGGTCACCGAGACGAGGGGCACCGGCCTGGTCGTGCCGGGTGTGTCACCGGGCCGCTACTACGTGCGCGTGCGCGGGCTGAACTCGTCCGGCGCGGGCGAGGCCTCCAGCGAGATCTCGGTCCGCGTGGGTTGCGGTGGCGCGCCGTCGGTGCCCGCGGGCCTCACCGCCAACGTCGGGGCCGGCGGAGTGGTGTCGCTTGCGTGGGGCGCGGTGGGTGAGGCCACGGGCTATCTCATCGAGGCCGGCTCGGCAACGGGCCTGGCCAATCTGGCGGTGCTTCCAGTGGGCTCCGCTGCGGGGGTCAGCGTCCCGGCCCCCAGCGGCACCTACTTCGTCCGCGTGAAGGCGGTCACGGCGTGCGGCGTCACGACGGCGTCGAACGAGGTGGTGGTGGTGGTGCCGTAGCGATCGCGTCGGGAACCGGGAGCCGGGTACCGACAGAGCTATCGTGAGGGGAGAGCGTTCGGGTCGGGAGGGGACGACGGCGTCGGAAGTGAACTGCGCCGGGATCCCGCACTCAGCACTTGCACTCCGCACCCGGCACTCGCGCCCAACCCGCACCGCGGTTCAGGTTCAACAACTCGACCGCAGTGCCGCTGACCGACGTTGTCCCCGCGCGGGACGGGGCGATGTGGCCCTTTGGGCCTGCCGGCGGACCGGCAGGCCCAAAGCGAAAGGGAGAAGAGAAAAGCAGGGAGCGCGGAGCGGACCCACGCCACGTTGCGCCCGCCCGATACCTCAGCGGCGCACCACGCCGCTGAGGTGTGAGGCCACCGCCGCGACGCCACCCACACCTGTCGCGCCGACGTTGTAGACGAACGTCCCGTCCATCGCCGTCCCTGAAACACGTGAGCTCCACGAGGTGAACACGATGCTGAGAGTGCCCGAGGTTGCGGTGCCCTGCAGCGTCATCAGCCCATCCGCGCTCACCACCCCGTTCACGACGCCCGTGACCTGGCCCAGCGCCACGGTGCCCGAGACGCTGGCGCCGTTCTGCGTGAGGGTCAGGGTGATGGGGAGGCTCGTGCCCGCCGGATAGAGACCGCGGTTCTGGCTGCAGAACAGGTCCTGCACCGAGCCGGTGCCGTCGCATCGGTCCACCACGTAGCGACCAGACCACGCACCCGTGAAGGACGCCCGTGCCGTGCCCGAGATGGAAATGGTGTTGGTGCCGCTCGTCTGGTCCGCATTGACCGTCACTGTGCCGCTGAACGAGCCGGCGCTGGTGGGTGCGAAGCGGATGGTCACGGTCTGCGACGAGCCGGGCGCGATTTGCCCGCTGGTCCAGGTGGCCGTCGTGTGCGCGGACAAGCCGCCCGTGACGCTCAGGCCGGTGACGGTCAACGTCGCGTTGCCGCTGTTGCTGATGGTGATGCTCAGGTCGCGCTGGCTGCCGACCGCCACCTCGCCAAACGCGAGGCTGCCGCTGATGGCGATGAGGCGTGTCGTCGCGGCGGGTGTGGGCGAGGGGGCGGTGGGCGACGACTCGCCGCCTCCGCAGGCGGCAACGAGGGGAAGCAGGCACAGCGTCAGGCAGCGAAGCACGGCTCTCATACGGGATCCTCCGGGAAGTAGATGCCCCGGATGCTCGCCGACCCCTGTGTCACAGGAGGTCATAGGAAAAAGTGGGAAGCGAAGGTAAGAAACGAATCGTGCCGTCGCGCCACTAGCCGATGACCGCACTCCTTGCGGTCGTGCTGGAGGCGCCCGTGTTGAGAACTCCGTCGGCGTTCGCGGCCCACCCGGACGAGTTCGTTCCCCAGATCATCCCGCTCGAGGTCTCGCCGGATTCACTTGGCGCGTTTGCGTCCGAGCAGAAACCGGCGCTGATGCCGCGGCTCCCCGTCGAGGCTGCCGCACCCGAGCCCCTGCCAGCTACCGAGCCGGTCGCCGCGGAACCGCGGCCCGCGGTCCTGGCCCCCGCGCCTGCGCGAGAGGCGGCGGTCTCCCGGCTCGCGCTCGCCCGGCCCGAGGCTGTCAGGCTGCGCGTGCCCAAATGGGCCGGCACCGGCAGCCTGGCCATCCTGGGCGGGGCCCTCAGCGGGCTTGTGATCGTGGCCACGCTCGGCCCGTCCGTAGGAGCGGCGGCGGTGCCGACCGGCGCCATCTCCATCACCTCCGAGCCCGCCGGTCTGCCGGTATCGCTGGACAACGTGGCCCACGGCGTCACGCCGACCATGGCCGTGGTGCCGGCCGGTCTCCACCACGTGCAGATCGGTGCGGGCGCCGACCTGCGCGAGCGCCGGCTGCACGTGGCCGCCGGCGGCGAGTCCGCCATTCATATGGAGTGGCCCACACCGCCGCCGGCGCCGGAGCCGTCGACCGCGACCGCTCCGGCGAGCTCGGTCGTGGCACCCGTGGCCGTCCCCTCGGGGCGCGTCAAGCACGACGCTCCCACGAGGACCAAGGTGCCCACCGCCCCCAACCCCCCCGGCAGAGCCGAGGCTCACGCGCCGACCGATCGCGGGGAATCGGCCCGCGCCCGCGTCACGTCGACCACGGTGTTCCGTCCGGTGCCATCTGGCTGGCTGGCCGTGACCAGTGCCTTTCCGGTCCAGGTCTACGAGAACGGCGTCGAGGTGGCCCGCGACGCTTCGGGCCGGCTGGTGCTCGCGGCCGGGACCCATTCGCTGACGCTCGCGAACGATGCGCTCGAGTTCCGTCAGGAGCAGGAGGTGACCATCGTGGCGCGGCGCGCGGTGTCCGTGGCGCTCGACACGCCGACAGGCGTGCTGCACGTGAACGCGCAACCGTGGGCCACGGTGTGGGTGGACGGACGGCGGGTCGGGGATACGCCCATCGGGAATCTGTCGCTGCCCATCGGCGAGCACGAGGTCGTGCTGCGGCATCCGAATCTGGGCGAGGAGCGACGGGCTGTGACGGTCGGCGCGCGCACCCCCGTGCGCGTCGGCGTGGAGTTCAAGCCATGACCACCGGCATGCGGACACTCATTGCACTGGTCTGCTTCGCGGGCGCGCTGGCACCCGCCGCGGCGCAGTCGCCCCTCGAACAGGCGCGCGGCCTCTACA
The DNA here is from genome assembly GCA_036795065.1 of Vicinamibacterales bacterium. Classification (GTDB taxonomy): domain Bacteria; phylum Acidobacteriota; class Vicinamibacteria; order Vicinamibacterales; family UBA2999; genus VFZN01. The sequence goes on from DAIRFN010000162.1 coordinate 7,893, forward strand.
CGTCGGCGGAGTACGAAGCGGCGCTGTCGCTACTCGACACCGGCGCCATCCCGGACCCGTCGGGGGAGGTGGATGCCCAGCTGATTCGGGTCTCGTGCCTGATGGCGCTTGGCCGGGCAGACGAGGCCGACACGTTGGTGGAACGCGTGGTCATCGCGCACCCCGCGTATCTGCCGGCCGCCGACGCCTCGCCTCGCGTGCGTGCCGCCTTCCAAGCGGTGCGCGATCGCGTCCTGCCCCCGCTGGCGCGTCGGCTCTACGACGAGGGGCGGACGGCGTTCAATCGGGGCGCGTTTGCCGACGCTGTCGCGGTGCTCGAGCGGGGGCTGCCGGTGATCGAGGCATTGGCCATGGAGGGCCGCGCCGGCATGGAGGACCTGCGCATCCTCACCAACGGGTTCCTCGCACTCGGCCGCGAGCGCGTTGTCCCAGTACCCGTGGCCCCGGCGCCGTTGCCCTCCCGCCCCACGGTGAGCGAGCCCGTTCCGGCCGTGGTCGCCGGCATCGCGGAGCCTTCGTCCGCGCCGGTCGCAATCAGGCAGGACCTGCCGCCCTGGATCTACGTGGTCGGTGGACCGGAGGCGCGTTTCCGCGGCGCGGTCGACGTCTGGATCGACGTTCGGGGTCGCGTGGTGGGGGCCGTCATTGCCGCGCCGGTGCATCCGCTGTACGACGACGAGCTGCTGCAGGCGGCGCGGAGGTGGCGCTACGCGCCGGCGCGTCGAGGTGGGCGCGCGGTCGCGGCGCGCAAGCGCGTCGAGGTGGAGGTGCGGGCCCGTTAGTGCTACGGCCTGGTGAACAGCCATAAGATGAGGCCCGTTGCTCAGCACACATGAGACGATGGCCCCTGCTCGCGGCGCTGGCCTTCGGCGCGGTCTTCTTCCTGTGGATCGCGGGACCAGGAGTGGTATCGCCCACGAGCGTCGATTGGACGATGAAGTCCGATTGGCGCATCCACTTCCTTGGGTGGCATATCTTCCGCGGTGAGCCCTGGGCATGGCCGCCAGGCAGGCTCGTGGGCTATTACCACGCGCCGACGGGAACATCGATCGGATACACGGACTCGCTGCCCCTGGTGGCCTTCGTGCTCAAGCCCTTGTCGGGCGCTCTGCCCATGCCGTTCCAATACCTCGGCCTCTGGTTGCTCGCCTGCTTCGCTCTGCAGGGGTATTTCGGCGCGCGACTCGCTCAACTCTGGACGACGAGCCCCGCGGCCCAGTTCTTCACGGGAGCCGTGTTCGTGCTGACGCCGACGCTGCTCAACCGCGCGCCGCATCCCGCGCTGTGCGCCCATTGGACGCTGTTGTGGGCGTTGCTCCTCTCCTTTCGATATCGGCCAGGCGACGCGCTGCCCTATCGGTCGATGCTGGCGCTGGGACTGGTCATCGGCCTCGTGCATCCGTACCTGGCCGTGATGGTCCTGGCCGTGCTGACGGCGTTTGTTGCGCGGGCATTGCTCGCTCGGAACCGGGACGGCCGGCTCCAGTCTCGGATGGAGCCCGTTCTTGCCCTGCTGATGACCGCCGGCATCACCGCGGCCGGGTGGTGGGCCTCGGGGATGTTTCTCGTGTCGGGGGAGTCGATGGCGCGCACCGGCCTCGGGTACTTTTCCATGAACCTGCTGGCGCCCGTGACGCCGAGCGGCTGGTCGTCGTGGATGCCCGACATCGCCGTCGGGGCAGGAGGGCAGACGTTCGAGGGCCTCCAGTACTTCGGCGCGGGGTTGCTCCTGCTGGTTGTCCTTGCGGCCGTCCTGGCGTTGACGCTCCGGCGACCGGCGCCGGGGCTCGGCGTCGGGCCACTGCTCGTCATCTGCCTCGCGCTTGCGCTCTACGCGCTGAGCCCGCGCGTGACCTTCGCTGATCGGGTCGTCCTCGATTACTCGTCGCCAGTGCTGGACCGGGTCGCCATTTTCGGGGTGACAGGCCGCTTCTTCTGGCCGGCGGCCTATGCATTGCTGGCCCTGGCCGCAAGGACGATGCTGACGCGCCTCCCCGCGCCGATTGCCACCGCATTGCTCGTGATTGTCATCGGCGTACAGATTCTGGACCTGAGGCCGGCGTATGCGGAACGTTACGCGCTGGCGCACAGCAAGGCGTTCCATGAATGGCCGGGCGCTCCCCGTTCGCCCGTCTGGACAGCGGCGTTGCCGCACTACGACCATCTCGTCCTGTTCCCTCCATTGCAGTGCGGGCCCGCGCCCGTGCTGTTCGAGCTGCCCGCGTACCTGGCCGGCCTGCATGGGCTGACCGTCAACGTCGGCGAAGTGGCACGGTCGAACGAAGGCGACCGCGCTCGCTACTGCGACCAACTGGAGCGCGACCTCGCCGCCGGCCGCGTGGACGACCGCTCGATGTACCTGGTGCATCCCGCCAACGAGGCGCGGCTGCGCGCCGCGGCGCCGGCCCTGGTCTGTGGGACGATCGACGACATCAGGACCTGCGTGACGGTGTCGTCCTACCAGGCGTGGCGGGACGCCGCGCCGTTCAACTAGGCTGGTCTCGGCCCGCGGTCATACCGGCCGCGCATCACGTTCCAGCGCACCCTGGCCAGCTCCGCGACCATGTGCGAGCCGTCCCGGACGACACGCACGGTGCTCGAGGTCTGCGGCCGCACCACGACCGGCACTTCGACGATGCGCAGCCCCCATCGCCTCGCGATCATGAGGACCTCGGAATCGAAGGCGAACCGGTCGAGGTCTGCGCGCGAAAGAGCGCGCGGCCCGCCACGCCCTCGAACACCTTCATGCCGCACTGCAGATCGCGAAACGGCAGGCCGAGCGTGGCGCGTGCCAGGCCCGCGAACGCGGTGCTGGCGAGGCGGCGCACGGGCGACGAGGTGGCGCCGTCGGCGCCCTGCCGCACGCCAATGGCCACGCTGGCGCCGGCGTCGATGGCCGCGAGAAACGATGGCAGGGCTTCGACAGGTTGCGCGAGGTCGGCGTCGAGGAATCCGACGACCCGCCCCCGCGATCCGAGGACTCCTCGGCGCACGGCGTAGCCCTTTCCGCGGTTTGTCTCGGCGACGACGATGAGTTCCCACGCCGGGGTGATGGTCTCGAGCAGCCTGGCGACCTCGTCGATCGTGAACTCGATTCGATCGACCTCGTCGAAGGAGGGAATGACGATGGACATATCCGGAGGGCCCGAGCTCACGGCCGTCCCCGGTAGTGCACGACGCCCGCTCCGGGCACGTCGATCACGGCAACCTCGACGGCGCCAGCGGTCATGTGGGCACCGAGAATCGAGCACAGCCACAACGGGTCGACCGCTGCCATCAGCGGCCCGGACACCTCGATGGCTTTCAGCGGGCGCCCGTCCTCGACGATCTGACGGCACCCGCGCACCATCGATCCGTAGCCGGGATAGGTGGCGGTTGTCCGAACGAGGGCAAACCGTGCCGGCAGGGCGGCCGGCCACGCCAGCAAGGTGATGGCGGCCGAGGGGGCGCACACCAGGAACCAATAACGCTCGAACGTCGGCCCCTGCCACAGGGAGAACGCGAGCACGGTCGCGATCAGGGGGACCGGACCAGAGACAACCATGCGGCGGTCCCGATAGAGGAGCAGCAGCGCCAGGCCTCCGAGGACGAGCCAGCCGCCAAACCAGGGCAGGTGGTAGGGAGCCACCAGAATCGCGTCCAGATTGCCTGTCATCGCGACGGCGCTGGCCCCCGGGTGCACCGACGCGATGGGTGACCGCAGCACCGAGGCGATGCTATCTCCAACCTGGGTCTGGCCCTGGGGACCCACCGACCGGACGTTGAGCAGCGACACCAGCCGCACGCGTCAGGGCGTCGCGGCGTCGGTGCTCGAGCAGCGGCGCCCCGGCGGTCCACGCCAGGAGGGGCCCCGCCACCAGCACGCTGGCCGTGTGCGACTGCACGGCACTCCACGCCGCCAGCGTCGTCAGCAGCGCCATCCAGATGGATCGGCCGCTGTCGACCAGGACCGACGCGAGCGACACCTTGATGAACGCCACCGCCACCGGGGGATTCCAGATGGTCGAACTGACGACGGCGTCGGTGACCGACGAGGCCGCGGCCAGCCCGATGGCCAGGGCGACGGCGAGGGAGCCGGTCCTGCGGGCCAGGGCCCAAACCAAGACGATGTCGGGGAAAGAAGTTCGTCAATCTCGACAACGGCGAGCTGCGGTTCGATGGCCTGAAGGACATCAAATCGTGCGTGGACCACCTGGTGAACGCGAAGATCGCCGACCCGAAGCGGATTGGCATCACTGGCGGATCGTATGGCGGATACATGACGCTCGTAGGGCTCACGCAATACCCGGAGCTCTTTGCCGCCGGCGTTGACCTGTTCGGCATGGTGAACTTCTTCACGTTCTTCGAGCACACCGAACCGTGGATGGCCGCGATCTCGACCACCGAATACGGCGATCCGAAGACGCAGGCAGACCTGCTGCGTTCGCTGTCGCCACTCGCGAAGCTCGATCGCATCCGCGTGCCGCTGATGGTCCAGCATGGAGCCACCGACACCAACGTGCCGGTGGTAGAGGCGGAGCAGGTGGTGAACCATCTGAAGAAGCGCGGTGTGCCCGTGGAGTACGTCCTCTTTCCGGACGAAGGGCACGGGTGGCGAAGGATGCCGAATCGCGTGACGTCCGCCACGAAGATGGTGGAGTTCTTCGCGAAACACTTGAAGGGTGGCAGCGGGCCACTTGAAGGGTGGCAGCGGGCCAGAGTGATCGGTC
>DAIRFN010000404.1:0-3503 GCA_036795065.1 Vicinamibacterales bacterium
CCTGGCCCAACACGGGCATCGGCCGGATCAACCCGGACGGGTCGAAGGGGTCGTGCACCTCGTGCCACTCCCGACACCTGTTCAGCGCGAAGGTGGCCCGCTCCCCCGAGTCGTGCGGGAAGTGCCACCTGGGGCCCGACCACCCGCAGAAGGAGATCTACGACGAGTCGAAGCACGGCGTGGCCTTCCGGGACCTGATCGCGGATATGAACCTGGACGCCCAGCCGAACTGGGTGCTGGGCCGCGATTACAGCGCCGCGCCGACGTGCGCCACGTGCCACATGAGCGCCAACACGCGGAACGGCATGAAGATCACCCACGATCCGGGCGAGCGCATCTCGTGGACCAATCGCCCGCCGGTGAGCCTGGTGATGGACACGGACGCCAACCACGCGGTGGTGACCGAGACCGATCCCGAGAAGCGGCGCGCGGCGATTGCCGATACCGCCGAGGCGAAGCGCAACCGCATGAAGCAGGTGTGCTCGCACTGCCACACCCCCGACTACGTCAACCAGTTCTACCGCCAGTACGACGACCTGGTTGTCCACTTCAACGAGAAGTTCGCCAAGCCCGGGCAGGCCATCATGACCGCCCTCGCCGAGACCAACCTGATCTCGAAGACCCAGTACGACGACCACATCGAGTGGACGTGGTACTACCTGTGGCATCACGAGGGCCGGCGCGCGCGCATGGGCGCCTCGATGATGGCCCCCGACTACACGCAGTGGCACGGGATGTTCGAGGTGGCCGAGCGGTTCTACATGGAGCTCATCCCGCAGGCGCGCGAGCTCACGGCGACGGCCGCCCGATCCGGGCGCGCGGACGCCGCCAGTCGGGTGAACGCGGTGATCGACGAGATCCTGGCGCGCCCCGAACACCAATGGCTGACGAAGGGTGCCGAGGAGCAGGCCGACGCCATCGCGCAGGAGATGCAACGCCGATACGGGACGCCGACGCGACGTTGACAGACACCGAGGGTAAGAAGCCGCAGATGGACGCAGATGAGCACAGAGTGGCAGTGACATGGGCGGCGTCGTGGTTGGCGAAGCGCGCCCCGTGGTCCGGCAGACCTGAAGGAAGGCGGGAGTTGGCAATGAGCGGGAGATTCGAGCGGCGCACGTTTCTGAAGATGGCCGCCGTGGCGGCGCCGGCGGTGGCGGCATTCTCCTGCGCGGATCAGGAGGAGGCCGCGCGCCTGGCGTCCAGCACCGCACCCGTGGACCGCGCGTCGGTGACGTGGGACAAGGCGCCGTGCCGCTTTTGCGGCACCGGCTGCGGCGTGATGGTCGGCGTCGAGCAGGGCCGCGTGGTGGCCGTCCGCGGCGACGAGGCCAGTCCGGTGAACAAGGGGCTGCTCTGCGTGAAGGGCTATCACCTGCCGGGGCTGCTCTACGGCGAGGACCGCCTGCTGTACCCGCAGAAGAGGAACGCCGACGGTTCGTTTTCGCGCATCTCCTGGGACGAGGCCCTGGACCTCATCGCCACGCGCTTCAAGGACACGCTGGACCAGCACGGCCCGGGCGCCGTCGGCATGTACGGGTCGGGGCAATGGACGGTGTTCGATGGCTACGCCGCACTGAAGTGGGTGAAGGGCGGGCTGAAGAGCAACAACCTCGAGCCGAACGCCAGGCTCTGCATGGCGAGCGCCGTCTCGGGCTTCATCACCCAGTTCCAGAGCGACGAGCCCATGGGCTGCTACCAGGACCTGGAGGCCGGTGACGACTTCGTCCTCTGGGGCAACAACATGGCGGAGATGCACCCCGTGCTCTTCAGCCGCATCCTCGAGACCCGGCGCGCGAAGCCGGGGACGCGCATCGTGGACATCGCCACCAGGCGCACGCCCACGACCGACTACGCCGACCTGCACGTCCTCTTCAAGCCGAATACCGACCTGGCGCTGGCCAATGGCATCCTGCACCTCCTGGTGGCCGAGGGACGCATCCACTCGCCGTTCATCAACGAGAACGTGGTCTTCCGCCGCGGCATCGAGGACGTCAAGCAGATCGGCTACGGCTGTTACGGCGACCAGGCCGAGCGCTACACCTTCGAGGACCAGGGGCGGCCCAGCTCGCTCGACGAGCTTCGCACGTTCCTCGCGCACTACACGCCCGCCCACGTCAGCGAGGTCACGGGCGTACCCGTGGAGCAGATTCGCGCGCTGGCCAACATCTACGGCGAGATGGCCCGAGGCACCGTGAGTCTCTGGTGCATGGGCGTCAACCAGCACGTGCGCGGCACGTGGATGAACAACCTCATCACCGACCTGCACCTGATCACCGGCAAGATCTGCCGGCCGGGCGCCAACCCGCTGAGCCTGACGGGACAGCCCAGCGCCTGTGGCACGGCCCGCGAAGTCGGCACGTCGAACAACCGGCTGCCGGCCGACATGGTGGTGACCAACCCCGAGCACCGGGCGGAAGCCGAACGCATCTGGAAGCTGCCAGCCGGCACCATTCCCGCCGTCCCGGGCTACCACGCCGTGGACATGTTCCGCGCGCTGAAGCGGGGCGACCTGAAGGCGCTGTGGATCCAGACCACGAATCCGTGGGTCACGCTGCCGAACCGCTCGCGGTTCGATCGCACGCCGAACGATGGCCGATTCGTCGTGGTCAGTGACATCTACCCCACGCCGACGACGGAGATGGCGGACCTCATCCTGCCGGCGGCGGCGTGGGTGGAGCGCGAGGGCGTGTTCGGCAACACCGAGCGGCGCACGCAGCAGTGGAACAAGATGGTGGATCCGCCGGGCGAGGCGCGGGAGGACGCGTGGGCCGTCATGCAGGTGGCGAAGCGGATGGGCATGGGCCACCTGTTCCCGTGGCCCGACGACAACTGGCACGAGCCGATGTTCGAGGAGTACCGGTCGTTCGGCCTCGGCCACGGCAAGGACCTCGCCGCCTACGCGCAGTTGAAGCAGACACGCGGCATGCTGTGGCCGGTGGTGAACGGCAGGGAGACGCCGTACCGCTACACCGCGGGCTACGACCCCTACGTGAAGAAGGCGCAGGGCGCTCATTTCTACAAGGCGAAGGACTACGGCGAGAAGGCCGCCTTCTGGCTGCGGCCGTACCATCCCGCCGCCGAGTCCCCGGACGCGGAGTATCCGCTCTGGCTCAACACGGGCCGCGTGCTGGAGCACTGGCACACCGGCTCGATGACGCGGCGGATCAAGCAGCTCCACCAGGCCGTGCCGGCCGCCTACGTCGAGGTGAACCGCGCCGATGCCGACATGCTCGGGATCAAGAAGGGCGACCGCGTGAAGGTCGTGAGCCGGCGCGGCAGCCTCGAACTGACGGTCGAGATCGACGGCCGCGGCCGCCCGCCGCGCGGCATGGTGTTCGTCCCGTTCTTCGACGAGTCCGCGATCATCAACCTGGTGACGCTCGACGCGATGGACAACATCAGCAAGCAGCCCGACTACAAGAAGTGTGCCGTGCGCCTCGAGCGGGTGTGAACGTGAGCAAAGAAACCACGAAGACACGAAGGGAATCACGAAGGCCACG
>DAIRFN010000405.1:0-3500 GCA_036795065.1 Vicinamibacterales bacterium
CAGGCACTGGCAGGCGAACTCGTCCTGGTGAATGGCGACAGCGGGCACGTCGGCGCCCCCCCACATGGGCCACGAAGACGAGAGGCGCGTTGAGCGAGTTCGCCAGCCATCGGCACCCTTCGGCGGCTCGTACCCACGATTCGACTGACGGTCTTCTCGCGCGATCTTCACGCGCTACCGCAAGGCCTCGGCCATCGGCTTCGCGACCATCCCGCCCACGGACGCGGGCGGACTGTCGATTGCCGCGCTCAACCGGATGATTGCCGCCGCGGTGCGCGGGGTGGCATCGCGGAAGTAGTCATCCGCGTCCCATCGCCACCGCCTCGCGAAGCGAGGCCAGCGGATCGCGCACGGGGATGAACTCGTGCGCGACGTAGCCGGTGAAGCCCGTGTCGCGGATGGCCCGGAAGATGGCGGGGTAGTACAGCTCCTGCGTCTCGTCGATCTCGTGGCGCCCGGGCACGCCGGCGGTGTGGTAGTGCGCGATCCACTGCTGGTGCTCCCGCAGCGTCCGGATCACGTCGCCTTCCATGATCTGCATATGGTAGATGTCGTACAGGAGCTTCACCCGCGGTGAGCCCACCTGGCTGACCACGGACACGCCGTACGGGGTGCGATCCCCCTGGTAGTCCTTGTGGTCCACCTTGCTGTTGAGCAGCTCGATGCAGACCGTCACGCCGAGGCGCTCGGCCACCGGCGCCACGCGGCCCAGCGCGGCCACCGAGTTCGCGATGGCCTCTGAGTCTGGACGCCCAGGGGGTTCCCGAAGAAGGTGATCACGTTGGGCACACCGGCCTCGGCGGCGCGCGGGATCCCCGCGGTGAGCCCCTTCACGATCCCCTCGTGGTTGACGGGATCGTTCAGCCCATCGACGATGGTGCCGCCCAGGCCCGAGCCCATCGAGCAGGTGAGACCGAACTCGCGGGCCACGGGCCACTCCTCCGGCGTCAGCAGGTCGATGGCCGTGAGCCCCATGTCCGCCACGCTGCGGCAGAAGTCGCGGAGCGGGATCTTCGAGAAGGGCCAGCGGCACACCGACTGTTTGTAGGCCGCCCCCTGGCCTGCCACCCTCGAGGCAGCAGTAATGGACGACGACAGCCACGCGGCCATCGCCGCGCTGCCGGCACAACTCATCGCCGCTCGCCTCGTCATCGGTGTTCGCGACATACGCCCTCGCCCGGACCGGCTTTGGACCGCCGGTCCTTCGTGACCTTGTCTGCTTCCGCCTTCGCCACGGCTTCGGCGGACCGCCGTGGCGGAGGCTGGTCGTGTTTCGTTTCCTCAGCGCCGCGCAGGCGCCGGGACATACGTCTCGAGGTTGGCCGGCTTCCAGTCGATCACCCGGCCTTCCTCGGCGCTCATGTAGCACGCCATCAGCAGCTCGGTGACCTCCAGCCCGGCATGGAAGTCCCCCTCCGGTTGCACCCCGTCGGCGAACCATCGGGTGAACGCGCGGTTCTCGTTCTCGTAGCCGTACTCGGCCCCCTCGTTGCCGACGATGGGCATCAGCCCCTGCTCCGCGTTCTGCTTCTCCACCAGGTCCTCGCCCGCCGGCTCGCGCAGCCGCCGTGAGAAGAACACCTTCGTCCCGCCCTCCAGCGAGCTGCTGGACATCGAGTACTCCGGTCCCAGCAGCTCCATGCTCAGGCGCAGCCCCGCGCCGACGAAGCTCCAGGACGTCGTCGCCTCGACGATGAGCGGCGTGCCGTGCTCGTCCTCATACGTCACGGTCGCGCGGGCGAAGTCCTCCGCGGGGCGGGCGCCGTAATCGGCCTTGCCGCCGGTCATCTCCCGCAGCAGCTGCACGTACTCGGGCCGGGACCACTTGAGCGACGCAGTCTGCGCCGAGACGTTGACCGGCCGGATGCTGTGCCGGGGCGCGCCCGGCGCGGTGAGCAGATGCCGGCCGACTTCGAGGCTGTGGCACATCATGTCGTTCAGCACGCCGCCGCCCTGCAGGTCGCCCTGCCAGAACCAGGGCATGTGCGGCCCACCGTGCTCCTCGGCCGCGCGCGCGAGGTAGGGTCGTCCAGAGGCCGCCGCCCCGCGCGCCCACGCGATCTGCTTGCCGCGCTCGAGACCCGGCTGGAAGAGCTGATTCTCGAGGTAGCCGTGCAGGACGCCCGCGTCCTCTGCGAGTTCCACCATGCGACGGGCTTCGGCCACGTTCCTGGCCAGCGGCTTCTCGCACGCCACGGCCCGAAGGCTGGCCCCGGCCTTGATGGCCGAGACGATGCGCGACATGTTGTCCACGCGGGCAAAGTTGGGACCGCAGATCCAGATGGCGTCTATCGCGTCGTCGGCCACCATCGCCTCGATGGAGTCGAAGGCGCGCGCGTCACCCACGCGCAACTCGCGCGCCAGCGCCGCCGCTTCTTCGGCGTGCGCGCGCGTGGGGCTCCAGACGCCCCGGACGTCCGCGTCGCGTACGGCCTCCCACGAGCGGATATGAAAGCGCGTGATGAACCCGCTGCCGATGAACCCGATGCCCAGCCGACGTGTCATGCGCCCTCTCTCGAGCGGTGAGGGTATCACGCGCGCCGCTGTGCTAGAGTGGCGCGACTTCACCCGGGAGGGCGATGGACGCCGACCGCCGTTCGCTGCTGAAGGGCCTTGCCGCCGGCCTCGCCGGCTGGGTGATGGTGCGGCATCGGACCCGCGCGCATGGCCCCGTTGACGGAGGGGCGCAACCGGATCCGCCGCGACGCGCCTGGGGCGTGCAGCTCTACACCGTCCGCAACCAGATCGGCACGGATGCGGCCGCCACCCTGAAGCGCATCGCCGCCATCGGCTACACCGAGCTCGAGGTCTTACAGCCCACGCTGGCTGTCGTCGCGCCACTCGCCTCCGGACTTCGGATCACCATCGTCAGTGCGCACCTGGATGGCGCGACGGCGAAAGAGGACGGCTTCGAGGCGTTCCTCGCGCAGGCGAAGACCCACGGGCTGCGATACGTCGTCGTTCCCTTCGTCGCCGCGACGGAACGCCCGACGGATCGCGCGGGATTCGACGCCGTTGCGGCGCGCCTGTCCCGCATGGCGCGCACAGCCTCGGACGCGGGGCTGCAGCTCTGCTATCACAACCATGCGTTCGAGTTCGGCAAGGACCGCGACGGCACGCGCTGGCTCGACGTGCTGATGCAGGGCACGGCCGCCGCCGGCATGCAGCTGCAGCTCGATGTCTTCTGGGCCTCCGTCGGCGGCGCGGATCCCGTCGCGCTGCTGCGTCAGTACTCGGGCCGCATCGCCTCGCTGCACCTCAAGGACAAGGACCCGCGGACCGCCACGAGCGTGGACGAGGGCACGGTGCCGCGGACGGCCTTCGTCGAGGTGGGATCAGGCGCCATCGATTTCCCCGCCATTCTCGCCGCCGCGCGCGCTGCCGGTGTCCGCCACTACTTCGTCGAACAGGATCAGACACCCGGTGATCCGGTGGAGAGCCTGAGGAAGAGCTACGCGTACCTCGCGGGGTTGCGATAAGGGAACAGGCAAAGGGCGGAT
>DAIRFN010000163.1:0-12530 GCA_036795065.1 Vicinamibacterales bacterium
CACGATTGCGGGATCCGAGGTGGTGGGCGTGTCGTACCCCGCGTTCTTCACCGACATCGACCGGCTGCGGGCGTGAAGACGGACAAGATCTACCTGGTCGGCTTCATGGGCGCCGGCAAGACCACCCTCGCCCGCGCGCTGGCCCGGCGGCTCGACTGGCGGGTGGACGACATCGACGAGCACATCGAGCGCCGGGAGCACAAGGACATCGCCAGCATTTTCCGGCAGCACGGCGAGCCCTATTTCCGCGCGGCCGAGCGGGCGGCCCTCATCGACCTGCTGTCCCAGCGCGGCACCGTGGTCGCCTCGGGCGGCGGGACGTTCGCCGACGCCGGCAATCGCGAACTGATGCTCCGGGACGGCATGGTCATCTGGCTGGACGTCCCCTTCGCCACCATCCTCGAACGGGTGCCGATCGACGGTCGCCGGCCGCTGGCGGCCGACCGCCCCGCGCTCGAGGCGCTTTATAATCAGCGCCTCGCCGCCTATCGTCTGGCCCACGTCCGGGTCGATGCGAGCCGCGGTCCTGTGGATCTGCTGGTCGACCAAATCGTGGACGGGCTGGAGACCTGATGCGCTACCTCGTCGTCAGTGATATTCACGCGAACCTCGAAGCGCTCGAGGCCGTGATGGCCGCCGCCGGGCCGCTCGGTTTCGAGCGGGTGCTGGTGCTCGGCGACCTGGTGGGCTACGGCGCGGACCCCAATGCCGTAATCGACGCAGTGCGCGAGATGGCCCCCCACGCGCTCATCCGGGGCAACCACGACAAGGTGGGCTCGGGCATCGAATCGGCCGAGGGCTTCAACGCCGTGGCGCGCAGCGCCATCCACTGGACGCTCGACGCCCTCACCGACGAGAACCGCGCGTGGCTGGCGGCGCTGCCGGCCGGCCCGGTACTGGTGGACGACCTCATCGAGATCTGCCACGGCACGCCCTTCGACGAGGACGCGTATGTCTTCGACGACCTCGACGCACTCCGCGCGCTGCACGCCGCCCGGCGGCCGCTCTGTCTCTTCGGCCACACGCACGTGCAGGTGGGCTACAGCATCGTGCGCAACCAGTTCGCGGTAGAAACCTCGAGCGACGCGCGCCCCCTGGACGTGGCCCTCGACGGCGCCACCCGCTACCTGATCAACCCCGGGTCGGTCGGCCAGCCGCGCGACGGCGACCCGCGCGCCGGCTTCGCGCTGGTGGACACCGACACGCGGCGCCTCACCATCCACCGCATTCCCTACCCCGTCGCCAAGGCGCAGGCGCGCATTCTCGAAGAAGGGCTGCCCGAGATTCTCGCCGAACGGCTCGGCGTGGGCCGGTAGGGACGGCGGCCATTGAGCGATTGACGATTGCAGATTGAGCGATTGATTGGGGATTGAGGAATCGGCGGATTGAGCGATCAATTGATGATCGGGTCATTGAGGCATCGGGCAATTCGGCGCTGTCAGGTGCGGCCGAGGATCGCTGGCAGCAGCGGCCCGGCGGCGGCGGTTGGGCAACCGAATCATCAATTCCGCAATGGCCCGATCGCGCAATTGATCGCTCAATCCCCCAATCGCCAATCCCCAATCAATCGCTCAATCTGCAATCGGCTATCGCTCAATGCTTCCCGGCCTCGCGCCGTTCGCGGCGTTTCAGTTCTGACGCGAACGCATCCTGCGCGGCGCGCGAGCCCAGCACCCAGCCGATGACCACCCCAACGAGGATGCTGAACGGGATGTAGATGAAGTGCGCCGCCGAGGGGATGCCGATGTCCATCTAGCGTCTCCGCTGTTCGAGGGCGGCGATTTCGCCCTCGGCCTTCTGCAACCGGCGGCCGAGCGACCACACGTAGCCGACGACCACGATCCACACGAACCCGTAGGCCGCGGCGACGAGGTTGATGGCGGGAATCTGCTCCTCGGGCGGTACCTCCTCCATCGGCACGAACTCGTCCGCGGACGGCTGCGGCTGGGCCGCGAGGGCGACCGGGGCGATGGGGGCCGCCATCAGCAGGGCGGCGACGAACAGAGCTCGGCAGAATCGCATCACGCTTCGTCCTCGGCGAGATAGAGGTCTTCGATACGCAGCCGCTGGCGCTCGAGGCGCGCGCGCATGCTGAGCAGGGCCAGGAACAACAGGAAGAACGCCGTGATGCAGAACCACAGCGGCCCGCCCATCTGCACGGGCAGGGTGGGCACCACCGAGGTCTGCGGGTGGAGCGTCCGCCACACGTTCACCGACACGAAGATGAACGGCACATTGGCCAGGCCGAAGAGCGCCATGCCCGCGCCCAGCTTGTCCGAGCCGGGACCGCCGTAGCGCCGCAGCAGGAGGTAGGCGGTGAAGATCATCCACAGGATGAGGCTCGAGGTGAGCCGCGCGTCCCACACCCACCAGATCCCCCACGCCTTGCGCGCCCACAAGGGCCCGGTGACCAGCGTGATGATGCCGAACACCACCGCCAGCTCCGCGGCCGCCAGGGCCCAGCCGTCGGCGTTCTTCTTCTTCCCGAACAGGAACATCGCGCTCGCCACGCCGGAGATGATGGCCGCGAGCAGGAACAGCCACGCGGATGGCATGTGGAAATAGAAGATCTTCTGCACGAGCCCCATCGTCGACTCGTAGGGCGCCGCATCGATGATCCACGGCGCCACCGCCAGCATCGCCCCCGCCAGCGCCAGCTCAATCTGATTCAGCTTCGACATTCATGACCTCCCGCCTTCGCCAAGGCTACGGCGGGCACCCAAGACCCAAGGCCCACGACCACCCCTACTCCGTCATCACCGGTTCGAACGTCCAGAGCGCCAGCGTCACGAAGACCACGTCGAAGAACAGCAGGAGCGCAATCCAGAACCGCGCCAGCTCCTCGTCTGGCGTGCCCTGGAAGAGCGCCGCCGTCCCGCGGACCCCCGCGATCATGACCGGAACCGTGATGGGATACAACAGGATCGGCAGCATCACGTCGCGGCTGCGCGCGCGCACCAGCATCGCCGCAAACAGCGTCCCGACCGCCGCGAAGCCCGTGGTGCCCGCGACCAGCAGGGCCGCCAGATGCCATGGATAGGCGAAGATCGGTGCCTGGAACAGCAGGCCCACCAGCGGCACCAGCACCAGCTCCACCAGCCCCATCAGCAGCAGCATGCCGGCCAGCTTCCCCGCGTAGATGGCGGGACGATCGGCCGGCGCCAGCATCAGCGCCCGCAGCGTGTCGGCCTGCCGCTCGCGCTCGAACGTGCGGCCCAGCGCCAGCGTGCCCGAGAACGCCGTCGCAATCCACAGGATGGCCGCCGCCACATCGTCCACGGGACGGCCCTCGCGCACGAGGCCGAAGGCGAACACCAGCACCACCGTCAGCGCGAAGAACAGGGTGGTGGACACCACTTCGAGGCTGCGCGCCTCGACCATCAGGTCCTTCCGCACCACGAGCCACGCCACGCGGAAGAAGTCCTTCATGACGCCATGATGGCGGAGCGATAGCGGTCGCGCAGCGGCCCATCGCCCGCGCTCACATCCATCACGCGGCCGTTCCTGAGGAACAGCTCGCGCGTGAGGAGGCCGTCCACGACGTCGAGGTCGTGCGTGGCCAGGATGATCAGCACCCCGCGCGCCTGCTCTTCGCGCAGCCTGGCCACCAGCGCCGCCGCCGACGCCTGGTCCAGGCCCGTGAACGGCTCGTCCAGCAGGAGCAGGCGCGGCCGGTGCAGCAGGGCGCGCTCGAGCGCCACGCGCTGGCGCATCCCTCGCGAATAGCCGGACACGAAGTCGTGGCCGCGCTCTCCCAGCCCGGCACGCTCCAGCGCGCCGGCGGCACGCGCCGGCGCGTCCGTCAGGCCGTACATCCGCCCGAAGAAGACCAGGTTTTCGAGCGCCGTGAGCTCGGGATAGAGGAACAGGTCGTGCCCGAGCATGCCGATGCGGGCGCGCAGGCCGGCTCCGCCCTTCTCGGCCGTGACGGCCCCGTAGTGCACCGTGCCCTCGGAGGGAGCCAGCAGCGTGCCCAGGATGGCCAGCAGCGTCGACTTGCCAGCGCCGTTCGGCCCGAGCAGCCCGACGATGTCGCCGGCATCGCAGGTGAAGGAGACACGCGCCAGCGCCTTGCGGCGGCCGTAGTGACGGGAGAGATTCGTGACCGTGAGCCGCTCGAAGTCGGCGATCACGCGGCGGCCCCCTGGCCGCCCCCGGGCGCCTCGTCCAGCGCGGCGAGCACGCGCTCGAGCTCGGCCATCAGGGCGGGCCGGCGTTCGGCATCCTTGGCCTTGGCCCTGCCGGCGCGACGGCGTTCTTCGATGCCCACGAGCTCGCGCATCAGTCGCGCCCGCTCGTCTTCGAGCGATTCGCGCGCGGGCTTCTGCGACGGCGAGAAGCCCCAGAAGAGGAACGCGGCTACCAGCGCGAACGCCGCTCCGACCGCAATCCAGCGCGGCAGCATGTCATGCACCGGCAGGTCGATGAAGCTCACCGTCATCACGTCGCCGGCCGCCAGGCGTGGGCCGCTGGCCAGCGTGAACACCTTGCCGCCCTCGGCATTCACCGTCTCCACCGTCGGCAACTGGGCCGAGGCCAGCTGCAGGGTGCCGATCTTCTCGACCGCCACGAAGGGCTGTTCGAACGCCGCGGGCCACTGCTGCGTGAAGGTGTAGTTCTTCCCGACGTCCGGCATCGAGAACCCGATCTGCACGCTCGTGACGCCGGGGGCGAAGGGGCCGGTGACGCGCACCACCTCGCCGCGAACCGTGGCCTGCGTGGTGGAGCCTTCCATCAGCGTGGGGCTCTGCGCGCCATCGGGCAGCGGGATGTCGAGCGGGGCGCCGGGATCGATGGGCGTCCGCGCGTTGTTGGTGATGTCGAGCAGGTAGAAAACGGTGAAGACGTCGTTCTGGAACTCGAAGACGATGCGCGACTGGCCGCCGAGCACCACCACGCCCTGCCGCGCCGGCTCCTTTGCCGCGGCCTCGGCCGCGGCGCGCTCCCTGGCAGCGGCCGCCGATGCACCGGCGACCAGCGCCACGCGCACGCCTCCCTGCGACGGCACGGGCAGCTCCTGCGAGACCAGCATCTCGCCGTCCACCGTCGTCGTGGCCACCACGGTGCTCCCGGCCGGGAAGCCCGTGAACTCGGCACGGCCCTGCGCGTCGGTGGTGCCCGTCTTCGTCTGTCCGCTGCCGGTGACCGACACGGCCTGCCCGGCGATGTTGTTGCCCATGCGCTCGCGCACGACGCGCACCGACACGGTGCCATTCGGCAGTTCGGCCGCGGGCAGCGGGATGCCCGACATCTGGCCGGCATCGGGCATGGCCACCTGCGCCCGGGCCGCGGAGGCGGCCAGCAGGCAGGCAATCAGTACGGCCAGCACCCGCGTGGGCCGGCCTACGACGTGAGCGATGTGCCGCATTGTTTGCAGAAACGCGCGTCGGCGTCGTTGTGGGTGCCGCACGCGGAGCACGCCAGGGTCTTGGGTCTTGGGTCTTGGGTCTTGGGCGATGGGGCCTGCGGGCTGGGCATTGGAGTCGTGGTGGCAACCAGCGCCGCCAGCTCGCGCTCGATCTGCTCGCGATACCCGGAGTTGGCGTCCAATTGCTGGATCAGACCGATGGCGCGCCTGCGCAGGCGCCCGCTCATCTCGTCGAAGTCTGCCTGCGACATCTTCCGCATCGCGAAGTCGAACTCCAGCTCCTTGATGGCGCGGAGCACCAGCGTCTTCTCGCGCTCGAGAGCCGCGCGCGTGCGCCCGCCCGCCACGGTCGGCGCCCCGACGATGGACTGTGCCGTCAAGGGCGCCAGCGTCCGGTACGCGCCCAGGCCGACGAAGCTCGCGGCCACGATGGTGAGGCTGAGGATGATGATGTTGGCCAGCGACTGCCCGGTGGCCACAATCACCACCGCGGTCGCTCCCAGCATCCCGCACAACAGGAAGAACTGCCACGCGGGCAGTCCCTGATCAGTCGAGGTCTCGGAGCTCATCGTCAAGGCGCGAACCGAGGGCGGCGTCCTCGTTCATCATGGCGGCATTGCCTGCCAGCTTCGGCTGGCGGGACCAGCGGAGGGCAAACAGGCCCGCGCCCATCAGCCCGGCCAGGCCGAGGACGTACGGCAGCAGCCAGGCCACGCGCCCCATGCCATGGTCCGGAGGTGAGCTGAGCACGTGGTTGCCGCCCTGCTCCTCGACGTAGTGCGCCAGCACCTCGGCCTCCGACTGGCCTTCCTTCAGCATCGTCGTCACGTCGGTCTTGACGAGCGCGCAGTGGCCGCACGAGCACTCGCCCACCGGCAGCTTCGAGCAGCCGCCGCACCAGCACGCCAGCTTCTTCGTGACGTCCTTCACGTCCTTCGAGAACACCTGCAGGCGCGAGTCCTGCGGGCTGTCGACGTGCTGCGCCCGCGCGATCCCCGGCGCGAGCAGCAGCGCCAGCACCAGCAGGGAGGCCGTAGCCGCTTCGGCCGGCAGGCGGCTGGTGGCGAAGCTGATGGCGCGCTCGGGCAGGAGCGCGATGCCGGTGCCGATGGCCAGGATGCCGAAGCCGAACCAGATCCAGTTCACGAGCGGGTTGATGTGCACCTCGACGCTGGCCGTCTGGTCCTGCAGCTCGAAGGCCGGCATCACGATGTAGAGGTCTTCGGCGAACGTGCGGCGGATGCCCACCTCGGTGGTCGGCTCCTCCTCGTGCTTGCGGTAGTACCACTTGGCCGGGTACATCTTGCCCAGGTCCGCGCCGTCGGTGTCGCGCACGCTCACGTGCGCCGTCACCATCTGCTTCTGCCCGTCGTCGGTGACGCGGATGGCGTCCAGGTGCAGGACGTAGTTGCCGACGGTGGCTTCCTCGCCCGGCTTCAGCAGCAGCTGCTCGTCGCGGCTGAACCCCTCGCCCGCAAAGCCCAGGAAGATGAGCACGATGCCCAGGTGGACGATGTAGCCGCCGTAGCGGCGCTTGTTGCGGCCCACGAGGCCAATCATCGCGGTGAAAATGTCGGTGCCGGTCATCCCGCGCCGCACACTGGCGCCGCGGTAGAACTCCTGAGAAATGGTGCCGAAGACGAACCCGCACAGCGCGAAGCAGATGCCCGAGCTCCATACGCGGACGCCCATGGCCACCAGCGCGACCGCGACCACCAGGCCCAGCCCGACCGGGAACAGGAACTGATCGCGCAGGTTCGTCAGCGTGGACTTGCGCCAGGCGAGCAGCGGGCCGACGCCGGTGAGGAACAGCAACGCGATGCCGATGGGCGTCATCCACCGGTTGAAGAACGGCGGCCCCACCGTGAGGCGCTCGCCGTTGATGGCCTCGGTGATGGTCGGGAACATCGTGGCGAAGAGGACGAAGAACGCCGAGAACAGCAGGATCCAGTTGTTGGCCAGGAACGCCGCCTCTTTCGACACCCACGAGTCGAGCTCGTGACGCGCCTGCAGCAACGGCAGGCGGTAGATGACCCAGCCGAACGAGAACACCAGGACCACGCCCATGAACGACAGGAACAGGCGCGCGAGCGCGGGGTCGTCGCCGAACGCGTGCACCGACTGCACGACGCCCGAGCGCGTCATGAACGTGCCGAAGATGGTGAGCAGGAACGTGACGATGACGAGCGTGACGTTCCACACGCGAAGCATGCCGCGCCGCTCCTGCACCATCACCGAGTGCAGGAACGCGGTGGCCGTGAACCACGGCAGCAGGCCCGCGTTCTCCACCGGATCCCAGCCCCAGAAGCCGCCCCAGCCCAGTTCCTCGTAGGCCCAGATCATCCCGAGGGTGAGGCCCAGCGACAGGAAGAACCACGAGAACATCGTCCAGCGGCGCACCGCGCGCAGCCACGAGTCGTCCAGCAGGCCGGTGAAGAGCGCGGCCATGCCGAAGGCGAACGGGATGGTGAGCCCGACGAAGCCCAGGTACATGGTCGGCGGGTGGATGGCCATGTAGAAGTTCTGGAGCAGCGGGTTCAGGCCCCGTCCGTCGGTCGGGCTCTGCGTGAGATAGGTATCGAACGGGTTGTTGTGGATGATCATCAGGAAGAGGAAGAACAGCTCCACCGCGCTGATGACCGCCACGACATAGGGAATGAGCTCGCGGTGCCGCTCGCGGTTCACCTTCACCGCCACCGACCCGAAGAGCGAGAGCAGGAACACCCAGAACATCACCGATCCGTCGAGCCCGCCCCAGTAGGACGTGATCTTGTAGAAGATCGGCTGGACGCTGTCGGAGTAGCGCTGGACGTAGCGGATGGAGAAGTCCCCCGCCACGAACGCGTAGATGATGACGCCGCTGGCGACGGTCATGAGCGCCGCGACGGTGTAGAACGCCCCGATGCCGCTCTCGACGAGCCGCGTGTTGCGCCGGCGGGCGCCCGCGACGGAGGCCGCCAGCGCGTAGGCGGCCACGACGAAGGTGACGAGCAGGAGGAAGGAGCCGAGTGAAGCCATAGGGGACCTCAGTGGAAAGTGAGAGGTGAGAAGTGAGACGTGAGAAGCACGGCACCAGAAGCAGACGGTCGAACGGCGCTCGGCACGTTCGACTTCTCACTTCTCACCTTTGACTTCTCACTTTGCCCTTCACTCCGTCCCGGAGGGTCCGCCGGGCCTGGCCTCGTATTTCGACGGGCACTTCGCCATCACGCCGTTGGGCGAGACGGTGAAGCCGTCGGCGGACAGGGTCCCCTTCAGGACCACTTCGGCCTCGCTCTTGAAGGTGTCGGGCACGACGCCGGTGTAGGTGGCGTCCACGATGTGGCCGTTGCTCTGCACCTGGAACTTGTAGTCCAGGCTGTTCTTGCGCTTCATGATGGAGTCGGGCACGACATAGCCGTGGAGCTGCAGCTTCTTGCCGTACCACTCCGATGGCTGCGTCATCACCTCGTCCACGTGCTTGTAGTACTCGGTGGCTTCGCCCATCGTCGAGTACAGCAGGCCGCCGAACGACAACGCGAGAACGAGGCTCGTGAGACCGACCTTGATGGCTTTGTGGCTCATGGTTGGGACCTGACCGCTCCTCGTCCCTCAGGATAGCGCATCAGCAGGTGGTAAACCAGCGAGACCGGCAGGCCGACGACGTTGGTATACGACCCGTCCAGGCGCGTGACGAACCGCCCGGCCCGGCCCTGGATGCCGTAGGCGCCGGCCTTGTCTCGCCACTCGTCCGTGGCGACATACCGCTCGATGTCTTCGGATGTCATCGGCGCGAACTCGACCGTGGTGGTGGCCACCTCCACGGCCGAGATCCCCGGTCCCAGCAGCGCCACCCCCGTCAGCACCTGGTGCGCACGCCCCGCCAGCTGCTCGAGCATGGCCCGTGCCTCGGCCGAGTCCTCGGCCTTCGCGAGGACCCGCCCGTCCACCACGACCGTCGTGTCAGCCCCCAGTACCAGCCGCCCGGGGTTCTCCCCCGCCACGTCCTCGGCCTTCTCACGCGCCAGCCTCCTGACATAGTCCGCGGGGGCCTCGCCGGGATGAAGCGTCTCATCCACCTCGGAGGGGTGGGACTCGAAGCGGATTCCCGCCGCCGTCAACAACTGGGCTCGGCGCGGCGAGGCCGAGGCTAGCAGGAGCGTGTCCATTGAGTGATTGGGTGATTGCAGATTGAGCGATTCATTGGCGATTGGGAGATTGGCGATTGAGCGATCAATTGACGATTGGAGGATTGGCGATTGGGGCATTCGGGTGTCGGGCTGCCAATCGCCCAATCACCCAATCCCGAATCGCCCGATCACTCAATCCCCCAATCATCAGTCATTGCCCCAATCAATCAATCGCCAATCTCCAATAAATCGCTCAATCTGCAATCGCGCAATCGCTCAATGTCCGCCCGGCCAGGATGCTATCCTCAGCTGATGGTCCCTGCGCACCGCATCATCCCGAGCATCCTGGCGCAGGTCGTCCGCCCGGCGCCGCTCTGCCAGGAGAAGGTGGCGTTCGCGTGGCGCGCGTCGGTGGGGCCGGCCGTGAGCCGCGCCACCCACGCGCGCATCGACGGGCGGGGCGTGCTCGTCATCACCGCGCAGAACGTGCAGTGGGAACGGGAAGTGGGGCGATCGCTCGGGCTCATTCGTTCGCGGCTCGAAACGCTCCTCGGGCCAGACGCCTTCATCAACGTGGAGATCAAGAGTCATGGCTGAAGCGGTCATCGTCAGTGCCGTCCGCCTGCCCACCGGCAAGTTCCTGGGCAGCCTGAAAGACTTCACCGCGCCCGCCCTCGGCGCCATGGTCGTCGCCGAGGCCGTCAAGCGCGCCGGCATCGATCCGGCCTCGGTGGACGAGTGCATCATGGGCAACGTCGTCTCCGGCGGCGAGGGCCAGGCACCCGCGCGCCAGGCCGCGCTCAAGGGCGGGCTCGCCGAGCACGTCGCCGCGCTCACCATCAACAAGGTGTGCGGCTCGGGCCTCAAGGCCGTGATGCTCGCGCACCAGGGCATCCAGACCGGCGACATCGAGATCGCGGTGGCCGGCGGCATGGAGTCGATGAGCAACGCCCCCTACCTGCTGCCCCGCGTGCGCGAGGGCCTGCGCATGGGCCACGGCCAGGTGATCGACGCGATGATTCTCGACGGCTTGTGGTGTCCCTTCGAGAACTGGCACATGGGCAACGCCGGTGAGACCGTGGCCGACGCGTTCAAGGTGACGCGTGACGAACAGGACCAGTTCTCGGTGGAGAGCCACAAGAAGGCCGCCGCGGCCCACGCGGCGGGCGCGTTCACGGCCGAGATGCTCCCCGTCTCCATTCCCCAGAAGAAGGGTGACCCGCTGGTGTTCGACCGCGACGAGTCGGTGCGCGCGGACACCACGGCGGAAGCGCTGCGCGCGCTGAAGCCCGCGTTCAAGAAGGACGGCAGCGTCACGGCCGGCAACGCGCCTCCCGTGAACGACGGCGCCGCGGCGGTCGTGGTGATGAGCGCGGACCGCGCGAAGGCGCTGGGCCTGACTCCCATGGCGCGCGTGGTGGCGCAGGCCACCAGCGGGCTGGCGCCGAAGATGCTGCTGATGACACCGGTCGAGGCCACGCGCAAGGTGCTGAAGAAGGCGGGCTGGTCGATGAACGACGTGGATCTCCTCGAGCTGAACGAGGCGTTTGCGGTGCAGGCCGTGGCCGTGATGCGCGAGCTTGGCGTGGACCCGGCGCGCGTGAACGTCAACGGCGGCGCCGTCGCGCTCGGGCACCCCATCGGCGCCTCGGGCGCACGCATCCTCACCACGCTGCTCTACGCGCTCAAGGCGCGGGGTGGGAAGCGCGGGGTCGCCACCCTATGCCTGGGCGGTGGCAACGGGGTGGCGCTCGCCGTCGAAATGGCCTGACGCCGGCCCGCGCGCGTCCATCGAGCGATTGGCGATTGCAGATTGAGCGATTGATTGAAGATTGGGGAATTGAGGGGGATTGAGCGATTGGATTGAGTGATTGCGCGACTTGGTGATTGGGTGATTCGGCTGACAGCGTGACAACGCCAGCGGCCGGTTGCAGCGGACGGGCGGCCGAATCGTCAATGACACAATCACCCGATCACTCAATTGATCGCTCGATCCCCCAATCGCCAATCATCAATCAATCGCTCAATCTGCAATCGTCAATCGCTCAATGGACGCCCCCGCGCCCCCGTCGCCTCAGCGCCCACATCACCACGACCACCGGGGCGAGCATCAGCACCTCCTTCGCCACGGCCCACAGGTTGTGCGGCCAGAAATTGGGGAGATGCGTGCGGCGTGAGATCGCCTCGAAGACGTACGCGTAGGCGAAATAGAACTCGCTCGTCACCGGCCACAGCGCCATCACGCCCAGGGGCGGCGTGGCGTCCGAGCCCAGCCAGTCGAACAGCACGTGCGACGCCCAGGCCAGGGTGACAGCCAGGGCCAGCCGCGGCGCGCGGCCGCGGGTCCAGGCCAGCACCACCAGGCCGGCCAGCACGGCGGCGCCAAGGCTGTGGGTTTCCATGTTGTGGCGCCCCCACAGGAAGTCGAGGTCCGGCGCCATCGCTGCCGCCGCAACAGCCAGGAGCCCGTTCCGACTCCCGACTCCCGACTCCCGACTCCCGGCAAGGCCGACGATCAGCCCTCCGAGCGCATGTCCCACCGGACTCGGCATCGTCCTCACCGTACGCAGAAGCGTGCACGCAGGTCAAACCGCCGGCTGGCAAGGCCTGCACCGTGGCGCCGGAAGGCGAAAGTGGGCAGGCGCCGCAACCTGTTGATACAGAACCCTTAGGGCGTGCCACCTACACGTATTTTCGCTTGACTTTCGCTTGGTCCGTTTCTAGGATCACTGCTGGCCGGAAAGGAACCCAATACACATGGCAATCGACGAACGACAGGAACGGATCAAGGCCCTCGACGTGGCCGTCGGCCAAATCGAAAAGCAATTCGGCAAGGGCGCCATCATGCGCCTCGGGCAGCGCAACACCATCTCGCCCGTGGAATCCATCTCGACCGGCGCCATCAGCATCGACTACGCGCTGGGCATCGGCGGCCTCCCGCGTGGGCGCGTCACCGAAATCTACGGCCCGGAGTCGTCCGGCAAGACCACCCTGGCCCTGCAGGTCATCGCCGAAGCGCAGAAGGCGGGCGGGCTCGCCGCGTTCGTGGATGC
>DAIRFN010000406.1:0-3482 GCA_036795065.1 Vicinamibacterales bacterium
GATGCCGACGGGCAGGTCTTCGGCGCCAATCACCTCGGACCGCGCCGACGCCACCAGCCGCTCCACCACGTTGCGCAGCTCGCGCACGTTGCCCGGCCACGGGTAGGCCTCGAGCGCGTTGTGAGCCTCGAGCGTGAACGTGACCGTGTGCTGCCCGTTCCCCGTGATCGCCACCCGCGCGAAATAGTCCACCAGCACGGGGATGTCGTCCTTGCGCTCCCGGAGCGAGGGCGCCACCAGCTGGCGCGTGGCCAGGCACGATCGGAGCTCGTCGCGGAACGTCCCTTCGCGCACCCTGGCGTCGAGCCGGGCGCTCGTGGAGACCAGGACTCTCACATCCGAGGGTGTGCCCGCGCCGAACGTACCCACGCGGTTCACCTCGCCGCTTTCGAGGAAGCGCAGCAGCAGGCCCTGCGTGCGCGGGGTCATCTCCTCTACGTCCTCGAGCAGCACCGTGCCACCGTGTGCCACGTCGAGCACGCCGATCCGGTCGCTCGACGCGCCGACGACAGCGCCTTTGACGCAGCCGAAGAGCTCTGTTTCGATAAGGGTTTCCGGCAGACGGGCGCACGGAACGGCGACGAACGGGCCCGACGCGCGGCTACTGGCCGCGTGAACGGCTCGGGCCAGGAGCGACTTGCCCGTGCCCGGCTCGCCGCAGATCACCGCGGGAGCGTCGGTTGCGGCCAGGCACGCGATGTCGTGGCGAACGCGGCTGAACACCGCGCTGTGCCCGATGAGCGGGGGAAGAACGGAGGGCGTGTCCGGTGCGGGCACACTCTCGTACAGCTCGGCAGCAGCTAAACGGGGGTCCATGGGCGGTCGGTTGTAACAGTGCTGCAAACCGACCGCCATCCGCGGGGCGGCTTCGCGATTGCGCTGTAGATCCCGGTATTACAGGCACTTGCGCGACACAGCGCACCTGCGCACGCGCGGCGCGCACCCTGGTACCGCGGCTGTGTTCAGGCGGCCCGATCACAAAAGTCTCGGCCGCGAATGACTTCGCTACTTCTTCAGCGTCAGCCCCACGAGTTCCGCAACCGCGCCGCCCGTGGTCTGCGCCGCGTTCAGCCCGAGTCGGAAGTCCTTGTCGCTGAACGTGGCGTACACGTCGGTGGGCTGGTGCCAATGCGGATTCCAGCCATAGCCGGTGTGCACGCCGCGCTCGTTCTCGCGCAGGCTGATGGCCGGCACCACGTCCATGAACGGCGTCGAGTCGGTGTTGGTCATGTGCGGGCCCACCTGCGCGGGGTAGTCGGTGGCGTAGCGCTCGTTGGCGCCGTGGAAGAAGAACGCCAGCTTCATCGCGCTCTCCGCGAACTTCGCGGTGGACTGGAACTCGATGTTCACGTCCGCTTCCGGCCGCTGCTCGGGGTTGAGCGTGCCGTCCGCGCGCGGCATGCCGTGGTCCCACATCATCATGTCGTGCTGGATCATCCCGAGCCACTTCGGCTCCGGATAGCGCCCCGACCCCGGGGGATCCTCCTTGCCCTGCAGCGCCTGGCGCTGCTGCACGTAGGCGCGCGCGCCGTTCAGGCCGGTCTCCTCGTTGTTCCACAATGCGAAACGAATGGTCCGCTCGGTCACCACATCCGGCATGCTGAAGATGCGCGCCAGCTCCATCACCAGCGCCGTGCCCGATCCGTTGTCGTTGGCCGCCTCGCCCCACCCGTGGCCGTCCATGTGGGCGCCGATGATGTACATCTCGTTCGGGAACTTCGAGCCGACCTTGGTGCAGTAGACCTGCTCGCGCGGGCCGTTCTTCGCCGGCTCCGAGTTGAGCGCCCGGAGCTTCTCGTCCGGCTGCTTCATCGGATCGTTGTTCACGCCCGTGGCCGCGCGCTGGCCACGAGGCCGGCCGCCCCCTGAGATGCGCGGCACGCTGCCGGGCGGCGGTTGCTGCTGCCCGCCAGCTGCCGGCCCGCCCGCGGGACGCGGCGCCGGGGGTGGCGGGTCGTAGACGTACGTGATCCGCTCGGTCGGGCACCCATAGCTTTTGAGCTGCGCCTCGATCCAGTCCACGGCCTTGCGGTTCCGCTCGGTGCCCTGCCGGCGATCGCCGAACTGCGTCAGGCCCTTGACGGTGGCCTTGTAGTTCTCGAGGCTGAGCCGCGAGATGAGGGTCGTGACATCGGGTACCGGGTTCGGCGGCGGCACCGTCGGGCCGGACTGCGCCGACACCGAGGCGACGCCAAAAATCAGGGCACCAACGCTGGAGAGAAGAACACGCATGGCAGGGCCTCCGAGAGGATTCTATCTGCTGGTCGGGTCTTGGGTCTTGAGTCTTGGGTCTTGGGTCTTGGGTCGTGGGTCTTGGGGGGACGCGTCGTGACGGCCGTGCGCATGGCTGGCACGACGCGGCCACTTAGCGGAGTGCGCCCATCGCTTCCTGCACGCCCACCGCCACGAAGAGCGCGAGGATCGCCACGAGCAGCAGGTTCGTGGACCAGTGATTCCTCGGCACCGGCTCGGGCCACGCCACCTTGTTGTTCAGATACAGCAACGTCGCCGCCAGGAACGGCACGAACAGGCTCCCGACCACGGTGTAGGTGACGATGACGAGGATGGGGCGGCCGGTGAAAGCCAGCGGGATGGGGACCAGCGTGATGAAGATGAGCCCTGCACGATAGGGCCAGCTCGTGACCTGCGTCACTTCTTTGCGCGCCTCGGGCGGGAGCTTCTTCGCGATGCCGTAGAGGTCCGCGTAGAGATACGGCACGCTCTGCCACACACCGAGGAGCGACGCGAACACCGCGGCCCAGAAGCCCACCGAGTACGCGTAATAGCCGAACGCCCCGAGGATGCTGCCCAGCATCTCGGCCATCTTCGGCACCGCCTGCGCATCGGTGATGGTCACGCCCGGCAGGAAGAACGTGCGATTGGCGATCAGCATGATCGACAACCCGAAGATGGCGGTGAACGCGTAGGCGATGCCCACGTCGCCGCGCACGTAGCCGAGATAGCCTGCGCCGCGCATCCCTTCTTCACGCATCCAGTAGTTGTAGGAGAGCATCGTGATCGACCCGCCGATGCCGCCGATGAGCGACAGCACGTACGCGCCGCTCCCGATCGGGATGGTGGGCACGAGCAGGCCCTGCACCGCCGGACCCGGGTTCGTCATCGTCAGGGCCGCGCACACGAGGATGCTGAAGCCCATGACACCGACGAGCACCTTCATCAGCTTCTCGAACTTGCCGTAGCCCCCGAGCCAGACGAAGGCACAGCCAACCAGGCTGTGCGCCACGGCGCCCCACGACTGAGGAACGGCGCCACCGGTGAGGTTCGACAAGCCGAGCCCCGTGGCGTTGGTGAGCGCGGCACTCACGGCCACGGTCCACAGCACGAGATAGATCCCGAAGTAGAGCTTCACCCACGGCGGCAGGTACTCGGCCCAGCCTTCCACCACGGTCTTGCCGGTCCCCAGCTGCCAGCGCGCGATGCACTCGCTCAGCACAAACTTGAAGAACGCGCCGCTGGCGATG
>DAIRFN010000013.1:0-3679 GCA_036795065.1 Vicinamibacterales bacterium
CGTCAGCTTGTCGGCGGGGCCGACGGGCGACAGCCCTTCTTTCTCGAGCTGCGCGAGGATGAAGCGGTCGATGTCCGTGCGGGGCCAGATGGCATTGGCCACCGCCGGCGGCGCGTGGCTCGCCAGCGGCTGGAACGACCAGAACGCGCGCTGCTCGGGCGTGATGGTCTTCTCGCGCGCCGCGACGGGCGCTGCGATCGTCTCTGTCGATCCCGGCCAGACGGCGCCGGAGCGAATCCACTCGGCCACGGCGTCGATGTCCGCGGCGGGCAGCCTGGCGCGGCCGCGCGGCATGCGGGGGAATCCCTCGGCGTGCTGGATGACCTTGAGGAGCGGGCTCTTCTCCGGGTCGCCCGGCACGAGGGCGGGACCGGTCTCGCCACCTTTCAGCAATGCCTCGCGCGAGTCCACGCGCAGGCCGGCCATCGCGGATTGCGTGTGGCACGCGAAGCAGTTGGCGGCGAGCAGCGGGCGGACCTTCGTTTCGAAGAGCTCCACCCCGGCCGGCATGGCGGCCTGCCGCGTCGGGGTCGCGGGTTGGGCTGATGACGAGCGGGGCGCCGCGGGCGCCTGCGCGGCGCGGAGCGCGGTGCCGACCAGTACCACCGCCGACAGGACCAGGAGGGCCCGTCGCACGCCACCCGGGGAGAGGTATGACGGCATCGGGCATTAAGTATGATGCGTTCGCATGATTCGGCAAGCCGTTTTCGGCATGGTGCTCGGGATTGCACTGGGAACCTCGTCCGAGGTGGCTACGGAGGCTCCGCAGGACCCTCCGCTCAGCGCTGCCCGGCCACCCGCCGACATCCCGTTCGACCGCCTGAAGCCCGACGCAACGCTGCCGCTCGCTCTCGAGCCGGGAGCGGTCGCGTCGGACGACGCCGTGTGGATTCCCGGTCGCGCCGGCGGCACCCTCGTCCGCGTCGAGGTGAAGGACAACAGCCTGGGCGCTCCCATTGCGGTGGGGGCCGAGCCCTGCGCGGCGCTCGTGGTCTTCGCCGGGAGCGTATGGGTGCCGCTCTGTGGGGACCGCGCGATCGCGCGCGTGGACCCAAAGGCGCAGAAGGTGACGGCTACCGTGAAGGTCGCGGTGGCCAGCGGAGAAGGCCGCATCGCCAGCAGCGTCGGCAGCGTCTGGGCGGTCACGGACCAGAAGGGCGTGCTGTCGCGCATCGACCCCGACACCAACGCCCCGGTGGCGGAGAGCTACGTGGCGGGCGGCGCGCGCGCCGTCGTCGCGGGCGAGGGCGCGCTGTGGATCACGAGCGAGGAGGGCGACCGCCTCACGCGCGTGAACCCTCACAACAACGAAGTCGTGGAGACCATTGCCGTCGGCCCGAAGCCCGGTCGTCTGGCGGTGGGCGAGGGTGGCGTGTGGACACTCAATACCGATGGGACGGTCACGCGCGTCGATCCGTCAACCAACAAGGTGGTGGCCACCATCACCGTTGGCGGGGACACGGCGAAGGGTGACATTGCCGCCGGGGTGGGCTCGGTGTGGGTGAGCACGCCGGGCGCGCCGATCATCCGGATCGATCCACGTACCAACCGCGCGGTGCAGCGATTCACGGGCGAAGGGGGCGGCGCTATCCTCGTGGCGCACGGGTCGCTGTGGGTGGCTGCCAGCCCGCAGACGACGTGGCGCCTGGACCCGCAGCTGGTGGCGGCCGTTCGCCCATAAACACGGATAGGTCGCAGACAGCCGCAGATAGCCGCAGATGGTCGCAGATGAGCGAACCGGGTTCAGCGCACACGCAGGTTCGAGAAGAAACCTTCCGTCCCCGGGCCAATCCAGAGCGCCATGCCACCGCCCTCGGTGCCGAACTTCAGATCGTTGACGACCAGCGCGGGCTGCGGGGCGTCGTGCACGTAGAGCCGCGCCGACACGCCCTCCACCTCGACGCGCATCCGCGTCCACGCGCCGGATTCGAGATCCACATAGGACTCGTATCGCTCGGGCGATTCCTTCCGCAACCGATCGAAGCCGAAATCGGGGTGCGCCGCGTACTGCGTCGAGTGGTTCCGCCGGACCTGGTCCGCGGCGCGGCCGTTGTCGGGGCGCAGGTAGATGTACTCGTAGCGGGCGCCACCCTCTCGCACGCGGAAGGCGATGCCGATGAAGCCGCGGTCGGCTGGCACGGCGTGGGGGCCGCGCCGGCCCGCGACGTCCACGTCGATGGTGCCGTTTCTGAAGGTGAGTCCTTTCACGAGGGCCAGGCCGCCCTCGCGGTCCGCGTTCGACTCGACGAGGCGAACGGCATCGCGGCCCTGATACGGTACCGTGTCGATGCGTGCGCCGATCGGCTGGAGATCGGCAACCGAGAGCGCAGTCTGTGAGAATCCCGCCAGCACGGCGGCGGCGAGAGCCAATCCGAAGAGTCGCGAGATGGTCAGGGCGTGCATGCAGGCAGCCTACTCCGCGAGCGTCGGGTGAATCGATGAAAGGCCGGGCGTCCACGAAGGCCAATCTGTTTCCTGGTGACGGGCGGTGTGACCAGTCAAGGACTGCAAGCGACGCCGCGAGGTTGCCGGGTGCAGCTACGCCGGCCACCCGGGCGCGACTGCCGGGAATCGGATCACCGGCCCGTTCTCACCGCGCGGGCAGCTCGGTCACGTGGACGCGGTGCGGCTCCCATCGAGGGCACCCGTGGCAGACGCTCGGGTCGTCGAGCGGGCGCGGCTGCTCGTCGCGGAAACACGTCCATGCCTTGTCCTCGGCTTCCAGCCAGTAGGGGTACGGCGCGCGGACGGTCGGCTTGGCCCATCGGCATGTCTCGACGCTGGTCTGGTTATTCATGTGGACACCTGCCTGCGGATCGGCTTGCAAGTCACGCACCAGCAGGTGTCCGCGCCAAACTGGCCCGTCTCGGCGCCAGGGGTGGCCTCGCGGAGGGAAGGCTGCCGGACCTTCAGCACTCGCCGCGCGACGGTGGCAGAATGCCCCGGATGGAGATGCCCTCGAGAACCCCGG
Organism: Vicinamibacterales bacterium; assembly: GCA_036795065.1. Lineage (GTDB taxonomy): Bacteria > Acidobacteriota > Vicinamibacteria > Vicinamibacterales > UBA2999 > VFZN01. The sequence continues at coordinate 2,972 of DAIRFN010000013.1, forward strand.
TCTCCCTGGTCCTGCTGCTGTGCGGAGCTGTCTTGCAGGCGCAGCAACCCCCGGCCTCCGTCCGGCCAGCGCTGTACCGCTTCGTGATGATCCAGGCCGCGCCCGGGAAGCTGCCGGACCTCATCGAGCTCTATCGCCAACGCGTGCCGGTGATCGTGGCCGGGGGAGACGAGGCGCCGATCTTCGTCCGGCACTCGCAGGGCGACCGATGGGACCTGCTGGTGATCTTCCCGAGCGGAAGCTATACCGACTACTACAGCCGCGAGCGCCTCGCGCGGCGCGAAGATGCCGCCGGCAGGTCGGGCCTGGACGGCGCCGCATACCTGAAACGGATGTACGAGCTCATCGCCTGGCACGAAGACGTGTTCGTCCTGGGCCCGCCAGTCGCCGAGCTGCGCGCGTATCTGAAGGGCACCACCGTGGCCCACTTCGAGATGATGCAGGCACTGCCCGGCAAGCGCGACGAGCTGATCGCGGAACGCCAGATGGAGAGCGTCTTCAACTCGCTGCGCGGCCGGCCGGCCATGCTCACCTTCACCCACGACCAGGGGGCAGCCTGGGACGTCATCACACTGGACGCCTGGCGCGACTGGCGGCAGTACGGCGAGCTGCAGATGATCCCGGCCGACGTGTCGGAGGCCGCGGCGAAGAAAGCGGGCTTTGCCAGCGCCGACGCGGTCGGCACCTACATGCGCAGCCTGATCTCGA
>DAIRFN010000013.1:3779-32987 GCA_036795065.1 Vicinamibacterales bacterium
GCGGGCTTTGCCAGCGCCGACGCGGTCGGCACCTACATGCGCAGCCTGATCTCGACCCACCACGACACGCTCGGCACGATCCTCACGCTGATCCCTGATCCCTGATACCGGTGATACCGTATCCCCTCCATGGAGGCCCCGATGCAGCTGGCTCGCACCCTCGTTCTCGCTCTGGCGGTCGCGTCGTTCTCGCCCGCGCCCGGAACGGCGCAGGCGCCCGTGCCGACGCTGCCCTATGACCACATCCACCTGAACGTGCCGGATCCTGCGGCCGGGGCGGACTGGTACGAGAAGCACTTCGGCGGCAAGCGCATCACCGAGGCGCCCAATCGCCTGATGTTCGGCAGTACGCGTTTCATGTTCCTGCGGTCGGCCACCGCCAAACCCAGCGCGGGCAGCGCTATCGACCACGTCGGGTTCTCGGTGCCCGACCTCGACGCCAAGATGACGGAGCTCGAGGCGGCCGGGGTGAAAATCACCACGCCCGCGCGCGAGGTGCCAGGGCTCTTCAAGCTGGCCTTCGTCGAGGACCCCTGGGGCACGCGCATCGAGGTCGTGCAGGATCCAGAGCTGTTCGGCCTGCACCACATGCACCTGCGCAGCCCGAACCCGGACGAGGCGTTCGGGTGGCTGCTCTCAAACTTCGGAGGCCAGCGCACGCAGCTGAAGGGCCGCATCGACGCAGTGAAGTACAGCGCAGAGGGCTTCAGCGACATGTGGATCCTGGTGACCAAGGGCGAAGCCGAGCCCAGCATCGGCCACGCGATCGATCACATCGGCTGGCGATCCACCGGGCCGCTCAGCGAGACGATCACCGCGCTCGTGGCCAAGGGGGTGCAGAAGACGAGCGAGCCGAGGCCCTTGTCGTTGCCGAACGGCCCGTCCATCAACTTCGCGTACGTGGCCGGGCCCGCGGGCGCGCGTATCGAGCTGGTGGAGCGGCCGGGACTGAAGCCGGGGCAATAGGCCGGGGATGAACTACGGCTTCCTCGCGATCCTGCCGCCCCTCGTGGCGGTCGTGCTCGCGGTCCTCTTCAAGAACGTCCTCGTGTCCCTGTTCATCGGCGCCTACCTGGGCGTGGTCATCCTGAAGGGGGGCAACCCGCTCGCGGGCCTGACCAGCCTCATCCAGGATCACGTCTTCGTGCAGGCCGCCGACAGCTACAACTCCAGCCTGCTGGTGATGATGATCTTCATCGGCGGGTTCGTGGGCGTCGTCACGCACTCGGGGGGCGCCGCGGCGTTCGCGGAACGGGCGTCCCACTGGTTCAACACCCGGGCCCGGGCGCAGATCGCGGTGTGGCTCGGAGGCATTGCCGTGTTCTTCACCGACTCCGGCAGCCCCCTGATCCTCGGCCCCACGTTCCAGCCCATCACCGACAAGCTGCGCGTGAGCCGGGAGAAGCTCGCGTGGCTGCTGGACTGCACGTCGTCCCCCGTGTGCATCCTCATCCCCTTCATCGGGTGGGGCGTCTACATCATGGGTCTCATCAGGCAGGAGTTCGCGACGCTGAACATCGCGGAGTCGGAGTTCGATGCGTTCCTGACGGCCATCCCGTTCCAGTTCTACGCCATCGGCACGCTGTTCATGATTCCGCTCGTCGCCTACCTGGGATTCGAGTTCAGCGCGATGTACCAGGCTGAGAAGCGCACGGTGGAAACCGGCCAGCCCCTGTGGCCCGGCGCCACGCCCGCGCGTCCCGCGGTGTCCATCCAGGCCGAGGCCGGCGTCAAGGCCCGCGCGTCGATGATGGTGATTCCCGTGGTCGTGCTCTTCGCCTGCATCTTCGGCCTGCTGATCCCCCAGGGCTTTCCCTTCGAGCAGGTGCCCGGCGCCGTGCTGCGCACCGCGCTGTGCACGGGGTACTTCCTGGGCGCCATGTCGTGCCTGTTCCTGATGGTGCGCCACAAGGTCAAGACCGCGGCGCAGGCCTTCAACCTCTACATGGATGGGGCCCGGGAGGTCGTGTTCATCCTGATGATCCTGGTGCTGGCCTGGTCGCTGGGCTCGGTGTGCAAGGCCCTCGGCACGGCGGACTACATCGTGAGCCTCACCCAGGGAACCTTGCCGCCGTCGATGGTCCCGGTGCTCGTCTTCCTGACCGGCGCGGGCATGAGCTTCGCCACGGGATCGTCCTGGGGGACCTTCGCCATTCTCATGCCCCTGGCCATTCCCATGGCCGTGGCGCTCGGAGCCCCCATCCACGCCACCATCGGCGCCGTGCTGTCCGGCGGGCTTTTCGGTGACCATTGCTCGCCCATATCGGACACGACCATCCTGTCTTCGATGGGAGCGGCCTGCGACCACATCGACCATGTGAAGACCCAGATCCCGTACGCCCTCACCGTGGCGCTGGCGAGCGCCATCACCTACGGGGTGGCGGGCGGGCTCGATTCGCCCTGGCTGCTGCTGCTGTCCCTGGGGCTCGTGGCCCTCTTCGTCGTGATCGCCGGCAAGGTCTGGGGATCCCGGATCTCGGACTTCCGGTCGGAAGGTGCGTGACGTGAAGAGCATCCTCATCCTCGGCGCCGGACGCGTGGCTCGTCCCTGCGTTCGGTATCTGCTGGAGCACACCCCGCACGACCTGACGGTGGTGGATCAGGACGAAAGCAACCTGGCCGCCGTCACGGGCGGCGCCCCCCGGGCCAGGGCGCTTCGCGAAAGCGTCGCGGACGTGCCCCGCATCCTCGAGGCCACCGCTCCTGACCTGGTGATCAACCTGCTCCCTGCAGCCTTCATGGTTCCCGTGGCCGAGTCGTGCGTGAGGGCGCGGGTCGACATGATCAACGCCTCGTACATCAAGGACGAGATGCGGGCGCTCGACGTCCCCGCCCGCGAGGCAGGGATCCTCCTGCTGTGCGAGCTGGGGCTGGATCCGGGCATCGATCACATGTCGGCCGCCCAGACCATCCGGCAGATCCACGACCGGGGCGGAGTGGTGCAGTCGTTCTGGTCGTGTTGCGGCGCCATTCCCTCGGCCGCGGCCAACACCAACCCCTTCGGCTACAAGCTCTCGTGGTCACCCGCGGGGCTGATCGGCGCGAGCAAGCGCGAGGCGCGCATCCTGCGCAACGGCGAGGTGGTGGTCTATCTCCCCGGCGAAACGTTCCGCCACTCCGCCTTCATGGAAGTCGAAGGTCTCGGCTGGTTCGAGCAGTATGCCAACGCCGATTCGCTGCCCTACGTGGACCTCTACGGCATGCCCGAGGTGACGCACGTCTATCGCGGCACCATCCGGTACATCGGCTGGAGCGAAACGGTGTGGAAGATGCTGGACCTCGGGCTCTTCGAGGAGGACGTGCGCGACCTGCGGGGGCTCTCGTACCGGAAGTTCACCGCCCGGCTGGCGGGGGCGCGCGACGGCGAGACCGCTGAAGACGCGCTGAGGCGCGCGCTCCAGCTCGAGCCGTACAGCGCCGTGTTCCACAAGCTCCTCTGGCTCGGGCTCCTCTCGGATGCCCCGATCCCGCAAGACGAGGGCAGCGCCAGGGACGTGGTGGCGGGGCTCTATCTGCAGAAGCTCGTCTACGCGCCGGGAGAGCGGGACATGGTGGTGATGGAGCACCGGTACGAGGCGACCTTCCCCGAGGACGGACGTCGTGTCCGCCACACCTCTACGCTCATCGACTACGGCGAAGAGGGCGGCGACACCTCCATCGCTCGCACGACGGGGCTGCCGCCGGCCATTGCCGCCAGGCTCCTGCTGGAAGGGCGCCTGTCGCTCAAAGGCGTGCACGCGCCCGTGCACGCCGAGGTCTACGAACCATCGCTGGCGGAGCTGGCTCGGCTGAGGATCTCGTTCCGGGAGAAGGAAGAGCCGCTCGGCACACCGTGACCCCGCGGTCACGAGGCGCGTGCCTGATGACGACGCCCCCCGCGGCACGCCCCGCTCAGCAGCAGCGCGGCTGGCGGTCGAAGAAGAGTGTGGGGCTGCCCTTCTCGAAGAGCGCCACGATGCGATCACGCCGCTTCAGCATTGCGGAGATCTCCTCGCCGGTCAGATAGGGGCCTGCCGCCCGGCGCACGATGTCCCGATCCAGCTGGCGCAGGCGGTCCAGCAGCGACCGCTCCACCCTCGACAGGGTGCCCTGGGACCTGGGCGTGCCGTTCAGGCGGAACGCGCGCGAGTGGTCGATCAACCACATGTTCCAGCCCTGGTCGATCAGCAGGTTCCCCATGTTGCGATCCACGTTCGCGATGAGCTGATCGAACAGCCTCATCGTCCACATCTGCTGGTCCCAGTCAGCCGCATTCGGGGCGCGCTGTTGCCGGCGCTGGCGTTCCTCCTCGTCCATCAGGACGTCGTCCACCCACCAGGTGAAGGAACCGCGCTTGCCGTTGTAGAGCCGGTCGACGGTGGCGGGAATCATGCCGAGGCCCAACAGCCGATCGATCTTGTAGGCCGCCACGTTGAAGCGCCAGCTGTCCTTGAAATTGAACTCGATGCCCTTGGGTCCCTCGAACTTCTGCCTGGCGTCGTCGATGGTCTGCACGCTGGCATCGTGCGTGATGGTTCCGTCGCTCAGCGTGACGCGCACCGTGTTGGTCACCCCTTTCGACGCCGATTCCGATCGGACAATCCGGGCGGAGGTGAGGAAGGCCTCGCGCTCGTCCTGGGTCGCGATCGCCGGGCCGGGCGTGGTCGAGGAGGTCGCCTGTCCGGCGCCGGCAGAGGCTGTCCAGACCGCGAGCAGGAGAACCGACGTGGCGACGACGCTGAACGGTCGGCAGGCGGCAATCATCGACTCCTCCGAGGACTGGGTGGACATGCGGGTCATAACCATATCGCGGTTGTCAGCAGCACCGCGCCGGCCGATCGAAAACGAGCAAGGGGCCGCCCTTCTCGAAGTGCGACACGATGAAGTCGCGACGGGCCAGCAGCGCGTCGATTTCGCCGGTGGTCAGGTAGCTCTCCACGGCCTGGCGCAGGCCGTCTCGATCCAACTGCCGGAGCCGGTCGAGCAACCTGCGCTCCACCTTCGACAGGTTGCCGGGCGAGCGCGGTGTCGTGTTGATCCGGAACGCGCGCGAATGGTCGATCATCCAGATGTTCCAGCCCTTGTCGATCAACAGGTTCCCGAGATTGCGGTCGACGTTGGCGATCAACTGGTCGAACAGGCGCGTCGTCCACATCTGCTGGTTCCAGTCCTCGGTGTTCGGCGCCCGGTGCTTCTTGCGGTAGCGCTCGTGCTCGTCCATGAGCACGTCGTCCAGCCACCACGTGAACGACCCGATCTTGCCGTCGTGGCGGCGCTCGACCGTGGCCGGCACCATCCGCAGGCCCAGCAGGCGGTCGATCCGGTAGGCGGCCACGTTGAAACGCCAGCTGTCCTTGAAGTCGAGCTCGGTCCCCCGCGTCCCCTGGAAGATTGCCTGCTTCTCGTCGATGGTCTGGACGCTGGCGTCGTGCGTGACCACACCGTCGCTGAGGGTCACCCGAACGGTGTTGGTGACGCCCTTCGACGCCGGGCGGGCACGGACGATGCGCGCGGAAGCGAGGAACGCCTCGCGCTCGGCGTCGGTCGACAGCGTGGCGCCAGGCGCCGTTGGAGGAGGTTGCTGGGCGGTCGGCGCAGCCGGCGCGAGCAGCGCGGCGACCACCACCATCGGGAGGCACGGGACGACGAAGCGGGATGACCGGCGAGCGACAACCATCGTCTCCTCCAGTACTTCGAGGGCCGTGTCACGACGAGGCCTGATTCTAATGCCGCGGAGGCGCCCGGGGGAAGCGCGTCGCCCACAAACGGGGTAGGCTGGCGGAGGCGCCTGGTCCGGCGCGCAAGGAGTGCAGATGACGACACTTGGGAAAGTCGCGCTGGGCATGATGGGTCGACTGAGACCAAAACCGGCGCTGGGCGCCGCCGCCGCCACCATCGCGCTGCCACCAGTCGAGGCGCGCGGCGGGCTGCCGCTGATGGAGGCGCTCGCAGAGCGGCGGTCATCGCGCGAGTTCGCGCCAGACGCCCTGCCGTTACCGCTGCTCTCGCTGCTGTTGTGGGCGGCGTTCGGCGTCAACCGTCCCGAGGGCGGCGGACGCACGGCGCCCTCCGCCATCAACGCACAGGAAGTGGATGTCTACGTGGCGCTTCCCGAGGGCGCCTACCGCTACGATGCCGCCGCGCACGCGCTGCAACTGGTGGCCGGCGGCGACCTGCGTCGCATCACTGGTTACCAGGATTTCGTGGACGATGCACCGCTCGATCTGGTGTACGTCGCCGACTACACGCGGATGCGGATGGTCCCGGCGGGCACGCGAGAGCCGTACTCGTACGCGGCGGCGGGGGCGATCGCGCAGAACGTCTACCTCTTCGCGGCCGCCAACGGGCTGGCCACGGTCATCCGCGCGTGGATCGATCGAAGCGCCATCGCCGACGCTCTGGGCCTCGGGCACGACGAGCAGGTGCTGCTGTCGCAGACGGTCGGGTATCCGAAGGCGTGAGCCGCGCGGCCGCGCCCGAAACCTCTGAACGCCTGCCCGATCAGGTAATCCGCCCGCGGGCCGCGACCGGAAGCGGTGCCACCTCGTCGCCGTCAACGAGCCAGGCCTGGTCCACCAGGTTCGACACCACGCACGAGTGGTTGGGGAGGATGCGCACCAGGTCGCCCGGCTCGGGCGCGGCCGCGCCATCTGTCACGCGGACGGTGGCGTGCTCCTCGGACAGCCGCTCGATGAGCAGGTTGGGCAGAGGTTGCATCGCCTGGGGGGCCTTCGGGCCAGTCCCCACCACCGCGCCGTAGCCGGCGGCCGGGGTGAAGCCGCGCGCGCCGTCATTGCTCAGCGTCTTGCTGCCCGAGTCGAAGACGAGGCGGTCTGGCGCCGGTTTGCTGACCACGCGCGCGAGGACGGTGAGGGCGCAATCGTCGAGCGAGGCAGCGCCGAGACCCACCTGCGTGCGATCGAAGTACACGTAGTTGCCCGGGCGGTACTCGGTGAGCGCGTCCTCGAGCAGCGAGTACCGCGCAGTGGGGGTTGAGCCGGCGCTCAACTCTTCGATGGCCACGCCGCTGGCGCGCGCGGCCTCGGCCAACGCACGCAGGGTCGCGGCTTCACTCGCGGCCATCTCGCGCACGTGATCCTCGGACGAGGCGTGATAGGCCTGGCCCGCGTGCGAGAGCAGTCCCCTCAGCCGCAGACCGGGCAGCCGCGCCACGTCGGCGATGAACGGGACTGCGGTGGCCGGATCCGGGTCGATGCCGCAGCGATGGAACCCCACATCCACCTTCACCAGCACGTCCACCGTGACGCCCGCGCGGGACAGCGCGCCGGACCACCCGCGTGCCACCCGCGCGTGGTCCACGATGAAGGACAGCCGGACGCGCCTGGCCAGCTCGATGACACGGTCGGCGTTCGCGGGGTTCACGGGGTACGGAATGCGGATGTCGCCGACGCCGGCGTCGGCGAACACCTCGGCCTCGCCGAGCTTGGCGCAGCAGATGCCGGCGGCACCGCGCTCGATCTGCCAGCGCGCCACCACGGGGCTCTTGTGCGTCTTCGAGTGCGGGCGGAGCCGGATGCCGCGCGCATCCGCGGCGGCCTGCATGCGATCGATGTTGCGGAGCGCGCGGGCCTTGTCGATGAGCACCGCAGGCGTGCGAAGGTCGTTGAGCGTCACGCCGGGATCATGTCACGGGAACACAACGAGCACGAAGGGCACGAAGCAAGGTCGTGTCCTTCGTGTTCCCGTCGACACGTCACGCGCGAAGCAGGCCCCTGAAGCGGACGGGGTTGACGCTGTGGCCTGGGAATACACGTCCCGCGGCCGCCGAGGTGGCGCCCAGGTGCGACACCACCACCTCGGCAAAGATGTCGCGGAAGTCGGTCGTGACGGCGAGGTCGCGTCCCTCGTAGCGCTGTTCTCGCGCGAGGCCCGGCCAGTCGCCATAGATGCGGCCGCCCTTCACCGCCCCGCCGATCAGCATCATCGCGTTGCCATGCCCATGGTCGGTGCCCCGGCTGCCGTTCTCCGCCACCGCACGCCCGAACTCCGACATCGTCAGGATGACCGTGTCGGCCATCCGGTCGCCGAGGTCGTTCACCAGCGCCGCGATGCCGCGCGAGAGGTCGTCCAGGCGGTTCGCCATCTGGCCCGTGGCGCCGCCCTCGTTCGCGTGGTGGTCCCAGTTCGTGCTCTCCGCGAACGCCACTTCGAGCCCGACCTCCGCCTTGGCAAGCGAGGCGATCTCCCGAAGCGCCTGGCCGAACGGCGAGCGCGGGTAGGTGGCCCCGCTGGCCGGCCGATAGCGAGACGACGTCTTCCGGGACAGCGTGCGCATTGCGTCGAACGCTTCGGTGGCCGTGCCGTTCAGCACCTGATCGGCCGCGGACTCGTACGCCGACTCGAACGCTGCCTTCGCTGTGACGTCTCCACGCACGTCGAAGCCGTCCACGCTGCCCATGGCCAGCGCTGGCGCGCGCCCCTGAAGCGCGCGAGGCATCTGGCGGGTGAGGGCGACGGCACGCAGTGGGGTGCGCGGTTCGTCCATTGCCTGCAGATACCGGTTCAGCCACCCGTCGCGCGTGTTCTTCACACCTGGAGTGCCCGACTCCATGTAGTCCTGGGCATCGAAATGCGACCGCGTGGCGTCGTGGGAGCCCGACGCGTGGACGATGGCGAGGTGCCCCCGATCCCAGAAGGGCTGCAAGGCTGACATGCCGGGGTGGAGGCCGAAGAAGCCGTCCAGGTCCAGCGCGCCACCTTCCCGGCCCGGCCTGGCGATCGCAATGCTGGGTCGCGCACGGTAATAGTCCGCCTCGCCGAACGGCACCACCATGTTCAACCCATCGACGGCCCCGCGCTGGAAGATGGCGATCAACAGCTTCTTCCGTGTCCCCGCCGCCGCCACGGTCCGCGCCAGGAACGACGGAGCGAAGCCGAGGCTCACCAGGGCCATGGCCCCGGACTTCAGAAACACTCGTCGTGACTGCATGTGATCCCCCTGATCCGCATCTGCATCCAATCTGCGGCCCGTCAGATCTGCGCCTTCTCCGCGTTCGATCTGCGTCTCATCTGCGGCTGCATCCCCGTCTACTGGCGTTGAAACTCTGGTGAGCCGATCGCCAGCGCGACGACTTGCTCCGCCGTCGTGGCCCTCGTGATGACGCTCCGTGTTGCGGCCGACACGTCACCACCGAGGATGTCGTCCACGATGCGCGCGCGGAGCGCGTCCCGATCGCTGGTGGACTCGCTGGCCATCGACACCCCGCGCAGGCGGTTGGCGCCGAGCTCGAGCGCGAAGTTCATCCGCGCCACCAGGGCCCCGGACGACACCCACGTCTCCGCGGTCTCGTCGTAGCCGGTCGGTGGCTGGCAGGAATAGAGCGGCATCCCGAGGTCGCGCAGCGTGCGTGCCAGGGGCATGGCGGTGCGCACCTCCGCGGCCGTGGCCCGGATTGCGCTGGCCACGAACTCCAGCGGTGTCTTCACCTTCGCGCGATAGGCGCCGGCGGCGAAGAACTCCGGGGAGGTGACGATCGCTCTCGTCACCTCGCGCAGATCGCCGCGCGTCGCGATGAAGCGCCGCGCCGCGCGCTCCACGAGTGCTGCCGGCGGGGTGTCGGCGACAAACTTCTGCGCGAGCTTCGTCGCGATGAACCGCGCCGTGGATGGATGGGCCGCCAGGATGTCCAGCACCTGCCGCCCGTCCTCCATGCCTCCGCCGGCCCTGATGCGATGACCAAGGACGGTCTTCTCCTCATCGTCGTGCCGCGCGCGGGCGAAGGTGAAGGTTGTGCCCTGCCGCGGCCGGAACGTCCAGCCGGTGAACGCGCGCGCCACGTTGACGATGTCGTCCTGCGTGTAGCCGCCGTCCACGCCGAGGGTGTGCAACTCCAGCAGCTCGCGCGCGTAGTTCTCGTTGATGCCACGCGCCGGCGCCTGTCTTTGCGGCGGTTCCCCCGCACGGGAACCGCCGGCACCGGCCTGCTGGCCCATCGGTCGCCGATTGCCGAGGCGTAATCTTCCCTGGCTTTCGCCTGTGCCCATCTGCGGCGCCTGCGGATCGGTGTTCATCCAGTTGTCGAGATAGAAGAGCATGGCCGGGCTCGCCGCCACGGCCTCGAGCATCTGCCGGAAGTTGCCGAGGACGTGCGGGCGGATGACGTCGCGCTCGAACGAGGTGACGTAGGCCCGCGTCGGGCCCTTGCCGGCGAAGACGTTGAAGTGGTTGAACCAGAAGTCGACGAGCACCTCCTCGAGCTGCCGCTCACTGTAGACGGCACGCAGCAGCCTCGCCTGCTCGAGCTCCATGAGGATCTGCCGGTCCCGCAACGCGGATGGCGTCGCTGCCCGCCCCGCCGACACGGATGAGTCCACCGAGGACACAGATGACATGGACGAAGCCGCAGATGGCGCAGATGACACAGATGGACCACGCGCCCGAGTGGAACCGGACGAAGGGGAGTCCGAACCAGCGCCGCCCCGCTGGAGGCGGCGCCGCTCGATCATGGCAGGCTCGTGATACTCGCGGAAGATCGTGGCCGAGTCGAGCGCGAGCGTCTCGAATGTGGCGAGCCGCGCCTGCAGCGCGGCGTCGTCGATGCGCTCCGGATGGAGCTGCTGCTCGATCCAAGTCTGGACGCCGATGCCTGCCACGCGGGAGATGTCGCCGGGACGCGGACCGTAACTCAGACGGTTCAGGACCTGGGCCGCAGACGCGGACATGGCCGCAGATGCCACAGAGTCACGGGCCGCAGATGGCACAGATGGCGCGGAGAGGGCAAGGAGGCTAGGTGCGGGCCCCTGGAAGACGAGGCTCAGGACGAGTGCGACGGCGGCGGGTCTCGCGGAGCGATGCGACATGGGGTAACCTCTGCTGATCGATATGACCTGCGCATGGCATTCAGGGTTTAAAGGATGGCGCTGACGGTGGTGCCCGCTGTCGGGGCGGTGCTCGAACGCGTGCTGGACGACACGTTTCCGCTGTGGCACGACGGTCTCAGCCGTGAGAACTACGGCCGTTACTGGGCGGCGCAGCTGAAGACGCCGTGGGGCGCCGCGCACCTGGATCGGGTGGCGTTGCAGGATGGCCCGCACACCGTGGCCAGTGCCAAGCGGCACGACCTGTCGTTCCGCATCGATGGGCGCATCCGTCGCGTGCTGGGTATCGGCGCGGTGTTCACGGCGCCGGCCTACCGCGGGCGTGGCGCGGCGAAGGAGCTGCTCAGGCGGATGATGGAGAGGGCCGAGGCCGAGGGTTTCGAGTTCGCGGCGCTCTTCTCCGAGATCGCGCCGACCTTCTACGAGAAGCTCGACTTCGTGCCGGTGCCGCTCAGCGAGTGGCGCCTCGAGGTCGACCAGAAGAACGGCGGGCCGCCGGCCGTGCTGATGCGAAGCGGCGACGACCGCGACCTGCCGGCGATGGCCGAGATGAGCGCCACCAGGGCCGCGGCGGCGAGGCTCTCGGTGGCGCGCAGCGAGGACTACATCAGGTTCGGTGTGGCGAGGCAGCGCCTGCTGGCTGGACTGGGGACCGTCGGGTCACGCGAGGTGGAGTTCCTGGTCACCGAAGAGGGGCACCAGGCTGTGGCCTACCTCTTGTGCGTGGCGCATCGTGGCCGGTGGACCATCGAGGACGCCGGCGACCGCGACCCGTCGGGCGCGCGTCTCGGGGCGATGCTGCAGGTGATGCTCTCGCGCCATCCGGGCGAGGCCGTGCCCGAGATCCGCGGGTGGTTCCCGCACGGGCTCGTGCCGCCGCAGGTGCGCGTGGCCGCCACCACGCCCACCAGCGAAGTGTTGATGATCCGCCCGCTGAAGGACCGCATGCTGCCCCTCCCTCCGCTCCCGGCCGAGGAAGTGGCGTTCTGGCATGGGGACAGGTTCTGAGAAGTGAGAAGTGAGAAGCTGGCCGCGCGTCAGCGTTGCCTGAGTGCCAGCGTCATGGCCTTCGCCTCGCCATCGTCCAGCGCCACGCGCGTGGCCAGGTCCTCGATGCCGGCGAGGAATTCGGCATCGCCGGCCTGCCCATCCTCGAGGCCCTGCAGCGCCACGGCCAGGTAGTCGCCCGGCGGAAGAGGGGTGATGCGGAAGTTCCCCTGCTGATCCGGACGCGCCGTGCGGGTGAAACGCGACTGGAAGGTGCGCAGGTTCTCGTCGGCAGGGAACAACACCACGGTCGCGTCGAGCACGGGCTGCTGGCGCTGGTCCACGACCGTACCCGTGAGGGTTCCGACCTTCCGCGTGATCACGACGCGCAGCCCGGTGACGTGCTGGCCGGGCGCCACGTCGAGCGGCGCGTCGGTGACGTCCTGCCCGTTCAACGTGACGGCCTTCAGCATCCATCCCTGCGGCGCGTTGACGCGGATCACGCGCGGGTCGGTGATGGCGTCGAGCTCGAACGTGCCTCCGGCCGAGATGCGCCCGGGGCCGCTGCCCCCGATGCCCGGCGGCGCATCCGGCGTGGCCGGCCGCGCCACCACCTGGATTGGCTGGCTTGCGGAAGGCGGCGGCTCCCCGGTGTCGGTGACCACGGTCCCGCTCACGCGTCCCGCCGGAGCCGTCACGAGCGTGATCCCCGCGACGTCGTCCGCGCCCACCGTGATGTCCATCCGCGCGAACTCGCCGGCGCCGCGAAGGCCCGTGCGGGCCTGAAGTTGATAGCGGCCGGGCGCGACGTTTGCGATGCGGAAGGCGCCCGTGGCATCGATGCGCCCGCCTCCACCCTGCCTGAACGCCGCGGCGCCGCGGGCGCTGTCAGGCGGCATCAGCACGACGGCGCCGCCGGGTGGCGGCCCGCCGGTCGCGCTGATCACCTGTCCGGACACCCGCACCAACCGCGTCGCGATCAGGCCGAACGACACGCTGTTGTTCTCCTGCGCCAGCGCGAGGCGCACGCGCTCGGCCGCGGAAGGGTTGGGCGTGCCGGGGAAGTAGGTGGGCGCATAGCCCGACGGCTCGTCCCCGGGGTCGGTGACGTCGCCGGTGCGCAGGCTCGCGCTCACGAAATAGTCGCCGGGTGGCAGGCCGAAGAGACGGTAGTGGCCCTGATCGTCGGTGGTGTCGCGTGCGCCCGCCGGGACGATGCGCCGCGCGCCGCCCGCGTAGGCGTAGCGGAGCGCCATCACCGCCGCGTTCGCCACCGGCTCGCCGAACTCGTCCGTCACGCGACCGCTGATCACGCTGCCGCGTGGCAGGCCGATCAGCAGCTTGTCGAGCACCTGTCCATCGGCCAGTTCCAGCGGCGTCCCCGACTCGCCCGGCCGGCGCTGCCCGTACTGCAGCGTCACGAAGCCGCCTTTGCTGGCGGTCATCGTGTAGCGACCGGCAGCCAGCTCGCGAACCTCGAAGCGGCCGTCGGCATCGGTGGTGGCCAGCCTTGCCTCGCGCACGTTCTGCGCGCTCACCCGCACCTGCGCGCGCCGGACCGGGGCACCGGTGTCGAGCGCCACCACCTGCCCACGCAGCACAGCGGTGCCCCGCGGGACCGGCGGCTCGATCGCCCGAGCCGCGCGCGGAGGCGTACGCTGCCCACCACCTTGCGGCACGCCTCCCTGCGGAGTGCCCGTCCCGGCACCCTGGGCCGCGACTGTCACCGCCGAAACGGCGGCCAACGCCACGACGACGAGCAGCTGTTGCACCCTCACGAGGTCAGTGTATCCCTTCGACTCGGCCGCAACGCCACCCGGCCTCGCTCAGGACCGGCCGCGTCGGTATCATCGGCGCATCTGCAGCCCGCGACTCTGTCATCTGCGGCCCGTGACTCTGTGTCATCTGCGGCCTCGTCGGTGTCTGCGGCCACATCCGTGTCTCATCTGGGCACCGTCAGCGTCAGGTTCAGCGTCTGTGTCTCACCCTCCCGCACCTCGACCGGCGTCGCCGCCTCGAGCGCGCGCGCCAGGAACTCGGGGTCCGAGAACTCTCCCTGTTCGAGGCCCTGCACCGCGATGGCGCGGTACCCGTCGGTCGGGGTCAGCCTGATCGTGTACTTGCCGTTCGTGTCGGGCCGCGCCATCCGCACGTACCGCGAGCTGAACGTCCAGAGGTCCTTGTTCTCGGGGAAGACGACGACCGTCGCGTCGGTCACCGGACGGCGGCGCTCGTCGCTCACGGTTCCCGACAGCTCGGTGATCTTCTGCGTGAGCACGATCTCCACGTCCTCCAGCACCTGGCCGGGACCGACGTCCGCGGCCGTGTCCGCCAGGTCCACGTTGTCCTTCATCGCGCTCTTCAGCGACCATCCCCCGCCGGGCACATCGATCGACCAGCGCAGGCGCACGCGATCCGTGAGTCCGGCCACCTCGAAGGTCCAGTCGTCCTCCACCGTGCTCGGCATCATGCCCATGTTGGGCCGCGTGGGGTCCTCCGGCTGGGGGAAGATGCGCACCTGCTGCGGCCTGAACGGCGGTACCGTCCCATCGTCGGTGACGATACGTCCGCGGATGATGCCGCCACGGCCCGTGACGATGAAGACGTCGCGGACATCTTCGCCGTTGACGCTCACCTCCATGCGCGCGACCTCGGCGTTCGGGTCTCCACGGTTACCCATCGGCTGCACCGTCAGCGTGTAGCTGCCCGGCGGCAGCGGCCCGGTCTGGAAGGTGCCGTCGGGGCGCACCTGCGCGCCAGACATCATGCTGCCGAACATCACGCCCTGCTCCCGCGGCGCCACCATCAGCATGCCGCCGACCATCGGCTCGCCGGCGCTGGTGGTGATGCGGCCGGTGATGCGGCCAACCTTGGTCGCGGTGAGCGCGAACGTCACGTTCGCCACATCCTGCCCCGCGCGAACCGTCACGCGGCGCGCCTCGGCGAGGTTCGACGTTCCCGGAAAGTACGTGGGTGCGTAGCCGTCGGTTGGCGGGGTGTCGGAGGTCACGTTCATGGGCATGAACTCGACGTTCCTGAACGAGGCCATCACGTAATACTCACCGGGCGGCAGGCTGTAGAGACGGAACTGGCCGAGGTCGTCGGTCCGATCGATGCCGCCCTCCGCGCCGGCGCCGGTGAGGCGACGGGCGCCGCCCATGTAGGCATACCGCTGCACGCTGACCTGCGCGGACGAGATGGGCTCGCCGTATTCGTCCACGATCCGCCCGCTGATGGCGCCCCCGCGCGACAGCGCGAAGGTCACCTTCTCGGCGGCCTGGCCGTCACCGATCTCGATGGGCGTGCCTGGCTGGTTCGGCGCGCGCTGCCCGAACGACTGGGTGACGAAGCCGCTCCGCATCGCGGTCACCGTGTATCGGCCCGCCGGCAGTTGCGAAATCTCGAAGCGCCCCTGCCCATCGGTCTGCGCCATGCCGACGCCCTGTCCGCTCATGCCCACGGCACGCACCTGGGCGCGGCGCAGCGGGTTGCCCGTCTCCGCAGCGACGACATATCCCCGGATGATGGCGGTGCCCTTTTGTGGCTCTCCGGGGCGCCGGTCGCGGGCCGCCTGCCCGCGGACGCCGCCCGAGAGGCCGGCCACGCCAGCTGTCACACCGCCAGAAAAGGGAACCTGCGCGGCGGCGAATTGCGGGGCAAGTGGAGCCGCACGCGCGGACAGCGCGAGGGCGAGAATCGGGCCGAGGAGGGCGAGGGGTCGCCGCATGTCGAGCCTCCGGGATTGTCGACGGATTATAAGGCGACGGACGGAGGCGGGCAGACGTGAGCCGACAGCGGCAGGACGCCCCGATGACGAAGCGCGGGGTTCATGGCGGCGCCCTTCGCGTTTCCGCCAGTTTGCGCGACCGCAACCAGCGTGACCCCCCTGAATCCCGGATACGGAGCCCCCGCCCTACCTGAGCGCTTCCGCAATCACCCGCGCCGCGTTCGCGCCGGAACCGCCGGTGAGCCCGGTGCCGGGGT
This sequence comes from Vicinamibacterales bacterium, assembly GCA_036795065.1. Lineage (GTDB taxonomy): Bacteria > Acidobacteriota > Vicinamibacteria > Vicinamibacterales > UBA2999 > VFZN01. The sequence continues at coordinate 19,569 of DAIRFN010000013.1, forward strand.
GCGTGCCCGAGCCGCAGAGGAACAGCCCGTCGATGGGAGATCGGTAGCGCCCGAACCCGAGCAGCGGCCGCATCATCAGCATCTGGTCCAGCGACAGCTCGCCGTGGAAGATATGCCCGCCCGTGAGGCCCCACTCGCGCTCCATGTCGCCCGGGGTGATGATCTCGCCCGCCACGACCAGCCCGCGCAGCCCCGGCGCATACCGCTCGAGCGTGCCGAGCACCGTGTCGAGAATCGCGTCCGTGTCCGCGTGCGATCCCGACACGCGCAGCCCCCCTCCCGACGAAGCCGTGTCCCCTCCCGGCGCACCGTGGCCGGTCCCGACCGTGTTCGGAACCCACTGCACGTACGCCGACAGCACGTGCCCGCCCGCCGGCGCGAGCGAAGGGTCCACGAGCGACGGGATGGTGAACTCGATCCATGGCTCGCGCGACGACTCGCCGTACTTCGCGTGATCGAACGCCCGTTCCAGGTAGTCCAGCGTCGGCGCGATGCGCACCGTGCTCGCCAGCATCTGCCTGGTCGCCCCGCCGAATGCCGGCAGGGCAGAGAGCGCCAGGTTCACCTTCGCCAGGGTGCCGCGCGTGCGCACCCGGCGGATGCGCCAGAGGAACTCCGGCGGCAGGTGATCGGCGTCGCAGAGTGACAGGAACGTGCGTTTCGGATCCAGACCCGAGACCACCGCGCGTGCCTGGATGGTTTCACCGGTCGCGAGGACCACGCCTGTGGCGCGGTCGCCGCGGATCAGCACCTGCGCAGCACTCGCGCCCGTGCGGATGGCCACGCCGTGGCGACGAGCGGCGGCCTCGAGCGCGCGCACCGCGGCGAGGGGGCCGCCGTCCACCTCCGAGTCGCGCAGGGCCGCCACCGAAGCGTTGGCCTCGTGCAGCAACAGCTGCAGGCCGCTTCCGGCCGACCACGGCCCCATCATCGCGCCCAGCAGGCCATCGGCCGCCACCGCCGCACGCAGGAGCTCGGTCTCGAACACCTCGCTCACCAGGTCGGCCACCGCCATCGGCCCCCACCGGAGCAGCCGCCACGCATCGTCCCTTGGCAGCGAGCGGAAGGCGCCCACGGTGCGCATGGCCGTCCACAGGTCGTGGCCCCCGGGATCGTCCACGTCGGGCGGAGTGCGGGTGAGGATCGTGCCGACGACGCCGGCAATGCGCGACAGGGACTGCGCGAATGCCGGCCAGGCGTCCGCATCGCGAGCGGACCAGGGACGGATGGCGCCGGCCGCCGCCGTCGGATCCACGAAGAGCGGCAGCGCGCGGCCATCCGCCGAGAGCGCCGTTGTGCGGATGGGTCGCGAGACGAACGACAACCCGTGATTGGCCAGCTGCAGGTCGTTGACCACATCCGCGCGCAGCGGCCCCGTGCGGTGGGCCAGCGTCGGCACGCGGAACCCGGGGGCCACCTCGTGCTCGGTCGCGCAGCCGCCCAGGCTGTCGCGCCGCTCGAGGAGCAGCGTCCGCCGCCCGGCCTTCCCGAGCATGGCCGCACAGGTGAGCCCGTTGATACCTCCGCCGATCACGATGGCGTCGTAGCGCGCGTTCGTCATCGCGACACCCGACTCCTGACTCCCGACTCCCGGCAACGGCGCGTCATCCTCTCAAAATCCTTTCGGCCGCATTCTTCCCCGGCGCGCCCATGATGCCGCCGCCCGGGTGCGTGGCCGACCCGCACATGTAGAGCCCGCGCATCGGCGTGGTGTACTGCGCCCACCCGGGTACCGGCCGCAGGAAGAAGAGCTGCTCCAGCGTCAGCTCGCCCTGGAAGATGTTGCCCTCGGTGAGCCCGTAGTCGCGCTCGATGTCGAGCGGCGTCAGCACCTGCCGGTGCAGGATGAGGTCCCGGATGTTCGGCGCGTGCTCGGCAATGGTGTCGATGACCGTGTCGCCGAACGCCTCGCGCTGGCGGTCCCACTCCGGCTCCCGAACGGGATCCGTTCCCTCCCGGCGAGTCTCTTTCCCCTCCCGAGGTGGTTCTTCCCCCTCCCGACGCAGTTCGTACGGCGCATACTGCACGAAACACGACATGACGTGCTTGCCCGGCGGCGCGACGGAAGGGTCGGTCAGCGACGGAATCACGATGTCGATGTACGGCCGCCGCGAGAACCGCCCGTACTTCGCATCGTCGTAGGCGCGCTCCATGTAGTCCACGCTGGGCGAGATCGAGATGGCCCCGCGCAGGTGCGGTCCCGCGCCCGGCAGGGACCGGAAGTCCGGCAAACCGTCGAGCGCCAGGTTCACCTTGCCCGACGATCCGCGGAACTTGTAGCGGCGCACGCCCTCCACGAAATCCGCGGGCAGCTCCTTCGGGTCCATCCAGTGCAGGAACGTGTGCCGCGGGTCGACGCTCGAGACCACCACATCGGCGTGGAACTCGTCGCCGTTCTCGAGCGCCACGCCCGTGGCGCGGCCGTTTTTCGTGAGGATGCGCGCGACCGGCGTACGCGTCCGAATCTCGGCGCCGAAGCGCCGCGCGGCGTCGCCGATGGCGTTCGACACCGCCCCCGTGCCCCCGCGCGACAGGCCCCACGAGCGGAACGACCCGTCGATCTCGCCCATGTAATGGTGCAGCAGCACGTAGGCCGTGCCCGGCGACTTCACGCCCAGGAACGTCCCGATGATGCCCGATGCGCTCATCGTCGCCTTCAGTACGTCGGTCTCGAACCACTGGTCCAGGAAGTCGACCGCGCTCATCGTGAGCAGCTGCACCTGGTTGATCCGGTCGTGCGGGCGCATGCCGCGGAACCGCTTGCCGATGCCCGCCAGTTCGAGCAGCCCTCGCGGGTCGAGCTTCGTGGGATCCGGCGGCGTCATCGAGAGGATGGGCTTGGCGAAGCGGCCCATCTCGACCATCGCGCGGCCGTACTCGTCGTAGGCCTCGGCGTCGAGGCGCGAGTGCCGGGCGATCTCGCGGCGGGTCTTCTCGTGATCGTTCACGCGCCACAGGTAGTCGCCGTTCGGCATGGGCGTGAACGTGCCGTCCAGCGGCAGCAGCTCCATGCCGTGGCTCGGCAGGTCCAGGTCCCGGATGATCTCGGGCCTGAGCAGCGACACCACGTAGGAGCACACCGAGAACTTGAAGCCGGGGAAGATCTCTTCGGTTACGGCGGCGCCGCCCAGCACGTGACGGCGCTCGAGCACCAGCACGCGCCGCCCCGCGCGCGCCAGGTACGCCGCGCAGGTCAGGCCGTTGTGGCCGCCGCCGATGACGATGGCGTCGTATTTCACTGTGCAGCGATTATAGATGCCGGGCGGAGCCCGCTCGAACCGAAGTAACGACATTGCGTCGCGCCTTGCGCGGCGCGTCGGCCGGGAGCATAGAATGCCGGCCATGACCCGACCGCTTCGTCTCGTCGCTGCGTGCGTGGCACTTGCAACCCTCTCCGCGCCGGCGTTCGCCCAGACACGGCCCGGTAACGCCGCCGCCGAGTGGGCATCCAGCCTCGAAACCGCGGGCGATGCCAGCCTGGGGACCGCCGTCACGCGAGGGGAGCTCGAGGTGGTGGCCGCCGAGATCGCGCGACTCCGCGCGGAGGTCGCGGCGCTGCGCGGCGAACTGGCGGCGGTGAGATCGGGCGTCGCACCGGCGCCCACCACGGCCCCCGCCCCGGCATCGGCGCCGATCTTCGCGTCCGCGCGCTCGCAGACGCAGCCCGAGCAGGCCGCGCCCGGCGTTGAGATGCTCCGCACGCAGGTGGAAGAGCTGGCGCAGACCAAGGTGGAGTCGCAGTCGAAGATGCCGGTTCGCCTGTTCGGCGCCATCGTCTCGAATACGGTCAGCAACTCCGGTGTGGCGAACTGGCTGGAGAATCCGAACCTCGTGGATGCCGAGGTGCCCGGGGTGGCACCTGGCTCGTTCACCTCGACGCTGAAGCAGAGTCAGATCGGCTTGAACATCGGTCCCATCCCCGTGGGCTCGCTGACGGCCAGCGGCACCGTGGTGGCGGACTTCCTGGGTGGCACGCCGTCGTTCGTCACGGGGACCGTGATGGGCCTGCCGCGCATGGTCTATGCGTTCATGCGCCTGGAGGGCGAGCGGACGGCCCTGCAGGTGGGACAGGATCACAACCTGCTGGCGCCGCGCGATCCCACGTCGCTGGCCGCGCAGACGTTCCCGCTGCTGTTCCGCGCGGGCAACCTCTACCTGCGATCGCCGCAGGTCCGGGTCGAGCAGCGGCTCGGCGGCGTCACGCTGAAAGGCGGCATTGCCGCCCCGCTGGCCGCCGACCCCGCCGCCTTTTTCGTCTTCGCGCCGGTCGCTGGCGCGGGCGAGCGGTCCCGGCGCCCCGCCCTCGAGAGTCGCGTCGACTACACGGCCGGAAGTCCCGACGGCCCGGGCGAGTTCACGCTGGGCGTGTCGGGTCGCTATGGATGGCGGAAACCGGGCGACGAGCTCAACTCCGCCGGTTCCTATGCCGTGGACTTCAACGTGCGCGCCGGGCGCGTCGGTGCCGCGGGCGAGTTCTTTCATACCGACGACGCCGCGGAGTTCGGCGCGGCGGTGGCGCAGGCCCGATCGGCGAGGGGCGGGTGGGTGGAGGGGCGCGTGGCGCTCACCTCGAAGCTCTCGGCGAATGCCGGCGTGGGCCTCGACCGGGTGCGGGGAGACGTGCCAGCGGCCGCGCGCCAGGAGAACAAGAGCGTGTTCGGCAACGTCATCTTCGATCTCACCCCTGAGGTGGCGGTGTCGATGGAGTATCGGTGGCTGGAGACGCAACTGGGCAACGCGCTCGCGAAGCGCGAGAATCATCACGTGAACGCGGCGTTCGTGGTGAGGTTCTGATCGTGGCGGGAGTCGGGAGTCGGGAGTCGGGAGTCGGGAGGCTGCTCGTGGTTGTCGGATTGCTGTGGTCCGCGGCCGCACCTTCCCATGCCGAGCAGCTCACCGGGCGCGTGGAATGGAAGACGCGCGGCGGCGCGCAGCCCGCGCAGGCGGTCGTGTACGCCGAGCCGCTGGAACGCCCCGCGCCGACAGCGCCCGGCAAGGGCACCATCCAGCACAAGAACAAGACATTCCTGCCGCACGTCGTTGCGGTGCCGGCCGGGTCCACCGTTGCCTTTCCGAACGACGATCCGATCTTCCACAACGCGTTCTCGCTGTCGCAGCCGGAACCGTTCGACATGGGGCTCTATCGGGCAGGCGCGTCGAAGCAGCGCGCCTTCGGGAAGCCCGGCGTGTACCACGTCTTCTGCAACATCCACCCGCAGATGGCCGCGTTCCTGGTGGTCGCCCCCACGCCGTTCGTGACCGTGGCGGGGCAGGACGGCGGCTGGCGGCTGGACTTGCCGCCTGGTCGGTACCGGATCACGGCCCTGTCCGAACGCGCGTCCGCGGTGACGGCGGAACTGACCGTGTCCGGAGCGCAGACGGCCCCCGCGCTCGTCCTGGACGAGTCGGCGTTCGTCGCCACGTCGCACACCAACAAGTTCGGGAAGCCGTATCCGAAGGATGCGTATCAGCAGAAGTGAGCGCGAGTCTACCGCGTCGTCTCGCGGGCGGCCATCGCGTAGACGGAGACGGGCGCGCTGACGCCCTTCACGCTCATCGGCGGCAGCGCCGTGGCGGCCACCAGCCCGCTGACCCGCGAGAAGGTCTCCGCGTCCATCAGGATCTGCCCGGGCTCGGCCGACGCACACAGGCGCGAGGCCAGGTTCACCGCGGGGCCGATGGCGGTGTAGTCGAGGCGATCGTCGCTGCCGATGCTGCCCACCAGCACGTCCCCCGTCGCAATTCCCACGCCCACCGACAGCCGCGCGTCATCCTGGGACACGGCGTGGATGGCACGCTGGATCTCGACGCCGCAGCGGATGGCATCGAGTGCCATGTCTGCGCCCGTGAAGTGCGCGAACACCGCGTCGCCCATGAACTTGTCCACGTCGCCGTGGAAGCGCTTCACGAGATCGGCCTGGAGGCTCAGGTAGCGATTCAGCACCGCCACGGCGTCTTCCGGCGCACGCTGCTCGGCAAAGGCGGTGAAGCCGCGGATGTCGGCGAAGAGCACCGTGATGACCTTGCGCTCGCCCGCGCGGGCGCCGGGCTCCGGGCGGCGCTGGATCATCTCCATGGTCGAGGCCGACACGAACTTGGTCATGTCGGCGCGCTCGCGCAGGCCGGCCGTCATCTGGTTGAAGGCGCGCGCGAGCTGACCGATCTCGTCAGCGCGAGGCACGTCCAGGCGGACGTCGAAGTTCCCATCGGCCACCTGCTCGGTGGCGCGCACCAGCTGACCGACCGGCGCGGTGATGGACCGGGCCAGCCAGGCGCTGCCGGCGAGGCCCAGCCCCGCGGCCACGATGCCGAGCACGAGCAGGCCGAGCTGCAGGTTGCGATAGGGCGCCAGGGCCTGGTCGCGCGACTGCAGGATGATCACGCGCCGCGGGCCTTCCGGTTGGAGCGCCGCGCCCACGGCCTGGAAACGCTCGCCGGTCAGCGTCAGATCGAGCGGCTCGGACTCGGCGCTGGCCGGCACGTCGCCGGCACGCTGCCACGAGAGCCGCGTGCGTGGCAGCGAACTGGCCGCGATGCTCGCGGGCGACAGCACGACCACGTCGGCGCCCACCGCATCCCGCAGCGATGTGGCCCAGCCATCGTCGATGGGCGAGGCCGCGAGCACCACGCCGAACACGGTGCCGGCCGACTCCGCGGCGGCGGCCACGGCGTGATGGACCTTGCCGTCCACGGTGATGAACCCGTGCGCCGGGCGGCCCTCGGCCAGCGGCGCCAGCCAGGTGCGTTCGACGTCCGGCAGCTCGAGCGGCGCGAAGGTGTCGCTGCGCGCCACCACCCGGCCCCGTGAGTCGAGGGCGAGCAGCAGGCCGCGGTGCCCATGGCGCTCGCGGTAGTCGCTCAGGAAGTCGCGCACCGTGGCCGCGTCGGTGGCCAGCAGCGCGCGCAGCTCGGGGAACGACGCCACCATCTCGGCCACGAGGTGGAGGCGCGCGAACTGCTCCGCCTCGGCCGCAGCCACCGCGCGCCGGCTGCGCTCGAGATCGTCGGCGATGCGGCCGTCCACCGTGCGGTCCGCGAGCCGGCTGACGTACGCCAGCGTCGCCAGCGTCAGCCCGACGATGAGGGCCCCGGCCGTGACGAGCAGCCGCGCGCGCAAGGAGCGGAAGCGCATAGGACGCCACAGCATACCGGGATCCGCCGTCCGGTATCTGCACCCGCCACTCCCCTATAATTCCCCCGTGCCTATCGGTTCCGCCTTTCACGCGCGCACGGCCCCACTCGCCGAAAGCCTCAGCTTCCGCGACTGGGCAGGCTATTACGCGGTCAGCTCGTTCGAGACGCACCACGACCACGAGTACAACGCCATCCGCAACGCGTGCGCGCTCATCGACATCTCGCCGCTCTTCAAGTACCGCGTGCACGGGCGCGACGCCACGCGCCTCGTCAACCGGATCATCACGCGCGACGCCTCGCGCCTGGCGGTGGGACAGGTCTGGTACACGCCCTGGTGTGACGACGAGGGCAAGGTCATCGACGACGGGACGGTCACGCGGCTGGCGACCGACACCTTCCGCTGGACGGCGGCGCATCCGAACCTGCGCTGGCTGGTGGAAAACGCCACCGGCCTGGACGTGGAGGTCGAGGAGGTGTCCGAGCGCGTGGCGGCGCTGGCACTGCAGGGGCCGACCTCGCGCGGACTGCTGCGCTCGGTGTGCACGGCACCCGTGGACACGTTGAAGTACTTCCGCATGGCCAGCGGCGAGATTGCCGGCGTGCCGGTGGACGTCTCGCGCACGGGCTACACGGGCGATCTCGGCTACGAGATCTGGATGCCCTGGGACCGGGTGGTGGCCGTATGGGATGCCCTGGCCTCAGCAGGGCCCGCGTTCGACCTGCACGCGGCCGGCATGCTGGCCCTGGACGTGGCGCGCGTGGAAGCCGGCCTGCTGCTCATCGACGTGGACTTCCAGAGCAGCCGCAAGGCGCTCATCGAGTCGCAGAAGTACACGCCATCCGAGCTCGGGCTGGGGAGGCTCGTGGATCTGGGCAAGTCTTCATTCGTCGGCCGGCGCGCGCTCGTCGACGAGCACCGCCGTGGGCATGCGCGCCAGATCGTCGGGCTCGAGCTCGACTGGCCCGAGGTCGAGGCGTTGTACGAGGAAGTGGGCCTGCCGCCGGCCGTGGCGGCGCAGACCTCGCGAGTGGCCGTGCCGGTCTACAGGGGCAGCACGCAGATCGGACGCGCGACGTCTACCACGTGGTCGACCACGCTGAAGAAGATGATCGCCCTGGCCACCATCGATCGGCCGTACTTCGCCATCGGGTCGCGCGTGGAGATGGAGGTGACGGTGGAAGCCACGCGTCACCGCGCCCCCGCCACGGTGGTGGCGACGCCGTTCTTCAACCCGGCGAGGAAGACGGCGCCCTGACGGGATTCCGGTGATTCGCGCCGGCCGGCTCGCTCGTCCGCGAGCGTGACAGAACCAGGCGTTCCGACTGGTGTCTAATCTCATCGTCTGGCTCGTTGATGCCACTCCACGGATGATGTTCATCGACTCGGCCATCCTCGACCTCACCGAACGCATCTGCCGTCGGTTCCAGCGGCTGACGGGCAGGACCAACGTCTGGCTCGCCGTGCAGCTGACCAACCTCAGCATCGTCGTGTACTTCGTGTGGGCGGGCGCCTACCTCCTGGTGAGTGATCTGCCCCTTCGGATCGTGCTCGGCCTGTTCTGTGCAGGACTGCTGTACGCGCTCAGCCAGACCGTGCTCAAGGTCCCCGTCGAGGCCTCCGAGCAGAGCGCCTACCAGCGCGTCGCCAAGGGGCTCAGGAACCCGCGACGCCTGCGGGATGCGCTGCTCCGGATCCTGTTCCTGACGCTGTCCGTGGTGCTTGCGGGTCCGACGATGCTGGTGCACGTCGTCCTGCAGTTGCCGTTCGTCCTCCTGGGCTATTCGCTCATCGTCTTGACGACGATCCTGCTGTACGTGTTAGCGTGCGACCCGCTGCCGCCGTGCGCCGGAACGGTAACGGAGTGGCTGCGGCGCCTGGCTCCGGCGCGCCGGGCGTCCGCCACGGTCGAGTGATTGGCGATGCGCAAGATCGACGTCTTCACCCACATCATGCCCCCGTCGTATCACGCGCGGCTGATGGCCGTCGCGCCGGATTTCGCGGATGTCGGCAAGCGGATGCGCAACGTGCCAATGCTGGTCGACCTCGACCTGCGTTTCCGCGTGATGGACGCCTTCGGGGACTATCAGCAAGTCCTGTCACTGCCAACGCCGCCCATCGAGGTGATGGCGTCTGGCGCCGACGCCATCGACCTGGCCCGAGTGGCCAACGACGGGATGGCGGAACTGGTTCACCGGCATCCCGAGCGATTTGCCGGCTTCGTCGCATCGCTGCCACTCGGTGATCCTGGGGCGGCTGTGGCCGAGCTCGAGCGCGCGATCGGCACGCTGGGCGCACGCGGGGTGCAGCTGTTCAGCAACGTGCGTGGCGCCCCCCTTACATCCCCAACGCTGCTCCCGATCTTCGAGTCCATGGCACGCCGGGATCTGCCCATCTGGCTGCACCCCTACCGGGGGCCGGAGACCTCGGACTATCGGACGGAGGATCGCTCGCAGTTCGAAATCTGGTGGACATTCGGCTGGCCCTACGAAACGAGCGTGGCCATGTCGCGCATTGTCTTCGCGGGGCTCTTCGATCGCTGGCCGGACCTGAAGATCATCACGCACCACATGGGTGCGATGGCGCCCTATTTCGCCGGCCGCGTCGGCCCTGGATGGGATCAGCTCGGGGTTCGAACCAGCGCGCCAGATGGGGCGGAGGCGCTCGCCCGGCTGCGCAAGCGCCCGGTGGACTACTTCCACATGTTCTATGCCGACACCGCGCTGTTCGGGGCGTACGACGCCTCGGTGTGTGGACTCGCGTTCTTCGGCGCGGATCGCGTGGTGTTCGCCTCGGACGCGCCGTTCGATCCCGAAGGCGGCCCGATGTACATCCGCGAGACGATTGGCATCATCGATCGACTGCCGATCACCGACGCGGATCGGGCACGCATCTACTCAGGGAATGCGGTCCGCCTCCTGAAGCTTCCGGCATGACGCGCTCTCCCGCTTCGCGCCGGCCTCTCGTAGTCGGCCGGTACTACACCTTGCGCGCGCGGCGGGCGGCGATGAACGACTGCACGCCCGTGGCCACGTAGGCGGCCAGCACCAGCGCGGTGACGAGCTGCGCCAGCACCGCCGGCCGCGTGATCTCCCCGGCCGCCACGGCCGGGATGGCGCGCCCGAGCACGCCGAGCAACCCCAGCAGCCCGACGGCCACCGCCACGTGCATGGCGTGTTTGCGCGCCGCCTCGTTGCGCGCGACGTAGGCGAGGAGCACGAACGCCACCCCGAAGAACGCGGGAATGAGGGCCGTGACGCTCGTCCGGCCGGTCAGCATGTAGCTGCCGACGCCGAGGAGCATGAGGATGATACCGACGAGCCGGGTGGTGGCAGGCATAGGCCGATCATAATCCCGACGCGATCTACTTCTCCGCCTCTACCGTGTTCCTCAGCGTCCCGATCGACTCGATGGTGCACGTGGAGCGGTCGCCGGGCTTGAAGTACACCGGCGTGGCGCGCGCCGTTCCCACGCCCGCGGGGCTGCCTGTGGAGATGAGATCGCCGGGATGGAGCGTCATCATGTGCGACGCGTACTCCACCAGCTCGAAGACCGTGTGCGTCATGCGATCCGTGTTCGAGTCCTGCATCACCGTGTCGTTCAGCGTGAACTTCACGGCCAGCTTCTGCGGGTTGGGCACGAACTGGCGCGGGACGATGAACGGGCCGAGCGGCGCGAAGGTGTCGTGGCTCTTGCCGAGCTGCCAGTCCGAGCCGTGGCGCCCGTCGGCGCGCCCGCCGCGATCCGAGACGTCGTTCATCAACGTGTAGCCGAAGATGTAGTCCGCCGCCTGGTCGCGCGACACGTGCTTCGCCGTGCGGCCGATGACGATGTTCATCTCGCATTCCCAGTCGATGCGCTCGCGCCCGCGCGGAATGATGATGGGGTCGTTGTGCCCGGTGATGGCCGTGTTGGCCTTCACGAAGAAATAGGGGTTCTGCCGCGGATCGCCGGGACGGCGGTCCCAGTAGCCCGGGATGCCCTGTGCCACCTTCGGATCCACGGCCTGGGCGCTGGCGGCGGTCGTGGTGGTGCTCCGCATCTCCACCGCGTGCTCCTGGTAGTTCACCGCCGTGCTGAGCAGCACCTTTGGATCGGTGATGGGCGGCAGCACCTTCAGCTGCGACACCTTCATCGCGGAACCGGGAGGGTTGGCGACGGAGTCCGACGCCACCGACGCGAACCGGTCCGCCGTCGGCTGGCTCCACTGCGCGATGAGCCCCTTGATCGTCGGCGGCGTCCCGGCGATGGTGCGCCCGAGGTCGATGACCATCTCGTCGTTGAGGACCATCCCGACGAAGACGCGGTCGCCCTGCTGGAACATGCCCAGCTTATAGGGCGTGGGCCCCTGCGCCGCGGGTGTGGCCAGCCCCGCGGCCGCCGCCAGTCCCAGCGCCACCATCGATGCACGAACGAGTCGGTTCATGAAGTCCCTCCGGACCAGCGGATCATACACTTGCCCCGACTCCCGACTCCCGACTCCCGACTCCCGACATACACTATGCCCCTCATGCGCATCGCCCTCGTCCAGCAGCACGCCACGCGCGACAAGGCCGCCAACGTGGCACGCGGGCTTGCTGCGCTCGACACAGCCGCGCGTGCCGGCGCCGAGGTGGTGGGCTTCGCCGAGCTGGCCTTCGAGTGGTTCCATCCACAGCGTCCAGCCGGCGGGGACGTGCTGCCGCTGGCCGAGCCCATCGACGGGCCGCTGGTCAGCGCCTTCCAACAGAAGGCCCGCGAGCTGGGCGTGGTCGTCGTGCTGAACCTCTTCGAGCGAGACGGCACGCGCACGTTCGACAGCTCTCCGGTAATCGACGCCGACGGATCGGTGCTCGGCGTCACGCGCATGGTGCACATCACCGACTACCCGTGCTTCCACGAGCAGGGCTATTACGCGCCGGGCGACAAGGGCGCGCCGGTCTACCAGACGCGGGCCGGGCGCATCGGCGTGGCCATCTGCTACGACCGCCACTTCCCCGAATACATGCGGGCGCTGGCGCTGGCCGGGGCGGACGTGGTGTTCGTGCCGCAGGCGGGCACGACGGGCGAGTGGCCCGAGGGCCTCTACGAGGGCGAGATGCGCGTGGCCGCGCTGCAGAACGGCTACTACGTGGCCCTCTGCAACCGCGTCGGGCAGGAGGACTGCGTGACCTTCGCCGGTGAATCGTTCGTCTGCAACCCGGACGGCGTCGTCACCGCCCGTGCGCCTGCAGGGGAGGATCACATCCTCCACGCCACACTCGATCTCTCCGCGCTCGACGGCTCGCACGCCCGTCGTCTCTTCCTTCGTCATCGTCGGCCGGAGCTGTACGCCGGATGGATTGCCCGGTGACCCGCGCCCGCCCTCATCTCAAGGGGTCATCACGTGGTTGAACTGCGGCGCGCGCTCGGGCGGTGGGATCTCACCGCCATCGGCATCAACCAGGTGATCGGCAGCGCCATCTTCCTGCTGCCGGCCGACGTGGCGCGGCTGGTGGGACCGTGGGGCCCCGTCGCGTTCGCGGCCGTGGGCGTGCTCTCGCTCTGCATTGCCCTGTGCTTCGCCGAGGTGGGGAGCCGCTTCGACCGCACGGGCGGGCCGTACCTGCCGGCGCGAGAAGCCTTCGGACGGTTCATCGGCTTCGAAGTCGGATGGATGATGTGGTTCACGCGGGTGGCCAGCCAGGCGTCGGTGGCCAACGGCCTGTCGCTGGCGCTGGCGTTCTACTGGCCGGTGCTGGCCGCCGGCGCGCCGCGTATCGCCCTGGTGACCATCCTGACGCTCGTGCTCACGTGGATCTGCGTCGTAGGCGTCAAGCAGTCGTCCTGGGTCGTCAACGCGCTCACCATCGGCAAGCTCCTGCCGCTGACGCTCTTCATCCTCATTGGCATCTGGTACGTGGATCCGGAGCGCTGGGCCTCGATGCCCGGCGTTACGCCGGACCAGGTGGGCTCGGCGGTGCTGTTGCTGATCTTCGCCTACGGAGGCTACGAGGTCACGGGCGTCCTGGCCGGCGAGGCGTCGAATCCAAAGCGCGACGTGCCGTTCGCGTTCGTGATGACGCTCGTCACCGTGACCATCATCATGACGCTCACGTCCGTCGTGGCCACGGGCGTGCTGCCGAACATCGCCGAGTCGCGCACGCCGCTCGCCGATGGCGCGGCGCTCTTCATGGGTGTCGCCGGCGCGTTGATGGTGTCGGTGGGATCGTCGATCTCGATGGCCGGCAACAACATGGGGCAGATCCTGAACGGGTCGCGGACCATCTTCGCGCTGGCCGAGAACGGCGACCTGCCGCGGTGGTTCG
>DAIRFN010000164.1:0-12447 GCA_036795065.1 Vicinamibacterales bacterium
CGGCCGCCTTCGCGTGAATGAGAGCGAAGGTTGGTGGAGGCGGCGGGAGTTGAACCCGCGTCCGAAGATACGTCGTCGCAGTCCACTACGTGCGTGTCCCCATTCTGATGTCGCGACCGGTTTGGAACGGGGCCAAGCGCCCCGGCCGCCATCTCCGATATGTCTCACCGTCACGCGTCAGAGCGGCACGTGACAGCCAGCCTGCTTGATGACGGTCATCCCCGGGCCACAGGCCTTCCCGGGGCGACCGCTCACTGGTGTTTAAGCAGCGAGAGCGTAGTCTGCGTTCGCAGTTACGTTGTTTTCCACCGGGGTTTAACGAGGGCCAGATGGAGTCCTCGGCACGCGTTCCGCGATCCCGCACCCCCGTCGAAGCCAAGTCGCCCCCGAACGGTCGAGCTGTCGCAACGCCTCTCTATTGTAGCATCCATGGTGCCGGAGGGCGTTCCCCGGGCGGCCAGGGCGTAGAATCCAGATGATCCCAATCGTTCCAGGTGCCCTGGAGGCAGCGATGAACATCCTCGAAACCATTCTCGCGGCGCAGAACGGCGGCGCCGTCAAACAGATGGGTCAGCAGCTCGGCCTCGGTGACGACCAGGCGTCGAGCGTGCTGTCGGCCCTGGTTCCGGCGCTGGCCGCCGGCTTCCAGCGCAACACGCAGAGCTCCGGCGGCCTCGAATCGCTCGTGGGGGCCCTCGCCAGCGGTCAGCACTCGCGCTACCTCGACAACCCCGCCGCCCTCGGCAGCGCCACCGACGATGGCAACGGCATTCTCGGCCACATCTTCGGCAGCAAGGACGTGAGCCGCCAGGTGGCGGCCCGCGCCGCGAGCCAGACGGGGCTGGACGCCAGCCTCCTGAAGAAGGCACTGCCCATCGTGGCCGCCCTGATGATGGGAGCCATGGCCCGCCAGGGCGGCGGCTCGTCGCTGGGGGCGTCGCTGGGTGGTTCGTCACAGGGCGGCGGCCTGTTGTCGATGCTCACGCCGACGCTCGATCAGAACCGCGACGGCTCGATGATCGACGATGTGCTGGGGATGCTCGGCAAGATGGGCCGCTAGGCCGACACCTCGTCGTACAACTCGTCCAGCGCCTCTCGCAGGCGGGCCAGCACCTTGCGTCCCGCCGGCGTGAGGCGGTAGCGCCGCGCCGCCGTGGCGCGCTTCGGCTCGGAGGAGCGCAGCCAGCCATGGCGCTCCATGCGCGCCAGCAGGGGATAGAGCGTCCCCGGGCTGAGGCGATAGCCGTGGCGCGCCAGCTCCTCGAGCATCCACTGCCCGTACACGCCGCCATCCTCGCCCGCGTGGTGCAGGATGTGGATCTTCCAGAAGGCGAGCAGGAACTCCCGCGCCAGCGGATCGGTCATCGCGGCGCCATGATAGCCGAGAATATCGATAACCGATTACGAAAATCATTTACGATAGCCGTGGTATCATCCGCCGCGCATGCCTCATCGCCCGGCTCCGATCCTGGTACGGCGCGCGCGCCTCCGCGGGCCGCTGGCCATCGCCCTGGCGCTTGGCTCGGCGGTCGCGAGCGCGCAGCCCGCGGGCCTGACCATGGGCGAGGCGGTGCGGCAGGCGCTGGCGCGCGACCCGGTGGTCACCGCGGCGGCCGCCGACCGCGACGCCGCCACCGCCACCATCGACATCGCCCGCCAGAGCTACCGGCCCCACATCGATGCGCTGCTGCAGGTGAACCGGGCCACGCACAACAACGTGTCGGGCCTGCTGTTCCCGCAGGGTGTCATCTCGCCCATCTCGGGCCCGCCCGTGTCCGAGAACTCCTCGTCCAGCGTGTGGGGCACCGCGCTCGGCACCCTGGTCTCGTGGCAGCCGTTCGACTTCGGCCGCCGCGCGGCGGTCGTGGAATCCGCACAGCATGCCGGGGCGCGCGAGCGTGCGGTATGGGCGCGGACCGAGCTCGATACCGCCGTCGCGGTGGCCGACGCCTACCTGTCGGTGCTGGCGGCCGACCAGACACTCGAAGCCGCGGAGGCCGCCGAGGCGCGGACGGCCGTCCTCCTGTCGGTCGTGGAAGCGCTCGTGAAAGGCGAGATTCGCCCAGGTCTCGATGCCGCCACCGCGCGGGCCGAGCATGCCGCGGCCACCATGCAGGTCGTGCTGGCGAGGCGGGCGAGGGATGCCGCACGTGCCCTGCTGGCGCAGTATGTCGGCGACGCCGCGAGCGGTGCGCTGGTGGCGCCGCCCGCGCCTGCCGCGACCACGGCTCCGCCCGAGCGACCTGCCGCGGATCATCCCGTGCTGGTCGAACGGCAGGCAACCGCAGACGAGGCGGCCGCACGGCTGCAGGAGGCGCGGCGATCCGCGGATCCGACCTTCGCGCTGCAGGGCACGGTCTACGGCCGCGGCACGGGCGTGCTCGACGACAACTCGTCGGGTAGCGGCGCAGACGGGCTCGGGCTCGAGTCGTACAACTGGGCGGTGGGCGTCACGGTGGCGGTACCGCTGATGGATCTGGTGAACAAGGGCGCGCGAGAAACCGTGGAACAGCTGCGCCTCCAGGCCGCCACCGCCCGGCGCGAGGAGGCGGCGCGCGAACTCTCGCGCCGCCTGCAGGTGGCCCGCCAGGACGAGCAGGCCGCGCGCGAGGTGGCCGCCCAGGCACAGGTGATCGTCGCGGCCGCGCGCGCGGTCGGCGCGCAGGCCACGGCCCGTTACAAGGCGGGACTGTCGTCCATGACCGACGTCGCCGACGCGCAGCGCCGGCTGGCCCAGGCCGAAATCGATGCCGCGCTCGCCGGGCTCTCCATCTGGCGGGCCCGCCTCGCGGTGGCCGCCGCCACCAGCAGCGGCGTCGAGCCCTTTCTGAACGCGCTGCCGTAACGAACCTCCGCCATGCGCCTTGTCCTCGCCGCGCTCTCCCGCCCTGTCACCGTCATCGTGTTCGTGGTGACGCTCGCGCTATCGAGCGCGGTGGCCGTGTCCCGCATGCCGGCGGACATCTTTCCGACGCTGGGCGATCCCGCCATCTACGTGGCGCAGCCCTACGGCGGCATGGACCCCGCGCAGATGGACGGGTTCCTCACCTACTACTACGAGTACCACTTCCTCTACATCACCGGCATCGAGCACATCGAGTCGAAGAGCATCCAGGGTGTGGCCCTGATGAAGCTCGTGTTCCATCCCGGCACCGACATGAACCAGGCGATGGCGCAGGTCGTGGGCTACGTGAACCGCGCCCGCGCGTTCATGCCGCCCGGCGCGGTGCCGCCGTTCATCACGCGTTTCGATGCCGGCAGCGTGCCCATCGGCCAGCTCGTGTTCTCCAGCGAGAACCGTCCACCGGGCGAGATGCAGGACATCGCGCTCAACCGCGTCCGGCCGCTCTTCGCCACGCTGCCGGGCGTGTCCGCGCCCCCGCCCTTCGGCGGGAACCAGCGCACCATCGTCATCCGGCTCGATCCGGACCGGCTGCGGTCCTATCGCGTTTCGCCGGAGGAGGCCATCGCCGCCGTGTCGACGGCGTCCACGGTCATCCCATCCGGCAACGTCCGCGTCGGGGATCTGAACCGCATTGCCGCCACCAATGCGGTGCTCGGCCCCAACCTGCAGGAGCTGATGGATGCGCCCGTGCGCCCGGGCAGCGGCGCCAGCGTCTACCTGCGCGATCTCGGCACCATCGAGAACGGCACCGACATCGTCACGGCCTACGCGCACGTGAACGGGCGGCGGACCGTCTACATCCCGGTCACGAAGCGGTCGGATGCCAGCACGCTCGCCGTGCTCGAGGCGGTGCGCGCCGCGCTGCCGGCGATGAAGGCCGCGGTGCCCGAGGACGTCGACATCCGGGTGGAGTTCGACCAGTCGCGCTTCGTGCGCAGCGCGCTCCGCAACCTCGTCACCGAGGGGGTGCTGGGCGCCGTGCTGACCGGCCTGATGGTGCTGCTGTTCCTGCGCGACTGGCCGAGCGCCCTGATCGTGATTGCCAGCATTCCGACCGCGCTGATGGCCGCCGCCGTGTGCCTGTGGCTCTCGGGGCACACGCTGAATCTCATGACGCTGGGGGGCCTCGCGCTCGCGGTGGGCGTGCTCGTCGACGAAGCCACGGTGGCCATCGAGCAAATCCATGCGCAGATGGCGCGCGGGCTGTCTCGCGGCCGCGCCATCGTCGAGGCCAGCCGCCTCACGTCGGTGCCGCGCCTCCTGGCCATGCTCTCCATCGTGGCGGTGTTCGTCCCCTCGTTCTTCATGCAGGGGGTCGCGCGGCAACTGTTCGTGCCGCTGTCCATGGCCGTCGCGTTCGCGATGCTGGCCTCCTACGTTCTGTCGAGCACCCTGGTGCCGGTGCTGGCGGCGTGGTTCGTCCATGTGAAGCGCGACGAGCGTGCGACGTGGCTCGACCGGCTGAAGATCAGGTACCACGCCGCACTGGGGCGCGTGCTCGACCGTCGGCTGGTCATGGTAGCCAGCTACCTGCTCGTGGCGGGGCTCGTCGTCGTGCTGATCGGGCCGCGGCTCGGCACGGAGATCTTCCCGGCTGGCGAGGCCGAGCAGTTCCAGCTGCGCCTGCGAGCGCCGACGGGCACGCGCATCGAGCGTACCGAGCTCATCGCCCTGAAGGCACTCGACGAGATCAAGGCCGAGGTGGGTGCAGAGCACGTGGCCATCACCACCAGCTTCGTCGGCGTGCAGCCGCCCAGCTATCCCATCAACACGGTCTACCTCTGGACGAGCGGCCCGCACGAGGCGGTGCTGCTGGTGGCCCTCGGCCCTGACGCTCCGGTGAGGGGCGAGCCCCTGCAGGAGCGGCTGCGGGCGCGGCTCGCCGTGGCTCTCCCCGACACGAGCGTGTCGTTCGAAGCCGGCGACATTGTCACGCAGGTGATGAGCTTCGGCGCGGCCACTCCGGTCGAGATCGCCGTGCAGGGTGCGAACCTTCAGGTGAACCGCGAGCACGCGGAGAAGATCCGCAAGGAACTGGAGGCACTGTCGTATCTCCGTGACGTCCAGTTCGCCCAGCCGCTCGACTATCCGACCTTGAATGTCACGGTGGACCGCGAGCGGGCCGGGCAGTTCGGCCTCACGATGTCGAACGTCGCCCGGTCGCTGCTGATGGTGACATCGTCCAGTCGCTTCGTGGATCCCAACTACTGGCGCGACCCGGTCAGCGGCAACGCGTTCCAGATCCAGGTGGAGATTCCACAGTCGCTCGTGGCCTCGGCGGAGGACGTGGCATCCGTGCCGCTGATGGTGAACGGGATGCCCTCCCCTCAGCTAGGCGACGTGGCACGCATCGAGACCGGCGTGGCCGCGGGGATGATCGAGCGATACAACGGTCAGCGTGTGGTCAGTGTGACGGCCAACCTGCACGGCATTGCCATCGGCCAGGCCATCGGCGACTTGCGGGCCGCCATTGCGCGCGCCGGCGAGCCGCCGCGCGGCGTGACGGTGGCCCTTCGCGGCCAGGTGCCGCCCTTCGAGACCACCGAGCGCGGCCTGCAGGTCGGCCTGGCCATGGCCGTGGTCGCCATCTTCCTGTTGCTGGCCGGCTACTTCCAGTCGGTCCGTCTCGCGGTCGTGGTGCTCGGCACCGTCCCCGCCGTCCTCGCCGGCGTGGTGACGATGCTTGCCGTCACGGGGACCACCCTCAACGTGCAGTCGTTCATGGGCGCGATCATGGCCATGGGCATCGCCGTGGCCAACGCCATCCTCATCGTGGCGTTCGCTGAAGAGCGCAGGCGGGAGGGTGACACCGTGGTCGACGCCGCGCGCACGGCCGGCGCCGAGCGCCTGCGGGCCGTGCTCATGACGGCTTCGGCGATGATCGCGGGCATGCTGCCCATGGCGCTGGGGCTGGGCGAGGGCGGGGCGCAGGTCGCGCCGCTCGGCCGCGCGGTCGTGGGGGGCCTGGTGGTGGCCACGGTGGCCACGCTGGTGATGGTCCCTGCGCTCTACGCGCTGTTACAGGGGCGCGCCTCGCGCCAGTCGCCGTCTCTCAACCCGATGGATCCGGGGAGCGTTCTGCATGAAGGGCACTGATCGAACAGGCCACGTCGCGGCGATTGCCTGTGGCCTCGCGCTGGCCACACTCGCGCCGCAAGCCCAGGGCCGGCTCGAGACCGCGCGCGTGACCATGGTCGCGGAAGAGCGGACCGTCGCCCTGCCCGGTGAACTACAGGCGTTCGCGTCTGTCGCCCTGGTGGCCCGCGTCCAGGGCTACGTGGAAAGCGTGGCAGTGGATCGTGGCTCGGACGTTCGGCGCGGCCAGGTGCTGGCCACCCTCGTGGCCCCCGAAGTGGCCGCCCAGGTGGCCGAGGCCGAGGCGCGAGTCGAGGCCGCTGTGGCTCGGAGAGCCGAGGCCGATGCGGATCTGGCCTCCAGCCGCATGACGTTCGAGCGGCTGTCGGCCGCGAATGAGACCGCCGGTGCGGTCGCGGGACTCGAGTTGCGCCACGCGGAGGAGGCCTTGAAGGCGGCCACGGCACGGGTGGAGTCGGCAGCGAAGGCCGCGGACGCCGCCAGGGCATCACGCGACGCGGTGAAGACGCTCGAGGGATACCTCCGTGTCACCGCTCCGTTTGCCGGGCGGATCACCGAGCGCATGTCGCATCCTGGGGCGCTCGTCGGGCCCTCCGCAGGTCCCTTGCTCAGGCTCGAGCACGTGACGCGGCTGCGTCTCACGGTGGCCGTGCCCGAGCAATACACCGGCGGCGTCACGCGTGGCCGTCGGCTCGACTTCCGGGTGCCGGCTCACGGCGCTCGCGTGTTCAGCGGCGCGGTGGCGCGCGCGGCAGGATCCCTCGACCAGCGCACCCGGACGATGGCGGTCGAGCTCGACGTTGAGAACGGGGACCTCGCGCTTGCGCCGGGGATGTTCCCCGAGGTGACCTGGCCCGTCACGCCTCAGTCGGGCGCCGTCCTGGTGCCCGCGACGGCCGTGGTGTCCACCACCGAACGGACGTTCGTGGTGAGGGTCCAGGGCGGACAGGCCGAGTGGGTGACGGTGAAGCGCGTGGCGGTCCGCGGGGACAAGGCGGAGGTGGTTGGCGACCTGTCGGTAGGGGACACGGTCCTCGTGCGCGGTTCTGACGAGATTCGTGCAGGCACGCGCGTTCCTTGAGGGTGGAGGCCTGTCTGCCTTGACTTGGCCGATCCCCCTCTCCATAATGCAGAGAAACGGACGAGCGCGATCCCAGCCGCGGGCGTAGTCCTCTGAAACGTTGTGCCTTTCAAGAGAGAGACGATGGCGCTTGAAGACCGCATTCGCACGTCCGTAGACCAGGCCGTTCAAGGTCTGGTCTCCGAGTTCCTTTCCCTCAACTCCGACGAAGTCACGCGCCAGGTCGGCGAAGCCGAGCAGCGCCTGCAGGCCGAGTTCGAGCACAAGCTGACCGAGCTCGAGGAGCGTCACCGCGAGCATCTCGCCGAACAGCTGCGCGATGCGGTCGAGGCGGAGGCGGGACGCCAGCTGGCCGAGATCCAGGATCAGGCTGAGCGGCAGTTGGCCGACGCCGAGGCCCTGGCGGACGAGCGGCTGCGCACGGCGGTGGCCGAGGCCGAGGCGCGCGCCATCGCCTCGACGCAGGCCTCCATCGCCGCCGCGCGCGTCACCGAACGCGAGCAGGAGATGGCCGGCATCACGAGGCTCGTGGAGAGCATCCGGGGGCTGGACGGCGCCACCTCGCTCAGCGAGGTGCTGGATGCGCTGGCCCTGGCCGCGGCCAGGGAGGCGGCTCGCGCGGCTGTCGTGGTCCTCAAGGGCGATCACATCACCGGCTGGCGGCTCTCGGGGTTCGGCCCGCGTGACGCGCAGCCCAAGTCCATCGACCTGCCGCTGCAGGACGCGGGCGTGATCGCGATGGCCGTCTCGTCGGCCCGCGCGGCCACCACGCGGAACGGCGCCGCCGACGGTCCCGGGTTCGAGCACCTGCCGGAGGACCGCATGGGCATGGCGATCCCCGTCCTGGTGGGCGGGCGCGTCGTCGCGGTGGTCTACGCCGATGGCGTGACCAGCGACGCGAACGGCTACGCCGTGCCGAGCGGCTGGCCCGAGGTCATCGAAGTGCTGGCGCGCCACGCCGGCCGATGTCTCGAGGCGCTCACCGCCCAGAAGGCGGCGGGCCCGTCCACGGGTGGCACGCGCAGAAGCGGCACGCACGCCGCCGCGCGCACCGCCGCGACCTCGGGAGCTGCTGGATGAACCGGGGACCGGTGGCGGCCGCCGCGGCCGCCCTGCTGGTAACCCTCGCGTTCGGCCCGACCCTGCCGGCGCAACACAACACGAGCGGAAGTCACGCGAACGGCGCAGCCAGCCCCGTCCGCCTGCGTCCCACGGCCCATCCGCCGGTGCCTGCCGATCTGCAGGCCCTGTGGCACGCGCCCGCACGGGACGCCTCGCTCACGCCCGCACAGGCCAACTTCGTGAAGGGCGTGCGCCTGCTGGATGAAGGCGGCAACGCGGCCGCGGCCCTCCCGCTGCTCAGCCACGGATCGCTCGCATCGACGTCGCTGGCGGACTACGCGCGGTTCTACACCGGCCGTGCGCTGCTGAACCTGCAGCGGTACGCGGATGCCGAGGCGGCATTTGCCGCCGTCGCGACACGCGACATCGAGGGCCACCTGCCCGAAGACGCGGCCCTCGGCCGGGCTCAGGCCCGCGAAGCGCAACTCGATTTCGCCGGCGCCGTCGCCATCTACGAGGCACTGGTCTCGCGCAAGCTGGCCTCACCACATGTGGCGCTCGCGCGCCTGGCTGCCGCCGCGGAACAGGCGGGGGACGTCGGGAAAGCAATCGACGGCTATCGCCGGGTCTATTACGGCTATCCGCTGTCCACCGAATCCACGGAGGCGGAGACGGCGCTCACACGCCTCAACGCCTGGGACGAAGACGACCCGCCGGCCGGGCTCGAGGTGAAGCGCGCCGACACCCTGTTCCAGGCACGGCGTTGGCCGGCCGCCCGCGCGTCCTACGAGCGGGCCCACGACTCGGTCAGCGGCGCCGAGCGCGACCGCGTGCACGTCCGCATCGCCGCGTGCGACGTGCAGCTGCGGCAGTTCCAGCAGGCGCACGACACCTTGAAGGGCCAGCGGGCGGGCGCGCACTCGGACGAAGCGACCTTCTACTACCTCTCGGCGCTCCGCGGCCTGGGCGAGCGGGTCGAGTACGAGCGCGAGGCGCGGGGCTTCGCCGACAACCGGCGCGAGAGCCCGTTCGCGGAACAAGTGCTGAACAACCTGGCGTCGCACTTCATCATCGACGACGAGGACACGCGCGCGGACGATGTGTTCCGGGTGATGATCGAGCGGTACCCCGCCGGACGCTACGCCGAGCGGGCCTACTGGCGCTCGGGCTGGTGGGCCTATCGTGCCCGGCGCTACGCCGAGGCGGCCACGCTGTTCGATCGCGGGGCGGCGCAGTTCCCGCGGTCCGACTATCGGCCCTCCTGGCTGTTCTGGAGCGGTCGAGCGTGGCGCGAGGCCGGCAACCCGGCCCTGGCCACCGAGCGGCTCGTGCTGACGGCGACCGACTACCACAACAGCTACTATGGCCGGCTGGCGAGGAAGCACCTGCCCCCGCCGGCGATTGCCCGCATCGTGCCGGCGTTCGAGCGGCAGCCGGTCGAACCGTCACGGACGTTCCCGACGGTCGATCGGGTGGCGCAGCTCATTGCGGTGGGCCTGAACCAGGAGGCCCTCAACGAGTTGCACTACGCGCAGCGCCTGTGGGGCGATGCTCCCGCGCTGACCGCCACCATCGCCCTGGTGCACCACCGGCTCGGGAACCTCCGACCCGGCATCAACGCGATGAAGCGCGCCTACCCGCAGTGGATGGCCGCGGGCGGCGAATCGCTGCCGATCGAGATCCAGAAAGTGGTGTTCCCGCTCGACTACTGGCCGCTGCTCCGGAAGCACGCGATGGCGCGAGGGCTCGACCCCTATCTCGTGGCCGCGCTCGTGGCGCAGGAGTCCACGTTCGATCCCGTGATCCGCTCGTCGGCCAATGCCGTGGGGCTGATGCAGGTGCTGCCGTCCACCGGCCGGCAGTTCGCCAGGAAGCTGAAGATTCCGCGCTTCTCGCCCGCGCGGCTCACCGACCCCGAGACCAACGTGCGGCTGGGCACGGCCATCTTCGCTGAGAGCCTCCGCAAGTTCGGTGGTGTCCACTACGCGCTTGCCGCCTACAACGCGGGTGATCACCGAGTCACGTCATGGCAACGCGAGCGTCCTGGCATGCCGCAGGACGAGTTCATCGACGACATTCCGTTCCCCGAGACGCAGAACTATGTGAAGCGCATTCTCGGCACGGCCGACGACTACCGCCGGCTCTACGGCAAGTAGGCTGTCCCGTGAACCCGCGTCAGCGGGTCACGCGGTACAGGCGTCGCTCGCCATCGTCTTCCAGCAGGACGAGCCGCGCGCTGAGCGCGGAGGCATTCACGAGTTCCGAGTCGAGGTCGCGCGTGTGCACCATCACGTGCGTCACACCGATCGCGCGCATCTCGTTGATGACCTCGTCTGCCGGGAACTGCCGCCACCTGTCCGCGCGCTCGCGGAAGGCCTCGGTCTCGAACCCGCTGTACCCGTTCACCAACGGGCGGAAGTGGCGCGTGGCAGCGACGAGGTATCGCGCGTTCTCGCTGACCCTCGGGCCGGCATACAGGGGAAACTCGACGACCACCGCATCCGTGGCCTCACGCAGCCGATCGTAGATGGCCGGGACTGGTGTCACCGGGGCAAACCCCATGGGCGCGCGGAGCGCCTCGAGCGTGACCAGTCCAAGCACGGCCAGCGCGGCGGCGAGCCGGTAGGACGACCGTCCCGCGCGGCGTTCGGCCGCGGCAATGCCGTAGCCGGCCAGGATCGCTACCGCCATCAGGAACAACACACCCCAGCGCGAGGCGTTGCGAATGCCCTGCAGCAGCGGCACGTGTTCGTGGAGCCAGCCGTATCCCGGCAGGGCTGGCCCGAACGACAGCGCCACGCCGAGGATACCGATGGCCGCCGTCATCCGGACGCGCGGATCCTTCCTGGCTCCAGCGTCCGTCACGCCAATCAACGCCAGGAGCATGGCCACGACACCGGGGAACAGTGACGTGCGCCCCTCGAAGACGCGGTAGCTCCACCAGTCGTAATGGATCCGTCCCGCCGTGGCCAGGTAGTCGAGCCAGCCGGCGGAGTAGAGCCGCACCTCGTCCAACGGACGAACCAGTCCCTGGTCGCGGCTGACGAGATAGTAAGGCCACAGGAACGGTGCCAGCACGGCCACCGCGATGACAGCGGCCAGCACCAGCGCGCCCATCCGCGAACGCCGAGCCGGCCCGATCCACTCGCCGCCTCGCACCGCGGCGGCGACCAGCAAGGCGACGGTGAGGAAGACGAGCGTGTAGTTCGAACACAGAGCCTGCAGGACATACGCGGATGCCAGACCCAGAGTTGCCGCAGAGCACGCAGAGGAGCAGGGAGCCGCAGATGGCACAGATGACACAGAGGAGCAAGGAGCCGCAGATGCCACGGATGACACAGCGGGGTTTTGAACCCTCGTGCTTTGAACCCTCGTGCTTTGAACCTCCGCCCTTTGAACCTCCGTGCCTGGAACCGCTGTGAGCACTCTATCGAGCGAATAGAGCGCCAGGGGGACGAACTCCATGTGCAGCGCCTGTACGTGCGGGAGGCGCGTGAGCTGATGCGCGTTGAAGGTGTAGAGCAGCCCCGACACGATGCCGGCCGTGAGGCTGCCCGTCCAGCGCATCATCACCAGGCACATCGTCCAGCCCGAGAGCGCGAATCCCGCGAGCACCAGCAGGTTGTAGACCGTCGTCGGCGAGACACCAGTCCAGAAGAGCGGGGCGCCCATCAGGGAGGGGACCAGCAGGTGTTCCGAGTAGGCGAGCGTCAGCGGTTCGGGATGGAAGATGGGGGCGTTGAAGAGGTTCGCCGGATCGCGCGGCAGGATGTGCGCGACCCAGGCGATGATCCAGACGTTCAGGCCGGTGTCGTCGTTGTCGAGCCGTGAGAGGCCCGCGATGTTGCTGGCCAGCGGCCAGGTGTGCAGCGTGGCCATGGCGACGAAGGCCGCCAGCAGGGCAGCGGCTCGACGCATCAGCGCCCTCCGCTGCCGAGCGCGTACAACACCTGGTCGCCATCGTCGGCCACCAGGGTCAGATCCGGGCTCGCGGCCGAGCGGCTGACCAGGTCGGCGGGCACGCGGCGCTTGTGCACCAGCACGTGGGTCACGCCGATCGCGCGCAGCGATCGAACCGCGTCGGACGAGGGGAACAGCCGCATCACCTCGGCGTGCAGGGTATAGCTGGCCGGCGTGAACCCGCTGTATCCGTTGAGAAGCGGCTTGAGGTGCCACGCCGAATAGAGGACGCTCGGTCCGTTGCCCTGGACGGCCTCGCGCGGCGGAAACGGGACCTCGGCCAACACCTCGTCGTCCATCGCGGCCACGCGATCGTAGATGCGGGGAATCCCCTCGTACACTG
>DAIRFN010000407.1:0-3463 GCA_036795065.1 Vicinamibacterales bacterium
TGCCAGGCGCACGCTCAAGCGGCGCGTACGCGAGTTCGAGGGCCTGCGCGACGACGCGGCCAGGCGCGTGAAACGCGCGCCGTTTACCGCGCTGGGCGTCACCTTCGCTGCCGGTCTCATGCTCGGTGTCATCGTGGGGTGGGTCGGACACCGGCCACCGAAGGCGTGAACCACCGCAGCGGTGTCCACGCTGTTCCGTGGCGCGTCGCGCCCGGAATGATCATAGGCTGAAGGGAGCAACGGGAGGCATTGCCGATGGTCAAGCGGCTTCAAGGCGGCCCGCGCGCGCTCCTGGCGGTCCTGGTGATTCCGGTGCTGGCAGTTGGCGTCGCGGCTGCGGCGGCGCAGGAGGCCACGGCTCCCCGCCTGCGCACCGGCGCGGCGGTTCCCCCGACACCGGTCACGGCATTCGGCGGTGGCGAGGTCGCCCTCGAGCTGTATGTCGGGAACGATGGCGGGGTGACCAAGGTGGCGCCGCTCACCTCATCGCCGCCCTTCACCGATGCCGTGACGCAGACGGTGCGGTCGTGGCGCTTCGAGCCGGCCCAGGACACCATCGACGAGCGTCTCGTAGCCGTGCCGGGGCGCATCCTGGTGGTGGCGCTCTACCGGCCACCCACGGTCTACTCGGCACCGGCTCCTGGCGCGGCGACCAAGATCCTGGGCCGCGCGTCGGGCGCCATCCCGCAACCAGGCTCGCTGCCGATGCCGGCCTATCCGCCCAAGGTGTTCGGCAACGGCACGGTGCTGGTGGAGCTCGAGATGGCTGGCGGCTCGACGCGCGAGGCGAAGGTCCTCGGCTCACCGTCAGGCTTCGATGCCGCCGCGCTGGCCGCCGTCAGGTCGTGGCGGTTTGGCCCGCCTTCGACCCCGGGCACCGCGGACCCGCTGTACGTCTACGCGATCGTCGTGTTCCGCGAGCCGGTCGTGACACCGGGGAACTGACGGCATTCTTCCCGGGGGCAACCGAGCGAAGTGCTCGCCCTCAGAGAGGCACTGTCGAATCATCCCCGCTGGGCGGCCGCCGCACCCGCGCCGTCGCGCGGGGGTTGTCCAACACGTCCGCGAGGGCGTCCGAGAGGTCCGGGCGCCCCAGTACCTGCAGCTCGTACCTGGCACGCACGACCGGCTGCGCGATCGTCATCAGCCGGCCCAGGTCGATGGGCGTGCCGACGATGACGGCGTCGCAGGGGACACGGGCGATGGTGGCCTCGAGGTCGCGCACCTGCGGTTCGCCGTAACCCATCGCAGGCAGCAGCGTGCCGATCGCCGGGTAGGTTCGGTATGTGTCCGCGATGCTGCCCACGGCAAACGGGCGTGGGTCCACAATCTCGGCCGCGCCGAAGCGCATCGCGATGACCGTGGCGGCGCCGAAGCGCATCTCGCCGTGGGTGAGCGTCGGGCCGTCCTCGACCACCAGCACCCTCTTCCCGGTAATCCGATCCGGCTGATCTGCCGTCACCGGCGACGCAGCCTCCACGACGAGCGCGCGCGGGTTGGCAGCGCGCACGTTCTCCCGCACGCGGGTGACAGCCTCGAGCCCCGCCGCATCCACTTTGTTGATGATCACGACATCGGCCATACGCAGGTTAGCCTCGCCCGGGTAGTAGCTGAGCTCGTGGCCCGGGCGCAGCGGATCGACCACCACGATGTGCAGCGTCGGCCGATAGAACGGCAGGTCGTTGTTGCCGCCGTCCCACAGGATGACGTCGGCGTCGGCCTCGGCACGCTCGAGGATGTCGGCGTAATCCACGCCCGCGTACACCACCGATCCGTTCAGGATGTGAGGCTCGTATTCTTCCATTTCCTCGATGGTGCACCGATGGCCTGCGAGGTCGTCCAGGGCCGCGAACCGCTGGACGCGCTGCGCTGACAGGTCGCCGTAGGGCATCGGGTGGCGAACGATGGCCACCCGCAGGCCCCGGTCCCTCAGCAGCGCCGCGATACGCCGGCTGGCGGGGCTCTTCCCTGCCCCGGTCCTCACCGCGCACACCGCGATCACGGGCGTCCGGCTGTCCAGCATCGTCGCCCTCGGCCCCAGCAGCAGGAAGTCCGCGCCGGCCGCGTTGGCGATGGCCGAGCGGTGCATGGCGTACTCATACGAGACGTCGCTATAGGACAGCACGACCTGCCGCACCGCGAGGCGGTCCACGAGCGACGCAAGCTCTTCCTCCGGGAAGATGGGCACGCCGGATGGATAGAGTGGGCCGGCGAGATCCGGCGGGTAGCGCCGATTCGTGATGTTGGGGATCTGCGCGGCCGTGAAGCCCACCACCTCGTACCGCCTGTCGTCCCGGTAGACGACGTTGAAGTTGTGGAAGTCGCGGCCGGCGGCTCCGAGGATGAGGGTGCGGATGCGGTCCATGGGGGTGCCTTCTCGCGCAGCGAGCGTCCCCGACTAGCATAGCCAAAGAAACCACGAAGTCACGAAGAGCGCGGATTCCCTTCATGTCTTCGTGGTCTCTATTCTCAGGGCGCCGTCAGGACCGCCTCCGGCGCCACGTTGACGCCACCCGCCCACTCGACATGCAGGTGGCCGAAGTGACCGGGGACGCGCCACAGCACCTTATAGCCCAGCCGTCGCATGGCCGTAGCCAGTGCGTCCGGAGCCGAGCTGTGCAAGTCGATGGCCAATCCTGCGTAGTGCATCGACTTCCGGCTGTGCACGTGGTCGTTGGCCGACACCAGTCGCACCTCGTGGCCCGTGCGCAGTGCCCAGATATCCGCCTGATCGAACATCCGGAGCGCCATCCGCGATGTCAACCGTACATGCTCGCGCAGTCCGCGGACTACTGCGGAGCGGTTGGAGGGGGGAGGGTATACCCCTGCGAGGCGAGGAGCTGGCGCACGCCCTCGAGGGCCTTGCCCTGCGCTTCGACTGCCGTGGCCAGCCGATCGTTGGCCCCGAGCAGGGCGTCAGTGGTGCGACGATGTTCGTGCACCAGGAACGTGACAACGCCGGCGGCAAGCAGCCAGGGCAGGATGGTGTTCTTGAATTCGATCCAGTAGCTCAACGTGACACCCCCGACAAGGATTGACAGCACAGCCTGCCGCGGCTGGGGGTGTGCGCGGGCACGCCGATGGGTTTTCGGGGGGAGGAAGCCGAAGTATACCGCAGGTGACTTCGAGTGAGATGCCCCGTCCGCAGAATCGGGAATCACCGCGCAATGTCCGTCGATCACCAGCGGGAGGCACGATGGCCAAGAGACACGCTCCGTCCCGCCGCAAAGCATCCGCAAAAACCCCTCGCAGGGCATCCGCACGCAGTACCTCCGCGTCAGCGGGAAGCGCCGGAATTCCCGAGACGCCTCAGCCGTTTCTCGAAGCGCAGTTGATGCGCTCGGCCGCGTCCGCCGAGGGGCGCGCACGCCCGGCGGGCAAGCCCGAAGGGCTGAGCCGCCGTCTCCGCGAAGTCGATGTGCAGCCTACCGTCAGCGAAGAGAGCTTCGGCCGCGCCCTCGCG
>DAIRFN010000408.1:0-3459 GCA_036795065.1 Vicinamibacterales bacterium
ATCCGCGCGCGGGGGGCCGAACTGTGCCGGGGGACGGTTAAAGGTCTCGAGGAGATCCAGGTCCAGCGTCTGCTGCAGGATGGCACCCGACGAGCCACCGGCTTGGCGCGTATCGCCGCCCGGCGCGGACAACTCCACGGACGGAGACGTGGTGGAGTAGTACGCCAGATCCAACGATCGTCCCACCGCACCGACCGTCACGGCGCCGGCCAGAGACGGCGAGATGTTGCCGATCTGATTGGGTTGGTTCCCCTGCTCGCGCGTGTTGCCGGACGCGATGGCCACGAAGACACCGCGACCGACGGCATAGCGGATGGCATCCTCGAGGACCGGAGCAGGGCCGCCGGTCTCGCGCCCGATGCTCAGGTTGATGATGTCCGCTCCGTTGTCGGCCGCATACCGCACGCCCCGAGCCACGACATCGTCGGTCCCCCCGTTTGGCGCGCCGAAGATGAAGTCCCAGGTCTCCGCGATGACCTTCACGGGCATGATGCGCACGTTGAAGGCCATGCCCGCCACACCCAGGTTGTTGTTGGTCAACTGGCCAATGGTGCCCGCCACGTGGGTGCCGTGGCCGTCGAGGTCCACGGGATCCTCGTCGTCCCAGATGAAATCGCGTGGCGCGACGAAGCGCGAGGCGTTGCCCAGTTCGGGCGCGATCGCAAAGGGGACATCCACGATGCCGAGGGCCGGGTAGACCGGGCCGTCCGGCGTCAACCGGAACGGGAACCGCGAGTTGTAGCGGAAAGTCGCCGTCTTGAAGGCCACGCCCGTGTCGAGCACCGCCACGACCACGTTCGACGTGGCGCCGGGCTGGATGTCCCACGCGCGCTCCATGTCGATCGCGGGGAAGTTCCACTGGTTCGTGTAGAGCGGATCGTTCGGGCGGTACATCGTGTGATTGAAGTACCGCGGCTGCGCGTACTCGACGTCGGCGCGCGCGCGAAGCTCGTCGGCGACCGCGTCGGCATCGGCGTCGCCCGGGATGGTGAGCACGTCGAAGTTGGCCCACGACGGACGCTCCGCACCGCCGCCCGACACCTGCGCGAGCGTGCTGCTGACCGCCGCCGATCGATCGGCCCCTGGCTTGAACTTGACGATCACTGAGCCCGGCTCGAAGTCGCCGCGGGCCACGGACGTGCGATCGACGAAGTGAGGCCCGGTGGAAGTCTGCCCGGGATCGCGCGGGAAGTCCTGATCGCGCAGGCCCCGATCGATGGCGGGAAGCCCGATCTCCTGCATCAGCCGTCGCGAGGCGCCGCCGAGCGGATCTTCCTGGCCGGAGATGCCGGGCCAGGTGACGCAGGCCAGGGCCAGCGCACTTGCGGCGGAGATGCCGCGCCAGTTGGTGATCGTCATGGCCGTCGGTCCAGAGGGGGCAGGCACCTCATTATGCGTCAGGCGGGCCGGCTAGGGCCGGCGGAACACGGTGGTGTGCGCCACGCCGTCGGCGCCTGGCATGGGGAGGCCGATGGTGGCGGCCAGCGTTGGTGCGAGGTCCGCCGGCGTGGCCCGCTGCCGGTAGCGGCCGGCCTTCACGCCCTGGCCGAAGAACACCAGCGGCACGTGCTGATCGTAGGCGTGCAGCGTGCCATGCGTCGTGCCCCGCGCCGTCGCCGCACCGACGGTGAAGTACTCGCGGGGGATGACGACGATCTGCCCGCTTCGACCGGGAACGTGCGAGAGCGCTGCCGCCCGCACCACCGAGTCCTTCGACTGACGTTGGGTCTCGAGCCCCGCGGACAGGAGCACCCGCCCCACACCGGGCACGCGCGCGAGGGCGGCGACCACCGGGCGGAGCAGTTCCGGATCCTGGGCGGCCTTCAGCTGCGCAGCGGCCGAGAGATAAATCTGCGTGTACTCGGCGCGCACGACGTGCTGCCCGGGGCCCAGGGTCTTCACCAGCGCCTCATTGGCCACCTGGAGCAGCTGTTGTGTCACCAGGCGGCCTCCCGATCGGCCTGCCGCCTGTCGTGCCTCGGGCACGGGCGCCACGCCGTGGTCGGCGCTCAGTCCCAGGACGTAGCGATCGCGGCCGACGTGTGTGTCGAGCGCGTTCAGCAAATCGCCAACGGTGCGATCCAGGCGAACCAGCGTGTCTTGCACCTCGTGGCTGGCCGGGCCAAACGCGTGTCCGACGTAGTCGAGCGCCGAGAAGCTGACGCCGAGATAGTCGACCGCCTTCCCCTGGCCGAGCTTCAGGGCCTGCACGAGAGAGGCGGCCATCGATCCGAGATACGCATCGGCGTAGGGGCTGGTTTCCCACAGGGTGTCGAACTGGGCGTCCGGTGTCCCCGGCGCGCCGGCGAGCGGGTGCGGAAAAGACGGCGTCCAGCCGCGCGGCGGCGCCTCGCCGATGCCGATGTCACGGCCTGTGTACGCCTCTGGCGGAAGCAGCCGGTCCCACACCTCGCTGCGCGCGGCGCTCCTGGGGTGCGCATCCACGAACGCCTGCACCGCCGGGTGCGGCGTCTCGCTGTATGCGGTTGACGTGGCCCATACGTTGCGGTCATCGAGCCAGGTGACAATGCCGCCTTTCCCCGCCAGCATGATGGCGCTCCGGGGCTTCAACGAGAGGGTCACGACCTGCGAAGAGGGAGAGCGCGCTCGAAGCCGGTCGGCGAGCGTGGGGACCTGCAGCTCGCGGGCGCTGTGGCCCACGGCTTCGGCGCCGGGCCCGTACGCGATGCTCCACACATCGCCATCGTCAGTGCACGATGCGCTGCGCGTGCCTCGCCACCACGCGTTCAGGAGGATGCCGTGCGTGGCCGGGAAGGTGCCGGTTCCGATCGTCGCGTGCCCGGCGCAGGTGACGGTCTGGAGATAGGGATAGTAGTTGCGCTCGAAGACGGCGCCTTTGGTGACGAGGCGCTTCAGGCCGCGCGTCCAGCGGGCGCGCGTCTGCTCGATGTAATCGAACCGCATCTGGTCCACGACGAGCACCACCAGCAGCCGCGGGGAGTCCACCTCCTGCGCCGAAGGGCCCGGCAGCAGGCCGAGGAGCCCGAGGAGGAGGCCGGATACGGCCAGACGACGAACCGAGATCATCTTCCCTCCAGTCGCGGCAGATCGAAACAAACGAGGATTACAGATAGCCGAGCGGATCGATACCGAAGTCGGCTGGGTCGAGAGGAGCGACGATCCGCCGTGCCCGCGTCGGGTCGGTCGGCTCCTCGAAGAGGTTGAGGTCCACGGGGGTCGTCAGGCGGCGGCGCTTGCCGTCCATGATGACCCGCACGCGCGGGCGATGGGGATCGGGCGCATGCACCTGCAGCACGACGGCGATGGCCCCGTCATCCAGTTGGACGAGGTTGCCCGGCGGGTAGATCCCGAGCAGCTGCGTGAAGCGACGGACGAGGTGCTGATCGAACTGATGGCCGTCGGCGCGTTTCATCACCTCGAGGATGCGCTCGGTGGGGAGCGAGCTCGGCATCCTGGCCGGCGCCACCCCGGGCGGCA
>DAIRFN010000165.1:0-12365 GCA_036795065.1 Vicinamibacterales bacterium
GCCGTCGTACATCGAGTAGATGTTCCACCCGTAGAACACGTGGCGGTACCACTTCGACTCGGGCGCACCGTCATCGTCGGCGAGCTGTTGTTCCATGCGCGCCAGGCGATCGTTCAGCGCCGGCAGCGTATCCCGTGCGATGTCTCCTGCCGCGAGGCGACGGTCGAGCGCGGCCTCGAGCGCCAGCGCCGCCTTCCCCACAACCTCGGCGCGCGACCTCAGCGGTGCCACATCCAGGGCCACGCCGGCGTCTCGCGCCCATCCTTCGGCGGCGGTCACGGCCTCGTTCAGCTTCGTCGCGTAGTGCGAGAAGCGGAACGGCAGCACGTCGGCCTCGCTCATCCTCAGGGCCATCGTGCCCAGCACCTGGGCCATCGTCACGCCCTGCGTGAAGCCGGGATCCGCAATCCTCTCCGCGTAGGCGCGGGAGTCGTAGTTGGTGTGGTAGGTCCCGAAGCCGTACCCGTTCTCACCGATGAACTCGATGGCCAGCGTGGGCACGCCCAGGTGGTCCTGGAATGGGACGAAGTCGGCGCCGCTGCCGAGCGGTTTCAGATCGGGTTCGAACGCCGCCGCGTCGCCCTGGCGTGCGGCCGCGGGCTTCCGAGCCCACTCCGAGGCCTGCCATCCCTCGTACACCGTGCCGCCGCCTCCCGGCACATCCTTCACCACGTCCGCGACGAACGACCGCAGTGACGGCACGCCGCCCGGATCGAAGCGGCCCTTCATGTACATGTCGATGTTCACGTACATCACGAGCTGCTCCTTCAGCCGCGCGCGCAGGTCCTCGGCGTACTCGGTGGAGCCCACGAGGCCCAGCTCTTCGGCATCCCAGAACGCGAACGCAATCGTCCGAGTGGGACGCCAGCCCGTCTTGGCGAGCGCGCCCAGGCCCTTTGCCACTTCGAGGAGGGCCGTGGCGCCGGTGCCCGGGTCTACGCCGCCGAACGTCCACGCGTCGTGATGCGTGCCGAAGAGGATGGTCCGCTCCGGCGTGGCCGTGCCGCGAAGCGACGCCACCACGTTGTAGATGGGACCGAGGCGCTGATCCATGTCCACGGTGACGGTGACGGCGGTCGCGCCTGGCCCCACGTGATAGGTGAACGGCAGCGCGCCTCGAAACGACGCCGGAGCCTCGGGGCCGCGGAGCGACGACAGCAGGTGCTGCGCCTCGCCCCAGCTGAGTGCCACCACCGGGATCTTCGGGAGTGTGGGTGCCGTGGCTTCGTCGATGCGGGCCGCGTCGGCCGTGGCGCCCACGCCTGGCGTGAGCGCATCGCCGTGCCAGTACCAGCTGTACTTGGCGTTGCCCCGCTGGACCATGTGCTCGCCGCGCCAGTAGCCCTCGGGCCACGCCGGGCCCCGGGCGCTGCCGTCATCCGCCGGATCGCTGTAGAGGATGAGGGCGCGCGCGCCGGCCTGTTCCGCCGTGTGCGCCTTCACCGCGCGGTGGCTGCGGCCGTAGCGCGCGACGACGATGCGGTTCTTCACCGAGACGCCGAGCTTCGCGAGTTGCTCGTAGTCGGGCGGGAGGCCGTAGTTGACGTACACCACCTGCCCCGACGCCGAGCCCGAGGCCGAGTAGGAGATGTAGCCGCCGCCGAGCTCCGGATGAGACGAGGTCGGGTCAGCTTCGATGGGCGGTTCGTCCACGCTGAGGCGCCGCCGCGAGGGCGCGGTCATGGTGATCTCCACCCTGCGCGGGCTCGAGAGCAGCACCTGGTATTCGTGCGTCTGCACCTCGAGGCCGAAGCCCGACAGGGTCTGTTGGAGGTGCTTCACCAGTTCCGCCGTGCCCGGCGATCCCGCCGGGTGCGGGCGTGCGGTCAGCTGCTTGTGGAGCGCCGACATCGACTGGGCATTCACGGTTGCCTGGAACCGCTCCTCGAGCGACGCACTGGTGGCCGACGATGCCGGCGTGTAGCCAAGGCGCGTGCGGACGGTGGGCTGTGGCGTGCTGGTGGAGCAGGCGGCGGCGACGGTGGCGGCCGCGACGAGGAGCAGTGACGGGGTCGGTTTCATCTGGAACGAAGGGGGCGGGAGGGTCGGGGTTAGAAGTGAGAAGTGAGAAGTGAGAAGCCGGATGGCGCAGATGTGTCGCGCCTATGGTGCGATGAGGACGTAACCCTGCTGCTGGAGCGCGACGATCGTCGTGAGGGCCCAGAGATCCAGCTGGACCTCGGGCGAGATGTCCTTCGGGTCGATCTTGCGCGCGAGCGCAGCCTGGCCGCAGACGCGGAAGTCCACGCCGGCTTTCTTCAGCGCCTGGATCATCGGCAGGTTGGGGTTGTCCTGGCCCTCGTGCCGCGCTTTGTAGGCGTCGTTCTTCAGGATGTAGTCGGTGGAGCCCTGGTGGAACACGAGGGCCACCTTCCGGTTACTGGCGGGTACCCCGGTCTTGGCGAGCGTGTTCACGTAGCGGGCGACGGCCTGCAGCATGGGGTGCACGGCAGCATCCTTCGGGTTGGCCGTCGCCAGGTCGAACACGACCTTGTGCTCGATCTGCGGGTTCGGCATTTCGTGCGCGCCGGGCACGTCGCGCGCCGCTTCGACACCGGGCACCGGCAGGGCCTGGGCCCCGGCCAGGCCGGCTCCCATCAGGGTCGCGCCAAGAGTCAGCGCCATCACGGTTCGTCGCATCGTCCCCTCCAGGGTTGCCCGCCTCACACGAGGACGTCGTCCACGTGCGCCGGGCCGATTCAGCTTACACCGGGTGTGCCTGCGGCGCCGGTGAAGGTCGGGTCGGACGTGGAAGGAATAGTAGACTCCACGCATGGGCCGACGATCGAACTCGAAGCGAGAGCCAAGGACCGCAGTCGTTTCCAGCGCGTTGCTCCAGCCGACACCGAACTGGCCGCTCCTGGCGCTCAGCCTGCTCGGCGTGGCGCTGGCGGGCTACCTGTCGTGGACCAGCTGGTCGGGCGGATCGGTGCAGGGGTGCACGGAAGGCAGCGGCTGCGACCTGGTGCTGTCGAGCCGCTGGGCCACGCTGCTCGACATGCCGGTGGCGTTCTGGGGGCTGCTCACCT
The DNA here is from genome assembly GCA_036795065.1 of Vicinamibacterales bacterium. GTDB lineage: Bacteria > Acidobacteriota > Vicinamibacteria > Vicinamibacterales > UBA2999 > VFZN01. The sequence continues at coordinate 3,030 of DAIRFN010000165.1, forward strand.
ACCTCGCGCTGGCAGGCACGGCGTTCATCGCGCGCGTCGACAAGCAGTGGCGCCTGGCCTGGACCCTGTCCTTCTTCGGCGTGTTGTACAGCGCCTACCTGACCACGGTCTCACTGACGATCCTCAGGGCCACGTGCCCCTATTGCCTCACCTCGCTGGCGCTGATGAGCGCAATCTTCGCGCTGGTCACGTTCCAGCGCCCCGAGGGGATCCCCAACTTCTCGTGGCAGAAGTGGCTGCGCATCCGCGGCCCGGTGGCCGTCGGGATCATCGCCTTCCTCCACCTCAACTACATCGGTGTCGTGGGGAAGCCCCCAGCGGTCGAGGATCCCACGCTGCGCGCGCTGGCCGTTCACCTCGCCGACAGCGGCGCCAGGATGTACGGGGCCGACTGGTGCCCGCACTGCCAGGATCAGAAGGCGCTGTTCGGGGCGGCGGCCAGGCGACTCCCGTACATCGAGTGCAGCATGGGGCGCCAGGGGTCGCCGCAGACCGCGGCATGCCGTGACGCCCGCATCACCACTTATCCGACGTGGGACATCAACGGGAAGCGGTACGAGGAAGTGCTCTCGCCGCTGAAGCTGGCCGAGCTCACCGGCTTCAACCTGGCCGCGGCCACCCAGCCGGCGGCGGCGCCGCAGTGAGGCTGGACCGCTCAAATCCATTGCGCGATTGGCGATTGCAGATTGCGTGAGTCATTGGTGATTGGGGGATTCGGGGATTGAGCGATTGGAATTGGTGATTGGGTGATGGGTGGATTGGGTGATTGCAGATTGCGGCATTGGGTGGGCCCGAGCCCGGCCCGGTTCTCGGGCCAGATCGCGAATCACTCACTCGCCAATCAGCCAATCGCGCAATTGATCGCCGATCCCCCAATCGCTCAATCCCCGATAAATCACGCAATCTGCAATCACCAATCGCGCAATGTTGGCGTCGGCTGCGGGTCGTCGAAGTAAACTCGTACCTGTATGCGCGCCGACGTCCGGGCCATTGTCGAGCAACACCTGGGCGAACGCCGTCAGCTCCTGGCTATCCTGCGGGCGGTGCAGGAGAAGTGGCGGTGCGTGCCCGAGGAAGCCGTCACCCTCATCGCCGAGGAAATGGACCTCCCGCGCGTGCACGTGGAAGGGACCGCGACGTTCTACCACTTCCTGTCGCGCGAACACCGGGGCGACACCACGGTCTACCTGAACACCAGCGCGACTTCCGAGATGGCGGGCGGCGCCGAGGTGGCCGCGGCGTTCGAGCGGGCCGTGGGCACGCCCTTCGGCACCACGACCGCCGACAGGCGCATCGGCCTCTACAAGACCTCGTGCATCGGCATGAGCGATCAGGAGCCGGCGGCTCTGATCAACGAGGTGGTCTTCACCCGCCTTACCCCCGCGCGCGTGGACGGGCTGGTCGCCGGCATCCAGGCCGGCCGCGCGGTCCGGGACCTGCTCGGCCCGCTCGGAGACGGCCGCAACGCCGCCCCTGAGATTCATGCCGAGGTCCGGAACAACATCCAGCGCCCCGGGCCGGTCTTCTTCGCCCCGTTCACGCCTGGCGCGGCGCTGGCCAGGGTGCTCGACGTCACGTCGCTGGATGTCATCGAGAGCGTGAAGCGCTCGGGGCTCCGGGGACGCGGCGGCGCGGGCTTCTCCACCGGCCAGAAGTGGGCGTCGTGCCGCGGCACGGACGCGGAGTCTCGCTACGTCATCTGCAATGCGGACGAGGGCGAGCCGGGCACCTTCAAGGACCGGGTCATCCTGACCGAGTGTCCCGAGCTGATGTTCGAGGGCATGGCCGTGGCAGGATACGCGGTCGAGGCGACACGCGGCCTGCTGTACCTGCGCGGCGAGTACGCCTACCTGCGCGCCCATTTGGAGAAGGTCCTCCGGTCCATGCGCGCGCGGCACCTGCTCGGCAAGCGCATCCTGGGAAGCCGCTTCAGCTTCGACGTCCGCATCAGGGTCGGCGCGGGCGCCTACATATGCGGAGAGGAATCGGCCTTGATCGAGTCCGCGGAGGGCAAGCGCGGCACGCCGAGGAATCGTCCGCCCTTCCCGGTGGTCTCGGGCTACCGGCACCGCCCGACGATCGTGAACAACGTCGAGACCTTCGGCTGCGCCGCCCGCATCGTGGAGCAGGGGTGGGAATGGTTCCGCGCGATGGGCACGACGGCCTCGGCCGGCGTGAAGCTGCTGAGCGTGGCCGGCGACTGCCAGCGGCCAGGCATCTACGAGCTGCCGTGGGGCACGACCGTCCGCGAGCTACTCGCCCTCTGCGGCGCCGAGGACACGCTGGCCGTGCAGGTGGGTGGTCCGTCGGGCACGTGCATTTCGGAGCAGCAGTTCGATCGGCGGCTCTGCTACTCGGACCTCGCCACGGGCGGGGCGTTCACCATCTTCGGCGCCCGCCGCGATCTCCTTTCCATCGTGCACAACCACATGGAGTTCTTCGCGAACGAGACGTGCGGCTTCTGCGTGCCGTGCCGGGCCGGGAACACGCTGCTGCTCAAGTCGCTGGAGAAGATCATGGTTGGGAATGGCACCACCGCCGACCTGCGGTCCATCGAGGAGCTGGGGCGCATGGTGAAGACGGGGTCGCGCTGCGGCCTGGGCCAGACCTCGCCCAACCCCTTACTGACGACGATGGAGAACTTCCGCGGGCTCTACCTGCAGAAGGTGCGAGCGGATGTCGACTACATCTCGCAGTTCAACCTCGACTACGCGACCGCGGAGTCCATCAGGGTGGCGGGGCGCACCCCCAAGCTGGAGAAGGCCTGAGACATGGAACAGGGTCCCATCGAGTTCACGCTCAATGGCGTGACGATGTACGCGAAGGACGGTCAGAGCGTGGTGGAAGCCGCCCGCGAGAACGGCACCTACATCCCCACGCTGTGCGACTACAAGAGCCTGCCACCGGCCGGCACCTGCCGCATCTGCACCGTGAGGGCGGGTGGCCGCATCGTGTCGGGCTGCACCACCCCCGTGTCTCACGGGATGGTGGTGGAGAGCGAGAGCCCCGAGCTGGTCGATCTCCGGAAGGGACTCATCGAGATGCTCTTCGTCGAGGGCAACCACATGTGCCCGAGCTGCGAGAAGAGCGGCGACTGCGAGCTGCAGGCGCTGGCCTATCGCTACCGGATCGAGGTGCCCCGCTTCCCGTTCTCGTTCACCAACCGCGCCATCGATGCCTCGCTGCCCCACCTGGTCCTGGAGCACAACCGGTGCATCCAGTGCCTGCGCTGCGTGCGCGGCGTGAAGTCGAGGGGCGGGCACGACATCTTCGGGTTCAAGAACCGCGGCCGCGACATCCGGATCACGGTGGACACCACGGATCCGGACGCGCTGGCCGAGGAGACCGCGCGAAAGGCCATGGCCATCTGCCCGGTCGGCGCGCTGCTGACGAAGGGGTTGCACTACCTCACCCCGATCGGCGAGCGGCACTACGACGAGACGCCGATCGGCACCGACATCGACAAGGGAGGCGACGGTTCATGAGCGAGGGGGCCCGCAGGAAGCTCACGCTCGCCACCACGTCGCTCGCCGGCTGCTTCGGCTGTCACATGTCGCTGCTCGACATCGACGAGAAGCTCCTCGAGCTCGTCGAGCTCTACGACCTCCGCAAGTCCCCCTTCGACGACCTCAAGGGCTTCACGGAGATGTGCGACGTGGGACTGGTAGAGGGCGGGTGCTGCAACACCCACAACGTCCACGTGCTGCGGGAGTTCCGGAAGCACTGCCGGATCCTGATCTCCGTCGGACAGTGCGCCATCACCGGCGGCCTGCCAGCGATGCGCAACGGGATTCCGCTGCAGCAGCTCTTCGCCGAGTCGTACCTGAAGGGCCCCACGCTGGACAACGCCCTCATTCCCAACGACGAGGACATCCCGGCGATCCTGGATCGTATCTATCCCTGCCACGAGGTGGTGAAGGTGGACGCCTTTCTCCCGGGTTGCCCACCGCACCCCGAGGTGATCTGGGCGGCCCTGAGCGCTATCGCCGCGGGCCGGCCCCTCGACCCCATCCCCTACCGTCACTTCAAGTTCGACTGAGGAAGCACGTTTCATGGTCCGCAAGATCGTTATCGACCCCCTCACGCGCGTGGAAGGCCACGGCAAGGTGACCATCCGGATGGACGACGACCACCGGGTGACCGACACCCGCCTGCACATCGTGGAGTTCCGCGGGTTCGAGCGCTTCGTGCAGGGCCGACCCCTCTGGGAGGCCATCGTCCTCGTGCAGCGCCTGTGCGGGATCTGCCCGGTGAGCCATCACCTGTGCGCGGCCAAGGCCATGGATGTGATCAGCGGCCTCCGCCCCGGCGAGCTGACGCCCACGGCCGACAAGATGCGGCGGTTGATGCACTACGGGCAGGTGTTCCAGTCGCACGTGCTGCACTTCTTCCACCTCGCCTCGCCGGATCTGTTGTTCGGCATGGAGTCGGACCCGGCCCGCCGGAACATCGTGGGCATCATCGATGCGTTCCCGGAGATCGCCAGGAAGGCCGTGCTGATGCGGAAGTTCGGCCAGGAGGTCATCCGCGTGACGGCCGGGAAGCGGATTCATGGCACCGGCGCCATCCCCGGCGGGATCAACAAGCACCTGACCTCCGAAGAACGTGACGAGCTGCTGGTGGGAACCGCGGGCGTCAACGCCGACAGGATGGTGGAGTGGGCGCAGGACGGGCTGGCGATCTTCACGGACTACCAGCGATCGCACGCGTCGCTCATCGACGGCTTCGCCGCGTTTCCGTCCAACTACCTGAGCCTGGTGCGCGCCGATGGCGCCATGGACCTGTACCACGGCGCGCTTCGGGCCGTGGATAGCGAGGGGACGACGATCTTCGACCAGGTGGACTACCAGCACTACGCCGACTACCTCGCGGAGGAGATCCGGAGCTGGACGTACATGAAGTTCCCCTTCATCCGGAGCCTGGGCCGCGAGAAGGGCTGGTATCGGGTGGGCCCGCTGGCGCGGCTGAACACCTGTGACTTCATCCCGACGCCGCTGGCGCAGGCCGAGTTCGAGGCGTACAAGGCGTACACCCACGGCCGGCCGAACGGGATGTCGATGCACACGCACTGGGCGCGGCTGATCGAGGCCCTGCACGCGGCCGAGGTGATCCGCGACCTTCTGCACGACCCTGACCTGCTCTCGGGCGAGCTGGTGATGTCGGGGACGCGGCGCGGTGAGGGCGTCGGGGTGATCGAAGCGCCGCGCGGCACGCTGTTCCACCACTACAAGGTGGACGACAACGACCTGGTCACGATGTGCAACCTCATGGTCTCGACCACGAGCAACAACGAGGCGATGAATCGCGCGGTGGGCTGGGTGGCCGACCACGTCATCAGCGGGCACGCCGAGGTGACCGAGGGCATGCTGAACCAGGTGGAAGTGGCGGTTCGCGCCTATGATCCCTGTCTCAGTTGCGCCACCCACGCGCTCGGCAAGATGCCGCTGGTGGTCCGCATGGAGAACGCCCGCGGGGAGCTGATTCGCGAAGTGGTCAGGACGCCGGCATGACACCGCTGCACCCCCCGGGCCAGCGCCTGTTGATTTACGGCATCGGCAACCCGGGCCGCCAGGACGACGGGCTGGGCGTCCGGTTCGTCGAGCGGCTCGAGCGCCTCACCCTGCCGGAACACGTCTCGCTCGAGGCGAACTACCAGCTCACGCCCGAAGACGCGCTGGCCCTGGCGGCGCACGATGCGGTGTTGTTCGTGGACGCCACCGTGGCGCCCGGCGCGCCCGTTCCCTACGCGCTCGACGAGGTGTCGCCGGCCTCCGAGGTGTCGTTTTCGACTCACGCCCTCACGATGGGGTCGCTCCTCGCGCTCTGCGCCCGGCTCTATGGCAAGGCGCCTCGCGCCTATGCCATGGCGCTCCCGGGGTACGCGTTCGACGTGAACGCGGAACTGAGCCCCGGCGCCCGCGAGAATCTGGACCGGGCGATCGACGACCTGCTGCCCCTGCTTCGGTAGGTGCTCCGTTATCATCTGTGGCCATGCACATGAATCGACGAGGTTTCCTGAGAAACGCCGGCGCGATGGGCACGCTGGCGGCGGCGGGCGCGGCGGCGAGCTGCGGGTCGCCGGCGTCCACGACCACGGCGCCGGCCCGCACGCTGGGCAAGGGGCTCGCCCGGAATCTCACCCTGCTCACCTTCCGCGACCAGGGGACGGACCGCCTGGGCGCGAAGACGGACAAGGGCATCCTCGACGTGGCCCGGGCGGCATCGCTCCTGACGATGTACGCGCCCGCGACCATGGACGACCTGCTGCAGCAGGAGGACGGCCCCAGCGTGCAGGCCGTGGTGGAGGCGGCGTTGCGGGGCAGCGAGGCGCAGGCGGCGTTCAGGCCCGAGGAGGGGATCGAGTACGGCCCGCTGGTGAGCCGTCCCGACAAGATCGTGTGCGTGGGCCTGAACTACCGGAGGCACGCGGAGGAGATCGGCTCGCCCGTCCCCGACTACCCGGTGCTGTTCAACAAGTTCAACGCCTCGCTGAACCGGCACAAGGGCGCCGTCAAGCTGCCCGTCGATCTCGCCACGAACTTCGACTACGAGGTGGAACTCGTGATCGTCATGGGCGCCACCGCCTCCCGCGTGAGCGACGCCGACGCGCTCACCTATGTCGCCGGCTACGCCACCGGCAACGACTTCACCGCGCGCGATTTGCAGTACGGGCGAGGCGGGCAGTGGATGGTGGGGAAGGCCATCGACGGCTTCGCGCCGATCGGGCCCTACCTGGTCACCGCAGACCAGATCGACCCCGACACGCTGACCCTGGAGTGCCGTGTCAACGGCGAGACGCGGCAGTCATCGACGACATCGGACTTCATCTTCGGCACGCGGACGATGATCAGCTACATCTCGCACCACTTCACGCTGAAGCCCGGCGACGTCATCTTCACCGGCACGCCGCAGGGTGTCATCCAGGGCATGCCGAAGGAGAAGCAGGTGTGGCTCAAGCCCGGCGACAAGCTCGCCTGCAGCGTGGAGCGGCTGGGCGAGTTGACGTTCGAGCTCGCCTGAGCCTTGGGGAAATTGCGCGATTGGCGATTGCAGATTGAGCGATTCATTGGGGATTGGTGGATTGGGCGATTGGGTGATTGATTGAGCGATTGAGCGATTGAGCGATTGAGCGATTGAGCGATTCGCCCCCATCCGTCGAGCTTCATCGAGCCACGTCAGTCCTCACGCGGTCAGCCGAATCGCCCAATCCTGCAATCGCCCAATCACCAATGAATGTCTCAATGCATCAATCGCGCAATCCCCAATGAATCGCTCAATCTGCAATCGCCAATCATCAATGGCCGCCCGCCGCATCCCCCCTCAGCCTCCGCGGCGGCCTACTGACGGCCCACGGGCAGCGTGATGTTCGACGGGCGAGCCTTGCCGCGGTAGACGCGCTGGGTGGCGATCGTGAAGTCACCGGGCTTTGCCTTCGGGATGTCCGTGAACACCTGCGGGTTGCGATCCGTGAGCGGGAACCACGAGCTCTGGATCTGCACCATCAGGCGATGCCCGCGCCGGAACGTGTGCGCCACATCCGGCAGATCGAAGCGGATGCGGTCCGGTTGATCGGGCACGAAGGGCACCGGCTTCTCGAAGCCCTGGCGGAACTTCCCACGGAACGGCTCGCCGCGCACCAGCTGCTGGTAGCCGGCCATGCGCACGCGGTTGGCGGGCTCGGGCATCGGCCCCTTCCACTCGGGCGTGGGGTAGTCGCTCGGGAACACGTCGATCACCTTCACGACGAAGTCCGAGTCGGTGCCCGAGGTGGACACGTGAAGGTCCACCGCGATCTGGCCGTGCACGGTCAGGTCTTCCTCGAGCGGCGGCGTGGCGTAGACGAGCACGTCCGGCCTCGTCGCCGCGAAGCGCTGATCCTCGGTCATGTAGTCGCGCTGCATGCCCATCTGCACGTGGCCTACGTAGGGCACGGGCCTGTTGGGATCGCTGAGATACTGGTCGAAGGCCTCGGCCTCCGCCGGAGGCGTGGTCGTCAGCGCCCCGCCCGCCCCCAGATACATCGTCTGCCTGGTCCCGTCGGGTGGCCAGGTGTCGAACGTGCGCCAGCGGTTGGTGCCCGTCTCGAACATCGTGGCGATGGCGACCTTGCCCACCGACTTCTCCTTCAGGTGCTGCATGAAGAACGGGAACTCGACGTGCTCGCGGTACCAGGCCGAGGTGTCCTGCCCGAAGTCGAGGTTGCCCACCGTGCGGCCGGTGTCTCGCGACCAGCTGCCGTGCGTCCAGGGACCCATCACCAGGTGGTTCTTCGTCGTCGGACTGTCGGATCGCAGCGTGCGATAGGTGAGAAGCGGTCCCGCCAGGTCCTCGGCGTCGAACCATCCGCCCACGGTGAGCACGGCTGGCGCAATGCCCGTGAAGTGCTTCCAGATGGACCGCGCCTGCCAGTAGTCGTCGTACGAGGTGTGTTCCAGGTTGCCGCGATAGTAGGGGTTGCCGAGCAGGCCCAGGCGCTCGGCGCCCTGCCAGAGCGGGCCCATCTGCAGGTAGTACTCGTACCCGCTGGGTGTGCCGTAATCGAAGGGCACGCGGGGCTGCGGGCGCTCCGGCTTCGGGCGCACGGGGAAGCCGGCATAGAAGCCGAAGTTGGCGGCCAGCATGAAGGCGCCGTTGTGGAACGAGTCGTCACCCAGGTAGTAGTCGGTGACCGGCGCCTGCGGCGACACGGCCTTCAGCGCCGGGTGCGCGTCGATCATCCCGGCCGACACGTAGAAGCCGGGGTAGGAGATGCCCCACATGCCCACGCGGCCGTTGTTGCAGGGCACGTTCTTCACGAGCCACTCGATGGTGTCCCAGGTATCGGTGCTCTCGTCGATATCGCGCGCGGCCTTCTTCGGGTTGTGGGGCCGCACCTCCACCCACTCGCCTTCGGACAGGTAGCGGCCGCGCACGTCCTGGTAGACGGCGATGAGGCCCTCCTTCAGGAAGTGCTCGGAGGGGCCAATCGTGGTGCGGTAGTTGTCGATGCCGTACGGCGCCACGGAGTACGGCGTGCGCTGCATGATGATCGGGTAGGGCGTCTCGCACGTCTTGGGCACGTAGACAGAGGTGAAGATCTTCACGCCGTCCCGCATCGGGACCATGTGCTCGTACTTCGTGTACGCGGCTCGAACGGGGTTGGGCGTGTCCGCCGGCGGCTGCTGGGCAGAAAGGATCGCCGCGGCAGCGCACGCAAGCGCGGCGGAGAGAAGTCGGTGGCGCATCCCGGCAGTCTAATCCACGCCCTTGCACGGAGCGCCGGCGGCTTCCGCCCGGCCTCGCACGGGCCAGGTGCTGCGCGTCCTGGTTGGGCGTAACCTGAGGGCATGCGCACCA
>DAIRFN010000166.1:0-5782 GCA_036795065.1 Vicinamibacterales bacterium
CACCAGGACCACACGATCATCGCGACGAAGATTCCCCTGACCCACGTCAGGAAGATCGTGATTCCTCACGCGGCCAAGCCGGATTTCCTGGCGGAGCTGCGCCGGATGAACATCACGGCGGCGGCGCTCTTCCCGGGTGTGGACGGCCTCGGGCGCTCGATCGCCGAGCTGACCTCGCTTGGCGTGCGGCACGCGACTATCGCGAGGAAGGCGTGAGTCCACGGCAGCCCACGGTCCGTTCAGCGCGGGACCATGGTCGCCCGCGCTCGCGACGAACACGCGCGTGGCGCCGACTCACCCGCGTGCTCAGCCGGACCTGCCGGAGCACCTGGCCGGCATCACCGCAGCGGAGATCGGACTTGCCGAACCAGTGTCGCAGCGTCATGAGAGCACGTCCGGTGACCACGCTGACCGACAGGTGGACCTGCCGCAGCAGACGGCGGAATTCGTCGAGCCGTCACCAGGCACTCCCCTCGTGGTGATGCGGACTCACCTGACCGATGTCCGGACCTGACGCGGTCGCCGGCCGGGTCGCCGAAGCTGGTGGCCGGATCAGCGGTCACGGACGGCGGCATCTCTGAAGCGGACCCCCGGCATCACTTGATTGTTCCGCGGCAGGCGTTTCGAAACGGCACGTAAGTGCCTGCGGCTCAATCACTAGCAGGTGCGAGCCACTGCTCCGGAAAGTCCGGAGGGTGGTGAGGTACGTCCGCTGGTTGCTGCGGGCAGGTTCGGCCCCTGCTTGCACATGGTTGGTCTGGAGCTGACGCCGGTGACGCGGCTGCTCCACCAAGGTCGACCGCATGCCGGCACTTGTCGCTCTCGCTCCCGGCAGTGATTCGCTCGACGCTCGAGGTGGGCCGTTCACCCGCGGCGGTGAGTTCGTGGGGTGGACACGCGACCTGTGCGACGTCCTCCCCTGCCGTGCGGCTTGCGAGTGAGGGTCTGCGGGATGACGTCCTGATCCGCCCCGGGTGGCGCGACATCGCGGTGGAGCACAACAGCCTCGAGAAAAGGCGCCTATCGGATTCGCCACACCACAAGCGAGGGAAGACGGTGTGTCGGGGACGGCCGAGTCTACTGGAGCCACCACATCTGGGCGGCGCGGTCGATCACGCGCTCCAGGAAGAAGCCGTCGCGCCCACCCACGTTGAAGCACGGCCAGCCGCAGTTGCTGAAGTCCTTCGCGCGCTCGTTGCTTGGCTGGCGCATGACGTTGATCACGCCCACGGCGCCGCGCTTGAAGAGCTCCTGCGCGCGCGGCACCACCGGGTCGCGCTCGAACACCATGTGCGCCTGCGGGACGACCAGCTGCACCGCGATCTTCCCGCGGACGTCGATGTGCTGTAGCAGCGCCGGGCTCGCCGAGCCGACGAAGACCAGCGGCGCGGTGAGCGGTCCCGAGGCGAGGTTCGACGGAGACAGCGGCATCGCTGAGTCGAGGACCACGTCGGCGGAGCCCGGGCCGAAGGCCGGGTCGGCCAGCAGGCGCAGCTCCCACGACAGCGGCAGCCAGAAGGAGGACTTCGGGTCCTGCGAAAACGGTTGCGTTTTCACGTCCGCGATGCCGGCCCTCCGGAACTGCTCGACCGTCCACGCCACGGTCTTCGCACTGGAAGGGAAGCCCGCGATCCGGCCCCACTGCTGGCCGCTGCCGATCTCCTTCGTCGTGCGGCTCTCCTTCGAGAAGCCGACGATGGTGTCGAGGTCCGCGCGGATGGTGACGGCGGCCAGCTCGGGACCGGTGGGATCTCCCGGAGGGACGGCCACGGGCCGCGGCCCGCGCGGGCCCACGATCACCGCGGGGGTGGCGCCCATCGGGGGCGGCAGGGGCAGCCCGAACCAGGCGCCGGACGCCGGCTTCGACGACTGTCCGCTCACGCCGGGGATGCCAACGGCCACGAGCGCTGCCGCGATGAGCATGGCGCCACGCCGCCGCCGCCGTGCCGGGATCACGAGCTGGAGCATGGCCCGAGAGTCTGCGGTCGCGCTGGCCCGGTGTCAACCTGTGTTCACAAGCCACGCGGCCGGCCCGGTTGCCGGTGCCGCGCAACGCGATCGGCGTCTCTTACGGCCGCAGGTTGTAGTCCGCACCGAGCGGCCCGGCGCCATCCCAGTGCTTGCGCGCTATCACGTCCGGCCCACCCAGTAGCTGGGCCGCCGACTGAGATGCATGACCGCGAGAATGCGAAGTTCGTCCTGGCTCAGGGTATAGAGGAGTCCGTACGGGAAACGTTGGCAGAGCCGGCGCCGGATGCTGCCTCGGACAATCGAGCCGGCGAGCGGGTACGCCAGAATCGCCTCGGTGCACTTCTGGACATCCGTGATGAAGGCGCCGCCGAGCCCCGGCTGCTCGACTTCGTAGTACTGCGCCGCGTCGTTGAGTTCGCGTTCAGCCAACTCGTTGAACGTGACGCGCACGGTTAGATCCGCGCGCGAGCGTCCCGGAACACATCCTCGGCGGGCCGAGACGAGAGCCTACCGGCATCCTGGGCGTCAGCCCTTCTCTCTGCCTCTTCTGCCCAGATGTGGTCAATCTCGTCCGGTGCAAGATTGTCGAGACTCTTCAGCAGACGTTCGGCGAGGCGCGCTCGGCCCTTCGGGTCCAGCTTGAGCGCTTCGGCCTCGAGATCGTCGATCCTCATGAGCCCATTCTACGCTCGGTGGCGGCACGCCAGGATCACGAGCTCGAGCATGGCCCGGGAGTCTGCGGCCGGGTCGGCCCGGTGTCAACCTGTGTCACAATCCACGCGGCCGGCGTCGGTGGCCGGCGTCATTCATCCTCCTGGAGCCCGCATGAAGAAGCTCGTCGCCCTCCTGTCCCTGGTCGTCATCGTCTCCTGCTCGTCGCAGCCAGCGGCGCCTCCGGAAGATCCGCGCGTTGCCGGCTGGCGCGATCGCGCCCAGGGCATCACCATCGTCCGCGACGACTGGGGCGTGCCCCACATCTACGGCAAGACCGACGCCGACGTGGTGTTCGGCCTCATGTACGCGCAGGCCGAAGACGACTTCAACCGGGTCGAGACCAACTTCATCAACAGCCAGGGCCGGCTGGCCGAGGCCGAGGGCGAGGCCGAGATCTGGCGCGACCTGCGCATGAAGCTCTTCATCGACCCCGAGGAGATGAAGGCGAAGTACCAGGAGAGCCCCGACTGGCTGAAGAAGCTGATGGATGCGTGGGCCGACGGCCTCAACTTCTACCTGCACACGCACCCGGAGGTGACGCCGCGCGTGATCAAGCAGTTCGAGCCGTGGATGGCGCTCAGCTTCAGCGAGGGCAGCATCGGCGGCGACATCGAGAGCGTATCGCTCTCGCAGCTCGAGGCGTTCTACGGCGGCTCGGCGGCGCAGAAGGTCGCGGATGCCGGGTACGGAGCGTCGGGGCTGCAGCCCCGGCGGGCAGAGATCGCTTCCGGTCTCGAGTACCCCGAAGAGCCCACCGGCTCCAACGGCTTCGCCGTCGCGCCCGCGAACTCGGCCAGCGGCAAGGCGCTGCTCTTTATCAATCCGCATACCTCGTTCTTCTTCCGCGAAGAGGCGCAGATGGTGAGCGAGGAAGGCCTGAACGCCTACGGCGCGCTCACCTGGGGGCAGTTCTTCATCTACCAGGGCTTCAACGAGGGCGCGGGCTGGATGCACACCTCGAGCGGCGTGGACAACATCGACGAGTACCTCGAGACCGTGGTGAAGAAGGAAAACGGCGTCTTCTACCGCTACGGCAACGAGGAGCGGCCGATGACGATGAAGAAAGTGACGGTGCCGTACAAGACCGCCACCGGCATGGCCCAGCGCGAGTTCACCGTCTATCGCACGCACCACGGCCCCATCGTCCGCGAGGTGGACGGCAAGTGGGTGGCCGTGCGGCTGATGGAAGAGCCGCTGAAGGCGCTCATCCAGTCGTACTCGAGGACCAAGGCGAAGAACCTGAAGGAGTACCGCGAGTCGATGGCGCTCTACACCAACTCGTCGAACAACACGGTGTTCGCGGACGCCGAGGGCAACATCGCCTACTTCCACTCGAACTTCGTCCCGAAGCGGGATCCGAAGCTCGACTGGTCGAAGCCCGTGGACGGCAGCACGCCGGCCACCGAGTGGGATGGCGTGCACTCGTTCGACGAGAGCCCGAACGTGGTGAACCCTCCCGGCGGCTGGATTCAGAACACCAACAACTGGCCCTACTCGGCCGCGGGCCCCGACAGCCCGAAGCAGAAGGACTTCGCTCCGTATTTCGACCGGGTGGGCGAGAACCCGCGTGGCGTGCACGCGGTGCGAGTGTTCCAGGGCAAGAAGGGCTTCACGCTCGACACGCTGCGCGACGCGGCGTTCGACAGCCTGCAGCCGGAGTTCGAGAACCTCATCCCCGGCCTCGTGAGGGCGTACGACCAGCTGCCGGCGTCCAGCCCCATGAAGGCGTCGTTGAAGGCGCAGGTGGATCTGCTCCGCAAGTGGGACTACCGCTGGGGCGTGGACTCGGTGGCCAACACGGTGGCGACATTCTGGGGCGACGAGCTGTGGCGCCGCTCGCAGCCGGAGGCGCAGAAGGCCGGTGTGTCGGTCTACGAGTTCCTGCGGAACCGGACCACCCCCGCCGCCCGCCTCGAGGCGCTCGCCGCGGCGTCGGAGAAGCTGGCCGCCGACTTCGGCAAGTGGGACACGCCGTGGGGCGAGGTGAACCGCTTCCAGCGGCTCACCGGCGACATCGTGCAGAAGTTCGACGACAAGGGGCCCAGCACGCCGGTCGCGTTCACCTCGGCGCGGTACGGGTCGCTGGCGTCGTTCGGCGCCCGGGCCTATCCAGGCACGAAGCGGTGGTATGGCACCAGCGGCAACAGCTTCGTGGCCGCGGTGGAGTTCGGCGACCGCGTGCGCGCGAAGGCCGTCACCGCCGGCGGGTTGAACTCGGTGCCCGCGTCGAAGCACTTCAACGACCAGGCCGAGCGCTATGCCACGGGCAACCTGCGCGACGTGTACTTCTACCGCGAGGACCTGAAGGGGCACACGGAGCGGGAGTACCATCCGGGAAGTGAGAAGTGAGAAGTGAGAAGTGAGAAGCACTGAGACGAAGCACGCGCGTCACGCTGTCGAGGTGATGGCGGCCTCGGAGGCTGACCTGGGCCCCGTTCAGGCACTGCTCGATGCCAACGGTCTGCCGAGTGCCGACGTGGCGGACCACTTCGCGCACTTCATCGTCGCGCGTGACGACGAGGGGCTCCTCGGGGTGGCGGGGATGGAAGTGCACGGGAACGCGGCGCTGCTGCGCTCGGTGTGCGTGGCCGAGGCGGCGCGTGGCACGGGCCTGGGAGGGCGGCTCTGCGACGAGATGGAACGACGCGCGGCGGCGCGTGGCATCGGCGCGCTCTACCTGCTGACCACCACCGCGCAGGCATTCTTCGACGCACGCCATTTCGACGTGGTCGACCGCGCAGAGGCGCCGGAGGCCATCCGCAGTACCGCCGAGTTTCGATCCCTTTGCCCCTCCACGGCCATGTGCATGCGGAAGCGGCTCGATCCGCGCCAGACGTGATCGGCCGGTTTACGAGCGACCCGGAGCCATGAGGAACGTGTTGACGATGGTGGCGCCCGTGCTCATGGCGCTCGCCCTGGGACTGGGGGCCGCGCGCCGGAGGCTGGTGCGCCGCTTCCTGTCTGCGGACGCCACCAGCCCGGAGCGTGCCATCGCGGCGCCTGCGTCGAACGCGCTGGCGCGTTTCTGGGAGGGCCGGTTGCGGACGGCTGGCGTGCTGCAGGCCTCGCCGTCCGACGCGCTCTGGCTCGATCGGCG
>DAIRFN010000166.1:5882-12337 GCA_036795065.1 Vicinamibacterales bacterium
CGGACCAGCAAGCATTCTCACTGGTCCGGGGGCGGTCTTCGTGCGGCTAGGCCCAGCCGGCCTGCTTCAACGCGAAGCCGTCGTTCCAGATCTTCGTCATGTGACGGATCCTGTCGCCGTCGAACTCCATCACGTAGACGTAGTCCGACTCCACCTGTTTCCCGGTCGGCGGCACCGGCCCGCCGTCCCCGGTGTGCGTGCCGCGGAAGACGCCGTAGGCGGCCACGTTGTTGCGCTCCTCGTCCAC
Source organism: Vicinamibacterales bacterium (assembly GCA_036795065.1). GTDB lineage: Bacteria > Acidobacteriota > Vicinamibacteria > Vicinamibacterales > UBA2999 > VFZN01. Next base: position 6,130 of record DAIRFN010000166.1, read on the forward strand.
GGCAAACGAACGCAGCTCGTAGCGTCCGTCGGGCACCGGCGTGAACAGGTGCTTCATCCACTCCGTGTAGGCCTCGAGGGTGTTGACGCCCGCCAGCGCAGCGGCCTGCGCGGAGAACGTGGCGTCGGGATGGCAGTATGCGCTGCACGCGCTCCAGCCCTTGCCGGTTTCACAGGCGTCGAAGAACTGCTCGGCGGTCTCTTTGATTTGGGGCATGTCGGTCCTTTGGGGAATGTCGCGGTCGAGAGTCAGGTGAAGGTACGCTGCCGGCCGCCCGCCGTCAACCGCGCCGAGGTCAGGATGCCGTCCGCGGCGCGCGAATCGGCCGGCCCGGCATCGGCGCGCCCACGAACACGCGCTGGCCGTACATCTCGACCTTGTCATTGAGCGCTCCCCCGCGGACCACCGGCACGCCGTTGACGACGACGTGCAGGATACCCTCGGAGTAGGCGGCGGCACTCGTGTACGTCGATCGATCCGTGACCGTGGCCGGATCGAACGCCGTGATATCGGCAAACGCGCCCACTCGAATCCGGCCGCGGTCGCGCATCTCTGGCACCCGCGCCTCGAGCCGGCGCGCCGGCTCGATGGTCATGCGCCGCAGCGCGTCGGCGAGCGGCAGCACCTGCTGATCGCGCACGTAGTGGCCGAGGACGCGGGCGAACGTGCCCGAGGCACGCGGATGGGTGGGCCGATCCTCGAGGTCGCGCCCTCCGTCGCTGGCGATCGTCGGCAGGGGGTCGGCCAGGCTGACGCGAAGGGAGTCTTCGGTGTTCGAGTGTGAGATCACCGATCCGCCCTGCGCGCGGTACTTCGCAAACGTCTCGCGCGTCAGGCGCTCGCCCGTCGCCGCCCACTGCAGCCGGCCGAACCGCTCATCCGGCCATGCCTCCCAGCCGTCGTAGAGCGCCGACTGAATCAAGGTCGCGCCCGCCGTGTAGGGATAGGCCTCCGTCGTGACATCGAGCCTGCGGGCGCGGGCGTCCTTGACGAGGTCCAGCCACGATCGGATGTCGTCGCCAGCCGTGCTGTTCACGTGCGCGATGTGCAACGCGACGCCCGTCGATTCGGCGGCGCCAAGCGCCGCCCGCAGCCGCGCGATCCCGCCGCCCAGGTGGGCCAGCACGAACGTGCCGTGCCGGGCCGCCAGCCGCAGCACGGCGGTGACCTCCTCTTCTGACGCGCCCGGCGTGTAGGCCGTGGCCATGCCCACGGCCACGCCGCCGGCGTCGAGGCCCTTCTCGATGACGCCAAGGACTGCGGCCACCTGTTCGGCCGTGGCCGGCCCGCGGCCCGGCCCGGTCGGGAGCAGGAAGCCCTTGTCGCCCAAGACCTGCATCCGTGCGCCGATGTGGCCGGCGCCGACGCCGAAGTTGATCAGCCGCGCCGGGCCCAGTCCCCGGTACCAGGCCTCGACATCGGGCGTCCCAATCTCGAGCTCGAACGCGCTGGTCACGCCGTCGCGCGCCGCGTAGCGGTAGCTGTCGTCGCCGTGGGCGTGCCGGTGGAGGTCGATGAAGCCCGGCGACACGACGAGGCCCCGGGCGTCGATCGTGTCCCGGCCCTGGAGCGGTTCCGCGCTCACGGCGGCGATGCGGTCCCCGCGGATGCCGACGTGCCGCACGGCGTCGAGGCCGGATTCGGGGTCGATGACCCGGCCCCCCGCGATGACGAGGTCGAAGCCTTGCTGGCGGGTCGAGGTCATCGTGGTGCCGCCCATGACCATGGCGGCGGCGACGAGCGAACGAAGGAGCAAATGTGGTGACATCACGTCAGAATTGGACGATCGGTGGGCCGCCATCGAGCCGGGCAAGATGTGCGGCCCGAACGGGCTGGACACGGAACCCGGCCGGCCGCGCGCTCGTCCGGAGGGACAGGACATGGGGTTACAGGAACTGGCCATTTTCGGACTCGCTGGCTCGGGCCTTGGGACGGCACTGGGCGTGCCGATGGCGTGGCCTCGCGGGCGCCGGTCGCCGGACGTCCGGCTCCTGGGAGTGGCCACGATCCTCCTGTCGATGATCGCGGGGCTCATCAGCGCCAGGGTGGCCGGCCTGGTGCCGGCATCCGGTCCGCCGGAGCACGCGGTCAATCTCCTCGGCCTGACGGCCATGCCCTTGCTCGTCGTCTATATCCGCCAGGCCACGGGCGCGGCGCCGCTGTTCCGAGGCGTCAGCCTCCTCTGGGCGCCTGCCGTCGTCTACCTGGGCTACGTCATCGCGGGGACCGCGTGGGGTTTCGACACGGACGTGCGGTTCGCCCGGCTGCTGCCGGTGGCGCTGGGGTTCACCGGGTTCAGCGCCGCGTATCTCTGGCGGCGGCCATCGGCCTCATCGCCCGCGCTGGTGCCGCCGGCGTGGGTCGTGGGGTTTCTCGCCGTGGTCAACGTCGCCCAGATCGTGCGGATGTCGTTCGGCCACATCGATGTCATTCGCGCGATCGTGCCGCTCGCGATGTCCGGCGGGTTCGTCGCCATGGTGGTGTTCATCGCCTGGCGGTCGGCGGCCGCCAGGCCGGAGCCGGCGCCGGTCGTGCCCGAACCCGCGACCGACAAGGCGGTGACTCCTCGCTACGAGAAGTCCGGGCTCGACGAGGCTGTCGCGCCGGAGTTGCTGGAGCGGATCGAACGCGCGCTCACGCGCGATCGCCTGTTCGCACGCGCCGACCTGACGCTGGGTGAGCTTGCGCGGGCCGCGGGCAGCACGCCGCACCAGGTATCCGAGGCACTGAACCGCTATGCGGGCCACTCCTTTCACGAGCGGCTCAACCGGCGGCGCGTGGAGGACGTCAAGGCGCAGCTGCTCGATCCGGCTAATGATCGCTACACGATCGAGGGCATCGGCTTGTCGGCTGGCTTCGGATCGCGATCGGCGCTCTACTCGGCGTTCCGGCGGATCGAAGGCATGACGCCGGCGGCGTTCCGGGCCGGGGCCAGACCGTGCGCTGCCCCATCAGGCCTCGGCGCGCCCTGACGGCCCGGCCCTTCAGCCGCGGCCGCCGGCACAAGATCGAGCCGCCGATGACGATCCCGAGCTCGTCGCGGCCGAAGTGCGATACTAAAAGACACTGCCCGATGGCCCTCACCGCCACCATCTACAACCTCGACATCGAGCTCGCCGACATCGATCGCGGCGTGTACGAGTCCTTCGCCTTGCGCGTCGCCCGTCAGCCGTCCGAGACCGCGGAATACATGCTGACACGCGTGCTCGCCTATTGCCTCGAACACGCGCAGGGCATCGCCCTCACGGAAGGCGTGGCCGCGGGTGACGAGCCGGCCGTCGTCGTGCGCGATCTCACGGGCCGCATCACCGCGTGGATTGAAGTGGGCATGCCCGACGCTGCCCGCGTGCACCGGGGCAGCAAGCTGGCGGGGCGCGTCGCCATCTATACGCACCGCGACCCGAAGCAATTGCTGGCGCAGTGGGCCGGCGAGCGCATCCACAACATCAGCGACATCCCCGTCTACGCCCTCGACCGCGCGCTCATCGAGGACGTCGCGTCGCGCCTCGAGCGGCGCTCGGCGTTGTCGCTCTCGATCACCGAACGAGAACTCTATCTCGAGCTCGACGGCCAGACCTTCTCGACCACCATCGTCGAGCATCGCGCCGAAGGGGCGCGTTCATGACTCGCAGCGCCGCCGTGCACGTCGGGGCCATCCCACCGTGCTGATTCCCATCGCGCTGGTCATCGGCGGCCTCGCGCTGCTGGCGGGGGGCGGCGAGTTGCTGCTGCGAGGGGCGGTGGGCCTGGCCACACGCATGCGGCTCACGCCGGCCATCATCGGCCTCACCGTGGTGGCCGCCGGCACGTCCGTCCCCGAGCTGGCCGTCAGCACCATCGCGTCTGTCGAGGGCCAGACCGACATCGCCATCGGCAACGTCGTCGGGTCGAACATCTTCAACGTGGTGTTCATCCTGGGCCTGTGCGCGCTCATCAAGCCGCTGACCATCGGCGGCAACACCATCCGCCTCGAATATCCAGTGATGGCGCTGGTGACGCTGATGTGCCTCGCCATCACGCAGGACGGCAGCGTCAACCGGCTGGACGCGCTCTTGCTGCTCTCGGTGTACGTCTGCTTCACCGCCTACATGGTGGCGCTCGTGCGCGATCAGATGAACGCCACGGAACTGCAGGAGTTCGGCGCCGAGGTGAAGGAGCTTGGCGGGGACGTCCCGACGGTGAAGGGCCCGCCGGTGCTGCTGGCCTTCGTGCTGGGCGGCGTGGCGGTGCTCGGCGCGGGCGCCCAGGCCACCGTGACCGGCGCCGTCGAGCTGGCGCGGATCTTCGGGATGTCGGAACGCGTCATCGGCCTCACCATCGTCGCGGCCGGGACCAGCCTGCCCGAGGTCGTCACCTCGCTCGTCTCGGTCGTGCGCGGGCGGGACGACGTGGCCATCGGCAACGTCATCGGGTCGAACCTGTTCAACATCCTCGGGATCCTCGGCCTGAGCGCTCTCGTCAGCCCGTTGGGAGTGAACCCGCTGATCATCGCGCGCGACTCGTGGTGGATGCTGGGGACGACGCTGCTACTTTTCCCGCTGATGTACACGGGCTTCCGCGTGACGCGGTGGGAGGGCGGGCTGCTGCTGGCGACTTACGCCGTGTACCTGGCGCTGCTGCTCGGCCCGAGCTGACGCGGGCGCCCGGGGCGGCTCGCCTCAGGCCTCATCGCCGAACACCGTGCCTTCTGGCACCTCTGTCGGGCTCTCGAAGTCCAGCCGGTACCCGTCCGGATCGGTGAGCGACGTGACCCACAAGTGATTGCCGACGAACGGCCGCGACGCCGCAAGCCCGCGCCCGACCGCGTCGTGATAGACCGCGATGGCGTCCGCGCACATCAGGCAGATCGAGACGCCCTGGCCCAACGGACCTTCGGGCCCGCCTGCAGGCTTGCCGTCCTTCCAGTACTCCTGGAGCATCACGGCTGCCTCACCCAGCTCGAGCCAGCACCACCGGATGCGTCCCTCCGGTGCCCAACTGTTCGTCATCTTGAAGCCGAGCCCGTTGATGTAGAACCGAAGCGACGCCTCGATATCGGTGACGCCGAGGAACGGCACCGCCTGCTTGACGTTTGAGGTGGTGGCTGGCTTCGGAGCCTCTGCCGCGGGTCGGAGGATGGAGAGGTACGCGCGCCAGGGCCCTACGGCTTCCGAGTATTGCCGGGCCATCACGCGCACGACCTGCGCGATGTGACCGAGGTCGTGCGCCACCCACGTCGACAGGTGCTGGCCGAGCGCGACCGGGCCGAGGTCCGGGTGCCGGCCGGGGCGCGAGAGGTCGGCCTCGGTCAGCCGCAGCGCGGCCAGGCGATCCAGGTTCTCCGCGCGCAGCCGGGCGAACGTCTCGAGCAGCTCGCCGAGCGGAAGCCCGCTCGAGGCCGCGAACATCGCCTCGCGGTCGAAGGCCGGGAACGGCACGGCGTCGCCGTGCTGCAGGATGTGCTCGATGCGCGGGATCCAGTCGGTGCGCTCGCCGTGAATGAGATGGCCGACCACGTCGAACGGGCTCCACGTGCCGGGCCCCTCGGTCGCGCCCGTCCATCGGCCGGGAAGGTCCACGAGCAGCTCGCGCAAGACAGCCGGCGTGCGTCGCAGCACCGGCAGCGCATCGGTGAGTTGATATTCCACGCGTGCCTCCAGGCCAGCTAATTCCCGGTGCGGTTCAGGCCGACTTCTCAGCGACCATCTCGTTCAGCTTCAGGACCGTCGCCCAGTTGCGCGTGGTGACCGCCTTGCCGGACTTGCCGAGCAGGGCGGTCGCCACCTTGCTGTTCAGGATGCCGTCGGTGCACAGCAGGTACGCGGCATGGCCACCGACGAAGAAGCGCTCCGTTGGCTGCACGAGCGGGGTCAGAGCCGAGAGCGCCGTGATGGCGGCGGGCTGCTGCGCGAATGCGACCAGCAGGCGCGAGTGCACGTCTGCCGACGGGGCCAGCGGGTTCTGCTCGACGACCGAGCGGAACGTGTGCGACGGCACGACCACGACGTGCAGGTCCAGGCCCGGCTGCTCGAGCAGCGCATCGTGAATGGCCCTGGCGTGACCATCGGCGGAACGACCGGGACTGCTGAACACGGCATTGCCGCTGTTGAGCAACGTGCGGACATCCGTGTGGCCGAGCGTTTCGAGCCGGGCGCGGAACTCGGCCATCGGGAGCCGATTTCCCTTGCCGACGTTCACGCCGCGGAGCAGGACGACGAATCGGGGCATA
>DAIRFN010000014.1:0-26459 GCA_036795065.1 Vicinamibacterales bacterium
CGCTGCAGTCCGCGAACACGGCTCTCGTCAGCTGGCAGACCAGCAACGCCACGTCGGCCTCCATCAATGGCCAGTCAGTCGCCCTGTCCGGGTCCACTACGCTGGGAGTGACGGAGACCACGACGTTCACGCTGACGGCCACTGGCTCGGGCGGGACGATCACGAGGAGCGCGACGGTGACGGTGTCGTCGTCCACCGCCCCGCGCGAGCCGAGCGGCATGGCCGCGAGCGTGTCAGGCAATACCGTCGCGCTGTCGTGGCGCGCGCCCACCTCGGGTGGCACGCCGACCGGCTACCGGCTCAACGTCGGCACGTATTCGGGCGGCACCAACCTCACGAACGGCCTGAATGTCGGCAACGTGCTGTCGGTGCGGGGCGACCTGCCGCGCGGCAAGTACTACGCGCGAGTCCGCGCCGCCAACGCCGCGGGCATGAGCCTCTATTCGAACGAGGTGCTCTTCCGCGTCGGCCGGTGGCTGCGCACGCCGACGCGCTTCCGGGTGACCTGGCAGGGCACGACGGCCACGCTGTCGTGGACGGCCCCGGCGGCCGACGCCACGGAGGACGTGCCCAACAACTACGTGCTCGAGGCCGGCAGCGCGCCGGGCATGAGCGACGTGGCGACGGTCTCGGTCGGCAACACGACCTCGTTCAGCGCGAACGTGTCGGCCGGCAGCTACTACGTCCGGGTGAAGGCGGTGAACGACCTCGGGGAGTCGGATCCGACGCCAGATCTCGAACTGCGCGCGCCCGGTTCACCGAACGCGCCGACCTACTTCATGGCATCGGGTGAGGGCTCGACCGTGGACCTGCGGTGGACCGCGCCCCCGGGGGTCGCGCCGACCGAATACATCATCGAAGCCGGCAGCGCGCCTGGCCGGTCGGACCTGGCGGTGCTGCGGGTGGGCAACGTGGTTCGGTTCTCGACGCAGGCGCCTCCAGGGGTCTATTACGTCCGCGTTCGCGGGGTGAACGCGAGCGGCGTCGGCGCGGCTTCGAACGAGGTGGTCGTGCGGCGGTAACAGCGCCGCACCAGGTCGGACGGGGGGCGAGCGTCGGCTCTGCCCCCTGTTCCCGTTTCAAGGTAGTGCCGACAACCGTGTAAGTTTGGGCGCCGATGGCAAGAATTACATGCTCATTTCTTCCATTGATGGTGTTTTTCTGACACGGACGAACTCGAGATGACACTCGAAGGGATACTTTTGTCACGACGCTTGGCTCGACTCTCGCATTGCGCCGGCAATAGGTCTCCACGACAGAGAATGCTGCCCCTCGCCGGACTTCGTCCGACAATCGATTCGTGTCGCCGCAAAGCCGTCTGGGGCCGCGGCCCTCGCCGCTTCGCGGTGGGGTTGGTGTCGGCGCTTCTCGTGGTCGCCACCGCGGCGTCTGCGCAGGCGCAGATTCGCCTGACCGCGGAGTGGGACCCCAACACCGATCCCTATACGGTTGGCTATCGCCTCTCGATTGGCACCTCGCCCGGCGTCTATGTCGCCGAGGTCGATGCCGGCGCGCAGTCGCGCGTTCCCCTGAACCTTGCTCCGGGAGCGACGTACTATTTCGTCGTCCGCGCGTACAACGCCGCCGGGCAGTTCGGTCTGCCGTCCAACGAGGCCACGATCGACCTGTACCAGTCGGGACCGCCCGGTGCGCCGACGGACTTCGGCGCGAGCGTCTCGGGATCGAGCGCCACCCTCTCGTGGAACCCCCCGACGTCGGGCGGCGCCACGCAGTACCTGCTCTACGTCGGCAGCTCGCCTGGATCCGCCAACATCGTCAACGGCTTCGCGCTGGGGAATGTCCTCACGGTGAGCGGCGACCTGCCGCAAGGCGCCTACTACGCGCGCCTGCGTGCCTCGAACCCGTTCGGCGTGGGCCCGTTCTCGCCGGAGATTTCCTTCCAGATCAACAGCGGCTACCGGCCGCTCAGTCCCACGAACCTGTCGGCCACCTGGCAGGGCACGTTCGCGACGCTGTCGTGGGTCGCGCCCACATCGGCGTCGGCGGCGGACGTGCCCACGTCGTACGTGGTCGAGGCAGGCTCCGCGCGAGGGGGGAGCAACCTCGCCCGCTTCAATGTGGGGAACGTGACCGGGTACTCGGTCGATGTGCCGCCGGGGACCTACTACGTGCGGGTACGGGGACTGAACGCCCTGGGAATTTCGGATCCCTCGAATGAAATCACCCTGCAGGGGCGCGGAGGGCCAGTGGCTCCCCACAGCCTCTCGGTCTCGGGTTCGGGCCCGACGGTGAACCTGCGGTGGATTGCGCCCGCCGGGAGCACGCACAACGGGTTCATCATCGAAGCCGGCAGCGCACCGGGCCTGGCGGACCTGGCGGTGCTGCCCGTCGGCAACGTCACCGCCTTCTCGACGACCGCGCCTCCCGGCGCCTACTACGTGCGGGTGCGCGCAGTGAACTCGCGCGGAACCAGCGGTCCCTCGAACGAGATTCGCATTCGCCGCTGACCGTTCACGGCTTCGCGGGCGGCAGGATCAGCGTATTGCCCACGTACTCCGTGATCGAGAGACGGCACGACGGGTCCGGACCGGTGTAGCGCGTCGCGTGCCACGTGGAGGCGGGCACGTACACGACGTCGCCCTCGCTGGCCACGAAGGGTTCCTGCCCTTCGAACGCGTAGCGGATTTTCCCGGTGAACACGAGCCAGAACTCCGCGCTCTCGGCGTGGAAGTGACCCTTGTCGGTCGGGTCGAGCGGCGGCATGTTCTTCTCGTGGCCGTACAGCACGAGCATCTCGGACTTGTCGTCGCGCACGAATCGGCCGCCGGCGTACTTCGGGTTCTTCGCCGCTTCCTCGTGGATGTTCAGGTGAGGCTTGTTGAACTCGTCGTAGCGGCCGGGCGTGCGGTTGATGGTGGCCGGCACCCACTGCATGCCGGCCGGCGCAGGCGGCGGCTCGCCCTCCTGCGGGTACACCGTCTTCGCCTTCGTCACGTTGACAATGAAGCGGAGGCTGGGTGTGGTGCCGATGGTCTCGAGCGAGTAGATGGTGTGCCGGGGGATGTTGACGAGCGAGCCGCGGATGGCGGTGAAGGGCGCCTGGCCCTCGATGTCCACGCGGACCTCGCCCTCGACCACGGCAAACCACTCGCGTGTATCGGGGTGGAACCGGCGGCCGACCTTCGTGCCGGGTGCGGCGGACACGTACTCCGCCGTCAGCCGGCCATCGTCCACCAGCAACTCGCGCCAGTGGGGCTGGCCGCGATGGGCCGCCTTGAGGTCCGCGAGCTTCACCCAGGGGCGCTGCGGCGGTGTGTAGCCGGGCAGCTCCGCGGACTTCGGCGCCCAGACCACGGTGGGCACCCTGTCCTGCGCCGCTGCCGGCAGGTGGCCGAGGAGAACGACAAGGGCGATGCCGGCCGTCGCGAGGCTGCGATCCACGTGTGACCCCCGGCGCATTTTATCCCCTCAGTTCGCTCGAGCGGGTCAACTACAATCGGCGAGCCCGATGAGCGGGCGGTGGGCGGAGCAGAAGGAGAGGCACATGGTCACGGTGCGGCGAGTGTGGTCGGCGGTGCAGGTGGCGGCGTTCGCGCTGGTGGCCACCACGGCGTGGGCGCAGGCCGTGGCGGGACCGGAGAAGGCGCGGGCCGTGCAGGGCGATCCGGGCATCTCGTCGATGGTGGTGCTGGACCGGCCCGAGTTCCGCATCCTGCGCGACTACGCCGAGCCTGGGGCGACCAGGCGCATGCACGCGCACAACGATGCGACTTATCACGTGTTCGTGCTGATCACCGGGCAGCTGCGCCTGACCATCGAGGGCGAGAGCCCGGTGGAGGTGAACCCGGGCGAAGCGCTGTCTCTCACGGGCGGCGCCCGCCACACCTTCGTCAACATCGGATCGGTGGCCTCGACGATTGTCGAGGTGTTCGGGAAGGGGCCCGCGGCGCCTGGCGAGGCCGAGGCCTGGGCAGCAGCGGCGCATGCGTTCGCGGCGGCGCCCGTCCCAGCCGGTCCGCGCCGGTAAGCGCTGGCCCGCGGCGTGTCGTTTTATCATCCGAGCAAGCACGTCCTTTTCGTCTGGCGGCCGGAGAGCCGCGTTGAACCCTGGAGACATCACCATGAGTCATCACCCGGCGCTTCGTTCGTTGCTGTTCCTCCTGAGCCTGTCGGTCGCGGCGGTCGCCGGCGCGCAGACGCAGGCCCCGGCCAAGCCCTTCGAGCCGACGGTGGGCCAGGCGGGCAAGGACGTGGTGTGGGTGCCGACGCCCCAGGCGCTCGTGGACAAGATGCTCGACATGGCCAAGGTGACGCCGCAGGACTTCGTCATGGACCTGGGCTCGGGCGACGGCCGCACGGTGATCACGGCGGCCAAGCGCGGCGCGCGGGCGCTCGGCATCGAGTACAACCCCGACATGGTGAAGCTGGCCCAGGACAATGCGGCCAAGGAAGGCGTGACGGCGAGAGCCACCTTCGAGCAAGGCGACCTGTTCGAGGCGGACCTGTCGAAGGCGCAGGTGATCACGATGTTCCTGCTGCCGTCGATCAACATGAAGCTGCGGCCCAAGCTGCTGGACCTGAAACCGGGCACGCGCATCGTGGCGAACTCGTTCACGATGGAAGACTGGACGGCGGACGAGACGGGGAACGTCACCGAGAACTGCACGAGCTGGTGCACGGCGCTGCTGTGGATCGTCCCCGCGAAGGTGGCTGGCTCGTGGCAGATGCCGCAGGGCGAGCTGAAGCTGACGCAGCAGTTCCAGATGCTGCAGGGCACGCTGGGGGGTGCGACCATCTCCGATGCGCGGGTGCGGGGTGAGGAAGTGACCTTCACCGCGGGCGGCGTCCGGTTCACGGGGACGGTGTCGGGGAACACCATGAAGGGCACATCGGGCAGCGGCGGCGCCTGGACGGCCACGAAGAAGTAGATAGCCTGAGCAGCAAGAAGAAACCGCCTATAAAGAACTTTATAGGACATTATTGACTTTTAAATTCGTCTTGTGTAGCATCCCAGAAGTCGCGAGGGATACCAGATGCTCACAGGGTTCACGGGTTTGACTGCCAGGGTGGAAGTTGCTGTCGAGGACCGGCGCGAGTCGGACAGGATTCCCGGGCCCTTCGACGCCTGGCGGGTGGGGTCGCTCGAAACCCCGGTTCGCATCTACGACCTCGGTCTCGGCGGTTGCTTCGTGCATGCGATGCACGAGCAGGAACAGGGCGTCATCGTGATGCTGAAGGTCGAGCTGCCCGAAGTCGGGTTGGTCGAGATGAAGGCCGAGACGCTCTACCGCCGGCCCGGGTTTGGCTTCGCGGTCCGATTCATCGACGTCACGGCGGAAGCCGCCGAACGTCTCGAGCGCGGCCTGAAGGCCATGCAGCGCGGCGCCCGCAGACACGATTGATACACGCCGGTTCCCCCCGGCCTCCCCAGCACGCTTGCGGCCGCGCCCTTGGGTCACCCCGAGTGCGCGGTCGTGAGTGTTTCCGCGTGCGCTAGCGGTCGCCGAGGCGGATCGACTGGCCCACCCGATCGAAGGCCGCCTGGTAGGCCTGCGCCTCGTTTTCCGGCACCACCGTGAGGTAGTAGAAGAGATTCCCATCGGCCAGGAACGTCGTGTACACGCCCACGCGCTCGTTGCCCCCGAGCGCCGAACGGCCGATGAGCGGCGTGCCGATGGCCGTGCGGTTCGAGATTCGCGCGGCGCGCGACTCGCCCGCGATGCGCATGTCGGGGTTACCCTGCAGGAAGGCATCGATCAAGGTGCCCGTGGCCTGTCGGAGATCGCGCGAGGACGCGCGCGCCACGCCCAGCTCCACGCCGTGCGTCAGCACGGTCTGCCCCCGCGCTTCGCCGTACGCATTCTGCGGCACGTACTTCACCGAGTTGTTGGACGCCAGGGGCGTCCAGTTGGTGGGCACGTTCACCTGGAACAGCTGCCCGCCTCGCATCGTGCGGTATTGGCGCGACGGGGCCGGCACGGGTTCTCCGATTCTTCCGACCGACGCCGGCGCCTCGCGGCCACCGCCGGATCCACCACCCTCACCGCTGCGGGCCAGGTCGGCCATCGACTTCGCAGGGGGCAGGGCGTTGAAGCGGTTCTTCGTCGAGGCGAAGCCGTTGCTGTCGGGACGCGGGCCGATCTGCAGCTTGGCGGCCTCCTCCGCGATGTACTTCGACCGGTTGCCCGGGTTGGGGTGGCTGCTCAGCCACTGCGGCGGCGTGCCGTTGGCCTGCTTCTCGATGGTTTCGAACATCCGCCCGAGGTCGCGCGGATCGTAACCGGCACGCGCCATGATCTGCGCGCCCAGCAGGTCGGCCTGCTTCTCGTACTCGCGGCTGTACTTCATCAGCCACGTGCCGAGACCGAACTGCGACCCCTGCGAAATGGCCTCGCCCCATCCACCGCCGATCACCGCGCCTGCGATGGCGCCGGCCAGCGCGCCCAGCTGGAAGCCCTGCGCCTTGGTGGCGTTGGCGGTGCCATGGCGCAGTAACACGTGGGCGAGCTCGTGCGCCATCACGCCGACCACCTCGCCCTCGCCGGATGCGGCCATGAACATGCCCCGGTTGACGAACATCGGCCCGCCGGGAAGCGCGAACGCGTTGATGTCCTTCAAGTTGACCGGCGTGAACGAATACTCGAAGGCGGGGTGCTTCAGGTTGTCCGGAGAGGCGGCGATGAGGCGCCGCCCGAGCTCGTCGAGATAGCCGTCGATCTGGCGGTCGTCGATGATCGGGTACTCCCGGCGCACCTCGGCTGCGGCCTCGCGACCGATCTGCACGTCCTGCTCGGGCGTGTACTTGTTCTTGGGCGGGGTCACCTGCGTCTGGGCGGAGACAACCGCCGTGCACAGCGCGAAGACGACCAACGACATCGCGCGACCGGACCGGGTGAACACACGAGGTTGGGTAGCCATGTCTAATGCCTCTGCACAGATTGTACCCGCTGAAGGACCGGCACGCGGCTTGCTTCCCTGGGTGTAATCGGGGCTTGATGGGTTACAGGGGGTGCGAAATGAAGTTCGTGTGGACATTGATGGGTATTCTTTTTCTCACCGGCACGGTGACCTGGGCGCAGGGAAGTGCCGATCTATCGAGCCTCGAGCGCAAGCTGACCGATGCACAGACCGCCTTTTCGCGCGTGGAGAGGACAGTGTCCTCGTCCGAGCGCTCCAGCCTGGACCGCGATCTGCGCGACCTGCAGGACGAGCTCGCGTACTTCCGGGTGAAGAGCCGTCGGGGGGAAACCATCAGCGACCGCGACAGGCGGGATCTGTCCGACCGCCTGGATGCCTATGTTCGCCGCGCCAACGGCTTCGCCCGCGCGGGCGAGGACGGCCGCAGCATCGCCGTCGGCACCGAACTCGACGTCCGATTGCAGACACCACTCAATTCGGGCACCGCAAAGGTCGAGGATCCAGTCGAGGCCACCACGATGGTGCACCTCTACCAGGGAGACGATCTGCTGATTCCGGCGGGATCGCTGATCACCGGCTACGTCGCGGCGGTGGACGCTGCCTCCCGCAGCGATCGCAAGGGTAGCCTGAGCATCAACTTCACGAAGCTCACGGTGTCGGGCCGCCCCTACGACGCGAAGATCCTGGTGACGCAGGCTCTCGAAAGCGAAGGGCTGAAGGGTGAGGTCGGGCGCATTGGCGCAGGGTCCGCGGTGGGCGCCATCCTCGGCGGCATCCTCGGCGGCATGAAGGGGGCCATCGCCGGCATCCTGGTTGGCGGCGGCGGTGTGCTGGTGGCCACCGAGGGCAAGGACGTCGATCTGCCGTCCGGGACGGTGCTCCGCGTGCGCTTCGATTCGACGGTGGCGCTGGACAAGTAGGCGGCGCTTCGGGAGGGCGCACCTTCGGCGCGTGGGCCGTTGGTGGGCGCGGCTTGGCCGCGCCTTTCAGAAGGTCTTCCGCGCCACCCACTCCCTGTACAGGGAGTCGCTCACCGTATAGCGGCTCCCTGTTTTCATCACGACATCCTGGCGCACCAGTGCGCCGAGCGCGGACTGCACGCTGGACGCGCCCGGCAGGCGATGGCGCGTGCGCACGTCGCACGACATGAGCTCGCGCCCGTCCTCCAGCACCAGCGCCCGCAGCACGGCGCGCTGCGCCAGCGTGAGGCGCTGCCACGATTCTTCGAACGCGGTGTGCTGCTCGCCCAGCAGGCGCGTCAGCGTCCCATGCAGGTCGTCCAGGCCCGCACTCCTCCTCCTCGCCACCCACACATCGTCCCAGGTCTCGTGCGCGAGGCGCTGGACGTCGTACGGCACGTTGGCGGCCAGCTCGACGATGGCGGCGCCGAGGCCCCGCTCGGGCTTGAGCCCGCTGGCGGCAAAGCGCGCCTCGATGAAGGTGGCGAAGATCTCCTCGTCGATCTTCTCCAGCCGCATGACCGGGCCGGCCTTGTAGAAGGGCCGGCGCGGCTCGAGCATGCGTTCCATCAGCGAGGGCTCGGAGCCCGCGAAGACGTAGCCGACCGCGCGCTGGTCCTGCACGGCCGCGCGAAGCGCGTGCTCGACGTTCCCGCCGTCGAACGACACGATGGCCTGGAACTCGTCCAGGGCGATGGCGAGCCGCTGCTTCCGGGCGGCCGCGATGCGGCCGGGCAGGGCGAAGACCTCGGCCGCGAGCCGTGCGGTGTCGCGGGCGGTCCGCACGGCGGGGAAGGCGAGCGTGACGCCGCCAGTGGTGGCGGCCCCGCCCCCGGTAGAGGGGCCGTCGAACCGCAGCTCGGGCCGGACGACCTGCAACAGCTCGGTGGTCCAGCGGCGGAGGCGGCCGATGGGGGTGTCGGCGGTGACCAGCGCCCGCGCGTACGCCTCCAGGAAGCCGACGTACGAGCTGGAGGCCGCGACGGTGACCTCGACGGTGAGGACCTTCTGCCGCGCGAGGCCGCGGAGCACGTCGCGCACGAGCGACGACTTGCCGTAGCGGCGAGGCGAGATGAGGAACACCTTCTGCCCCTCGGCCAGGTCGCGAGCCAGGCGCTCGCGCTCGGCTTCGCGGTCCGCGAAGGCGCCGGCGGTGACAATCTCGCCGTAGACGAACGGGTTCTCCTGTCCCATTACGCCATTATACGTAATGGTTACCTTCTATGGCGTAATGGCGTGCGGCTCCGGTACCATGGGCGGGGCCGCGGTGGATCCGGGCCCCGAAGGAGCGACATGGCAGGACTGGTGGAAGCGATTGCGATCAGGCGGAAGATGTACTTCGAGTTCGAGGGAGCGCCGTATCACTGCCTGGACGTGGACGTGTCCACGCCGACGGCGCGCGGCGGCCAGACGCTGGTGCGGCTGAAGATGCGCAACCTGCTGACGCGGGCGGTGTTCGACAAGACCTTCAAGGCGGCCGAGAAGTTCAAGGAGCCCGACCTGGACTTCGTGAGCGCCGCGTACCTCTACAGCGATGCCGACGGCGGCCACTTCATGGACCAGGTCAGTTTCGAGACCTTGACCCTGCCCGCGGACCTCCTGGGCGACGATCGGCTGCTGCTGTCCGACAACCTGCTCGTGCAGGTGCAGCGCTTCAACGGGCGCCCGATCGGTCTGCAGCTGCCGCCGGTGGTCGAACTGACGGTGACCGCCACCGAGCCGGGGGTGCGGGGCGACACGGCCAGCGGCGGGGTGACCAAGCCCGCGACGCTCGAGACCGGCCTCGAGGTGCGCGTGCCGCTCTTCATCAAGGAAGGCGAGAAGGTAAAGGTGCACACCGAGACGCGCGAGTTCGCGGGGCGGGCGTAGGGGACTGACACGGTACCCCCCCAGGAACGATGCTATGTAGGCAGAAACTCGCCTCAACATTCGGGGGTATCGCGCCAGGCCCCGGTTGCTAGACTGGGGGTATGAAGGCGCTCACAGTCGTCGCGCTCGTCGTGGGGTTGGCTGGCTCGGCCGTGGCACAGCAGGAGAAGCCGGTCCCGAAGGACTCGATGCGCATCAGCATCCCCGGGTGCTCGAAGGGCACCGCCTTCACCGTCATGGAGAGCCCCGAGCACGAATCGCGCTCGTCGGTTCCACCCGGCCGGCGTTTCCGGCTGACGGGGCCGAAGGCCCTGATGAACGAGATCAAGTCGAACGAGGGGACGATGATCGAGATCACCGGCCTCATCCGGAAGGGCCAGCTCGATCCGGGCGGCGTCGCGGTGGGCGGCGGCGTGCGCGTGGGCCCGACGCCCTCACCCCTTGGCGGCGTCGCCCGCGACCCGAACTACAACCAGATCATCCTGGACGTGGAAGGCTGGCGCCCGCTGGCGGGAGAATGCCCGACGCGCTGACGGCGAGGCCCTATCCCGTCACCGTCAGTACCGGGCACGTCGCGCGGCGCACCACCTGGTTGGTGGTGGAGCCGAACAATCCGATGTCCAGCGCGTTGCGCCCGCGCACGCCGATGACGATGAGATCGGCCTGGCCGTCGCGGGCGGCGTCGAGCAGCTCGACGTAGGACTTGCCAAAGCGCACCGCGACGGTCGGCGCCGGTCCGGTGGGGACCGTAGAAGCGGCGACCGCTTCCAGGCGTGACCTCGCGCTGTCCTCCAGGTACTGGCGGTACTCGATCAGCGCGCGCGCCTGCTCGGGCGGCACGCCTGCCATGCTCGGCACGGGCGGCTCGTGCCACGGCCACTCGAGGACATGCACCAGCGTGAGCGCCGCGCCCGACTCCTGCGCGAGCGAGGCGGCCGCATCCACCGCCTTCAGAGAGGACTCCGAGAAGTCCACCGCGCACAGCAACCGCGCAAACGGCTGCGCCGACGTCGTCTGCGCGCGCGGCGGCACCGTCAGCACGGGACACGCAGCCTTCCGGAGCACCTTCTCGGTGACGGATCCCAGCAGCAGGTGCTGGAACCCGCTCGTGCCGTGCGTGCCCATCACGATGACGTCGGCGGGCAGCTGTGCCGCCTGATCGAGGATGGCGCGCATCGGCTCGCCGGCGGTGATGACGACGTCGAGGCCGATGCCGGCATCGGTGGCGGGCCGGCCCGCGGTGGCGACGCGGGCACGAAGCGCCTCGAGATCCGCCGGCGCCGGCATCTCCACCATCAGGCCGTCCGGTGTGGATATGCCGGGCGCCCGCGTGACGGTGAGGTGCACGTGCAAAGCCGTGATGCGCGCGCCGTACCAGCGCGCGAGCGCCACAGCCTGCTCGACCGCGTGCGTCGAGGCGTCGGAGAAGTCGATGGGGCAGAGGATGCGGCGGATGGTCATGATTGGTCTCGAGGTACGCCCAGGCTGTCGAGCATCGGCCGGAAATGGCCGGCATAGGTAATCATCCGCGCGACGCGTCCCTCGGCGTGCAGCAGCCGCGCCCGGTATTCGTATCGCAATGCACGCCCCCCGGCCCCGGGCGCCGGAAGCCGGGGCGAGGCGAGGGCCAGCTCCTCGCGGGCCATGTGCGCCGGTGGCACCTGCAGCAGCTCGGGGCCCGCCTGCTCGTGCAGGCTGCGGTAGACGTCGGCGCGCGCCGCGACCTTCGACTGAAGCTCCTGCTCGCTCAGCGCGTATGCGAGGCACCGATCGCGCATCGTCCCGGGCACGCGCTGCACCTCGAACGTGTTCGCACATCCCTCGACCTCGTAGACGAGCGGGATCTCGTACACCGACGCGCCGACGCCCTCCAGCGCGACACGGACGAGGGGGAGCGTGATGTCATGGAGCGGATTGTAGAACTCCACGGCGTCGCACAGGACATCGGTCGGGTTCCGCGGGCCAATCACGTCCCTCACCGCCGCCGCGGCTTCGCGGAAGCACGCGACGTCGCCGTCCAGCAGCGCGTCGTAGAAACGAGTCTCCGGGAAGCCCAGGTACCGCGTGCGCCCGAGCAGTCCGATGCGGCGCAGCCCTTCCTGTGATTCCCGTTCGCGCTGGTGCGAGCCGCCGTCAGTGATCACGACGATGGTGTCGGGCGGGTGGCGCTGCAGCAGCCCGTAGATGGCGAGCTCATGGCCGGGATGACCGAGGACGACGACACGCGTGGCGTGAGGGGAGAAGAGCGCATCCATGCGCGCGGTCGGGTTCATGAGTGGCTCTCAATCCGGGCGCACCGGCCCATCCAGCTCGCCACCAGCGGCTCGTAGGCGGGCCGTGTGCCCCCGAGTGGCACCTCGGGATGGGCCCGGACGAGCTCCGGGTGGCGTTCGAACAGCTCGGGCGTGTACTTCTCGCGGTGAACCCAGAACAACCCGGCCGCGCAGCGCGCGCAATCGTCCGCCTCGTCTCGGTGAGAGGGCCGTGACGGGTCGCCGGTGAAGCTGCGCGAGATGCCGCTCACCACCGGCAGCGCGACGATGCGGCCGGCGTGCGCCACACGAATCAGAAACTCCCAGTCCTCGTACACCGGGAAGCGCGGATCGTAACCGCCGACTTTCTCCCACATCTCGCGGCGGAACGCGGTGCCCGTCGCGTAGATGAAGTTGCCGAACAGCAGCCGGGCTCGATCGAAGCGTGCATGAGTGGGCTCGGCGTGCACGAAATCGCCATCTGGCGTCAACGTCTCGCGGGTCACACCCGTGTATGCGAGGTCCGCTCCGCTGCTGGCCAGCCCGCGCACCAGGGTGTCAACGTGCGCTGGCGTGTACAGGTTGTCGTCGTCCAGGATGGCGAGGGTGGCAGCCGTGCTCCGGGTGACGCCCAGGTTCAGGGCGCTGGCCCGGTTCAGTGGGCCGGGCAGCACGACATGCCGCAAGTGGGGCAGACGCGCGGCGCGCTCGGCAACGACCGGCGCGGCGCGTCCGCCGCTCATGTCCACGACGACGGTCTCGAAGTCCAGGCGCGTCTGGCCGAGGAGGCTGTCCAGCGCCTCGCCCAGCCGGGGTCGTCCGAGCGTGCGGACAATGACCCCGATCGGCGGCGCGCTGGTCGAAGGGCTGGTCACGGTCAGTACGGCGGCTGGTAGAAGATGGGGCCGTCCGCGCCGGCATCGTCCCACGAGCACGCCGCCGGGCGCGCCAGCCAGTTCTGCGGGTAGTCGCCAATCGGGGCGCCGGGAGGTGCGGGCGCGGCGGGCAGCATCATCGCCGTTTCCGCCGGCCGCTCGAGGAAGCGCTTGATGTCGGCGGCCAGCAGCGTGTGCTGCGCGATATCGGCCTCGCCCTTCGAGCCGTCCACGCGGATGCGATCCGCCAGCCGCTGGAGCTTGAGCGAGGCGACCGCGCGCACCTGTGCATTCTGCGCGGCGGCGGCCAGCCACGTGAGACGATCCACGAGCACGCGCTCCCCGGCGCGCCGCACCTCGGCCTCGTACGGGTTCGCGGTGGGGGCGTCGAAGGTGGCCTTCGTCAGGTGGTCGATCACCTCCTCGAGGCCGGGCAGCGACGGATCCACGGCGTGCTGCGCCACCATGCGCGAGGCGCGATCGGGCTGCAGGACGAACCCGATGGTGACGTCGGCCGCTATGGCGCCGGGGCTGATCGGATCGAAGCCCTCGCCCGTGGTGCGCGGGAACATTTCCCGGTGCGCGCCAAAGCCCGGCGGGCGCGGCGGAATGAGATCCAGGATCTTCCGCGGGATCGTCAGCTCGGACGGCTTCAGGGTGGCGGCCAGCGCTTCGAGCGCGCGACGCTGGTTCGCCGCGGCCTCCCACTTCACCGGCGTGCGGCCGTCACCGCGCATGGCGTAGACGAAGTCCTGCCCGGCCACTGTCGACGCGGCGCCCTCCACCGCGTAGCGGTGATACATGAAGATGGGCACGAGCGGCTCCTCGATGGTGGTCATCGGCGCGCCGGTGCGGATGGTGGTCTCGCCGATGCGGTCCATGGCCGCGCGACGCACCTTCATCAGGCGGTCCAGCTCGTCGGCCTGGCTCACACCGTTCGACCACTGCTCGGTGCGCGGGTGGATGTCGGTGTCCTGGTTCGTGAAGTACCGCAAGTCCTCGGCCCACGCATCGTCGAGGATCTTCGTGAGCGCCGCCTTGTCGTCCGCGCCGGCGAACTGGCGATAGCCGTAGTTGATGGCGACCTTGTCCCAGTCGCCGATGCGCGCCTCGTAGGCGCGGGCCAGGTCGATGGTGCCGTCGGGCCGGAGCTGCTCGAGGGGATGCGGGTAATCCATCACCGAGATCCAGCCCTTGCCGCTGTCGTAGTAGTTGTGCCCGAGGCCGAGCGTATGGCCTACCTCGTGCGCCGAGAGCTGGCGAATGCGCGCGAGCGCGGTCTCGTAGAGAATGGCCGGCCGCTCGTTGCCGGTGGTGTAGGGCGAGAGCAGGCCCTCGAAGATGAGGTAGTCCTGCCTGTCGCGGAGCGAGCCGAGCGTGACGGTGGCCTTGATGATCTCACCGGTCCGCGGGTCCGTGACGGAACCGCCCGAGCTCCATCCGCGCGTGGAACGGTGCACCCAGTTGATCATGTTGTAGCGGATGTCCATCGGGTCGGCGCCCTCCGGCAGCACCTCCACCTTGAACGCGTTCCGGAAGCCCGCGGCCTCGAACGCCTGGTTCCACCACATGGCGCCCTCGATGAGCGCCGTCTTCACGTCCTCGGGCGCGCCCGAGTCCACCCAGTACTGAATGGGCGTCACCGGCTCGCTGATGGCGGCGGACGGGTCCTTCTTCACCAGGCGATGCCGGCGGACATAGCGAAACTGGATGGGCTCAGCGATTGGCTGGCTGTAGTCGACGAAACTGATGCCGCCGTAGCCGGCGCGCGGATCGTCCACGCGCGGCTGGAAGTTGCCATCGGGCAACTCCACGAACGAGACGTGCTCGCGCAGCGTGACGGCGTCGGGCGACGGCGTGACGCTGGCCACCGAGCCCGAGAACATTCCGCCCCCGCGACCAAAGACCCCGGCTACCTGGGGTGGCGCGATCGACGCGGGACCCTGCGCGGGGCCGCCGCCGAACCCGCCGCCGCCGGTAGCCTCGTTGACGAACGTCAACGTCATGTCCACCTCGGTATTCCGCGGGAACCCCTTGGTGTTGGGAAGGTAGAAGGCGCTCCGCGCGCGGTCGAGGCGATAGGTGCCCGGCCGCAGCCGCCCGGCGGCGTTGTGCACGTCGCGCAGGAAGAAGTCGGTGGCATCCACGAGCACCCGGCCGCCAGACTCGGCGGCGACAGTGAAGCCCCAGAGCACCGACTTGGCAAACGACTCCTCCACGGACTTGCGCTCGAGGGGGTTCTTGCTGCTCGACCGGAACGACTGGTTACCCTGCACCAGCAGCACGCGCGGTCCCACGCGCTGGAACGAGACGATGCGGCCCTGGCCGCCCTGGCCGCGATCGAGACCGATGTCGTTGGAACCGAGGCCCGCCGAGAGCCCGGTGGAGAAGAGGAACTCGGCATCGAATCGCGGAATTTCCAGGAGCATCGTCCCGGCGCGCTCGTCCCAGTAGAGCGGGAAGTAGCCGTCGATCTTCCGCATGCCGCTGACGTGGTCGTCGATCGACGGGATAGCCGCTGCGGCGCGCGGCGCTTGCGCGGCAGGCTGGCCATGGACGGACGGCGCGGCCAGCAGCATGACCCCAAGAACAAGAACACATGGTTTCAACATGAACACCCCTCGCGCGGTCATTCTACGTCGGGTGACAATGAGCGGGTATGAACGATGCCGCCATCATCTACAAGATCGTGCCCGAGGACCTGTGGCGCGCGAGTGTGCCGACGGGGCGATTCACGGGCGCGCCGATTGACGTGCGCGACGGCTACATCCACTTCTCGACGGCGGCCCAGGTGAAGGAGACCGCGGCGCGGCACTTCGCCGGCCAATCGGGGTTGCTACTCGTGGCGGTCCGATCCGATGCGCTGGGCGATGCGCTCCGGTGGGAGCCGTCGCGTGGTGGTGAACTGTTTCCGCATCTGTTCGGCGAACTGCCGATCGAGGCGGTGCGTAGCGTTGTTCCTCTCCCGGTGGGTCCGGCGGGCGTCCACGTGTTCCCGTTCTGAATCGCGGATCCACGCCAGAATCGGATAGCTCTACCGTGCGCGGCTGGACGTCCACCAGTCGTTACTCGTACGATGCGCACCACAGTGCCGTGTACGACAACCTCGGCTGTTGGCGCTCGAGGACGGAGACCTGCCGGCGGCGCGCGGGGGCATCCAGCGAGTGCACCCCTGGGAACGATGCCGTGGGCCGTGGTGGAGAGTTGAGCATGTGGTCACTGAGCGCTGCGCTGAGGCGGATCGGTGTTCCGACCGGCCCAGATCGGTCCGAGGAAGCGCTCAAGGTCGCCCGGATCAAGGAGCAGTTTCGCGAGTGCGTGGGATACGAGCTCAACCTGAAGCGACCCCGTTCGTTCAACGAGAAGATGCAATGGTTGAAGCTCTATTACCAGCATCCGCTCATGACGCGATGTGCCGACAAGGTCGCGGTCAGAGGCTATGTTGCCGAGACGATCGGAACCGGGTACCTGGTCCCGGCTCTCGGCATCTATCAACACCCGGAAGACATCGACTTCGATCGCCTGCCGGATCGGTTCGTGTTGAAGACCAATCACGGATCTGCGCAGAACATCGTGTGCCGTTCGAAGGACACGTTCGACAGGCAGCTGGCCCTGGAGCAGCTGCGGGCATGGATCCGGCCCGAGGCCAACCTCTACTACCAGACGTACGAATGGTGCTACCGCGATATTCCCCCTCGCATCGTCTGCGAAGCCTTCCTCGAGGCCGAGGGTGGTGGCGACCTCAAGGACTACAAGGTGATGTGCTTCAGCGGCAGGCCCGAACTGCTGTTCGTCTGTTCCGATCGTCAGACCGAGCTCAAGGTGGATTTCTTCGACCTCGAGTGGAACAGGCTGCCATTCACCCGGAGTCACCCGCTCGCGACCACTCCTCTCGAGCAACCCAGGACGTTCGACCAGATGGTGGATCTGGCGGCGAAGCTGGCGGCGCCCTTCCCGTTCGTCAGAGTCGACTTCTACGAAGTCCGGGGGCGTGCGTGGTTCGGCGAGATGACGTTCTATCCCGGCAGCGGGATGGAGCGGTTCGATCCTGTTGAATGGGACGACAAGCTCGGCGCGCTACTGACGCTTCCGGAGCCGCTCATCCAGCCACGCCCGTCCTGACGATCGCGCGATGACGCGCTCGCCAGGCGATACACTTCTCGGCGTCGTGCCCTGGTTGTTCCTGATCGCCTACACCTGTTCGGGCATTGCGGGCCTCGTCTACGAGGTGAGCTGGACCCGGCTCCTCACCCTCTACATCGGTCACACCACCGCCGCCGCGGCCGCTGTTGTAGCGGCGTTCCTGGGCGGGCTGGCCGCGGGCGCGGCGTGGGGCGGCGAAATGGCCTCGCGGTTGTCGCGCGCCAGCGCGCTGCGCGCGTATGTGGGTCTCGAGCTCGGCGTGGCCGTGGCGGCGCTGGCGCTGCCATGGGAACTTCGAGCGCTGACACCGCTCCTGTCGTGGGCGTATGGCGAGGGCGGGCCGGGCCTGATCTTCCCGACGGTGCGCCTGGCCTCGTGTCTCGTGATGGTGTTCATCCCCGCCCTCGCGTTGGGCGCCACGTTTCCGATGGCCATCCGGTGGTTCGCCAGCGAGAGTGGACGTCCCGCGCGGCAGAGCGGCGTGCTCTATGCGCTGAACACGGCCGGGGCCGCGGTTGGCGCGATGCTCGCGGGCTTCGTGCTCATCCCCTCCATCGGGATCTCGGGGGCGATTTGGGTCGGCGTGAGCGGCAGCGTCGTTGCCGCGCTGTGCGTGGTGGCCGTGATTCGGAGCGAACCCACCGCGTCCGCCGCGCCCGTCATCGACGCCGTCTCGAGCACCAGACCCGCCCTTGGAGACGCTGTTGCCGTGGCTCGCGCTGCAGGTCCCGCGCGGCGCAGAGAGAAGCGGCGCGCGACTGAGCCTGCGCAGGCCTCCGCCGGGAACGAGGCGGGTGGCGACGGGCGGTGGCTGGCCGCTGGCGTCCTGGGGCTCTCGGGCTTCGCCTCGCTGATGCACGAGATCGCGTGGACGCGCATCCTGGCGCTGGTGCTGGGCCCCACCACGTATGCCTTCGCAGCCACGCTGGCCGCCGTCATTGGCGGCGTTGCCATCGGCTCGGCCGCGGGCGCCTGGATGGTGGGGCGCGCGAGGCGTCCCGCCGCATGGGTGGCCATCGCGCTTGCCCTTGGCGCCATCACGACCAGCTACACCTACTCGCTGGCCGGGCAGCGCATTCCCAGCCTGGTGGCCGAGCAGATGGCCATCGCGGCCGATCCCTTCAACCAGTTGCTCGAGCAGGGCCTGCTGCTCACCGCCGCCCTCATCCTGCCGACGGCCATCTGCCTGGGCGCGGCCTTTCCCCTCGGCCTGTCGCTGGCGGGCGACCACGCGGAGCGCGTGGCGGGGCGATTCGGCGTGGTGTACGCCATCAACACGCTGGGCGCCGTCTCGGGATCGCTGGCCGCCGGGTTCTTCTTCATCCCGCGCTTCGGTCTCCAGATCACGTTGCAGGTGGTGAGCGGCTGCCTGATCGGGGCGGCGCTCGTCGTGATCGTGAGAGGCGCCCTCACGGGTGGCGCGCGTGTGGCCGGCGTGCTCGCCTCAGGAATGGCCGCGGTGGTGCTCGTCCTCAGCCCGCCGTGGGACCGGGAGCTGCTGGCCAGCGGGCCCTACATGTACGCGCCCTTCGTTCCGCAGGACCTGGACCTCGAGACCATGCTCAAGGCCGGGACGATGCTCTATTACCGCGAGGGCGCGGCCGCCACCGTGTCGGTGAAGAGGCTGACGGGCACCACCACCCTGGCGGTGGACGGCAAGGTGGACGCCTCGAACCGCGGCGACATGCTGACGCAGAAGCTGGTGGCGCACCTCCCGCTGCTGGTGCACGACAACCCCCGCGACGTGGCCATCATCGGCCTGGGAAGCGGGGTCACCGTGGGCTCCGCCCTTCGCCACCCGATTGCGCGCGCGGACGTGATTGAGATCTCGCCCGAGGTGGTGGAAGCGTCGCGCTACTTCGAGGCGGAGAACCGTCGCGCCCTGGACGACCCGCGCACGAACCTCATCGTCGGTGATGGCCGCTCGCACCTGCTGCTGACGGAGAAGAACTACGACGTCATCGTCTCGGAGCCGTCGAACCCGTGGATCGCGGGCGTGGCAGCGCTCTTCACGCGAGAGTTCTTCGCGGGCGCGCGCGACCGGCTGTCGCCGGGCGGCCTCATCTGCCAGTGGGCCAACGCCTACAACATCAGCGACGCCGACCTCCGCTCGATCGTCGCGACGTTCCTCTCGGTGTTTCCACACGGCACGGTGTGGTTGGTGGGTGGGGACGATGTGCTGATGATGGCGTCGGATGGACCCCTGGATGCGCGGCTGGCGAGGATGCGCGAGCACTGGACGCGCCCTGGTGTGGCCGAGGACCTGCAACTGGTGTCGGTGCTCGAGCCGTTCTCGGTGCTCTCGCTCTACATCGGGGGCCCCGACGAGTTGAAGCCATACACGCAGGGCGCCACACTGCTGTCGGATGACACCATGCGACTGGAGTTCTCCGCGCCGCGCGAGCTCCACAGCCGACGCGCGGGCGAGAACGTCGCCACGCTGACGGCGCTGCTCGGTCCTGAGGCCGGTCCGGCCGCGGTGCGCGACGCGAAGGCGCGCGCGGGCGCCGTGCAGTGGCGCAATCGTGGGGTGATGATGGCGAAGTCGGACGTCCACGCGCGGGCCTACGACGACTTCCTGCGCGCGCTGGAGCTGGACGTCACCGACGCGCCAGCCCTCGACGGGTTCGTGCGGACGGCGGTGGTGACAGGGCGATCCGGAGAGGCCCTGCTGGCGCTGCGCCCGCTCGCCGAAGCTGGTGGGGATCAATCAGAGTCAGCGAGGGCGAACCCGCGGGTGCTCGTGGCGCGCTCGAAGCTGCTCGTCGCCTCGGGCGCCACCGAGAACGCCATCGACGTTGCGCGAAAGGCCAGCCAGGCAGAGCCCATGGATCCCGCAGCGCTCGAGCAGCTGGCATCGATCTACGCGGACGCCGGCAACACGGTGCCCCTCGACGAGACAGTGGCGGCGATGCGTCGTGTGGCGCCCGACCGCGCGCCCACGCTCTACTACGCGGCCGCCGCCGCGTTCCTGCACGGCGATGCGGCTGAAGCCGCGCGGCTGGCCGAACGCGCCATGGCCGCGGACCCCGCCTACGCGCCGGTGTACGACCTGGCGGGCGCGGCATACACGAAGCTGGGACGGGCCGACGAAGCGCGGAAGGCCTTCGAGACGTCGCTCACCTTCGACGCGCACGACAGCACGGCGTACACCAACCTGGGGCTGCTGGCGATGGAGGCAGGCGACCGCACGGTGGCACGCGGGTATTTCGCCGAAGCGCTGTGGCTGACCCCCAATTCCGCCGTGGCGCGCGAAGGGCTGTCTCGCACGAGGTAGGGTCGCACTTCATCAGCCAGGAGCGGCGGCCCACTCGGTCTCCTTGTCGTCGGCTCCCCGCGGGGCGCCCAGCAACAGCCGGTTCTTCGGCGTGATCTGCTCCGGGATCGCCTGCGTCCACACGCGATAGCCCTGCTGCTCCAGCCGCACGGCGCGCATCGTGTCGATGGCCAGCGGCCGATCGAGCCACCCGGCCAGCGGGCCGGCATCGCACGTCTCGACGTCGTGACAGCAGGGCAGCACCGCCACCCGTGCGCGGGCGGTCACGGCGCGCGCCAGCACGCGGTCCGTCAGCGCGCCGCACGCGTGGCTCGACACCACCACGTCGTCGAGGTCGAGGGGCACTTCGTCCACGGGAGCCTGGAGCAGGGTGACGCGCCCGGCCAGTCTCGGCCACGCGTCCACCAGGGCGTCACGCAGGGGCTTGGCCGAGGACGGCAGCGCCATGTCGACCACGATCGCGGAGGGCGATGAATCGTCCAGCAGCAGCATGGCAAGCGCGAGCAGCCCGTGACCGCCGCCCATGTCCACGACGCGACCGCCGCGGAACAGCCGCCGGGCCCGGCGCGCCACTTCCCAGGCCTCGTAGAGCTCCTTGCGCGGCAGGCAACCGGCCAGGCAGACGGCACGGCCCAGGCGATCGAACAGCGTTTCGCCAGGAAAGCGCCCGAGGTCGTACGTCGTGAGCCGCCCGCGCGAGGAAGGAGAGAAACGCACCCTGCGCATTGTAGGATGCGCCAGCGTGCTTCACGGCCGGCGGAGGCCCCGGAGAGCGTATTCGTCGGCGGGAATGACGATCGTCGCGTAGTTCTCGATACAGGCGAGGATGGCCTCGCGCGGGCCGTTCCGCCACTCGTCGCTGCCGTAGAACGCGTCCTCGCTCGTCCGCAGATCGTCCAGGCTGGCGTACGCACGCATCAGGTAGTACGACGTCGTGTCGTGCGGTGAGGAGCCGTAGGCCACGACATCCACCTTCCACTTGCGCAGGAGGGGCAGCGCGTCCTTCTCGAAGAGCTGGTGGAAGCGGTCACGTGTGCCCGGCTTCAGGTTGTACGATCGAATCTCGATGACCGGTGCGCCAGCACCTGGTGCCTGCCGCGCGACGAGCGGCCCGGTGACGGCCATCGCCACGAGTCCCGCCACCGCCACCGCCATTTCAGTTCCCCAGCGCATCGGTCCTCCTTGCTCGGCGTGTCGACGGGGCTGACGCCCCGTCGCTCCGTACGTGGCCGACGGACGGTCGCGACGTAGCCGACGGAGCGTGCGGCGACTGCCACAACAGCATCACGGCATACGATCGCCAGGGCCGCCAGGCCTGGGACACCGCCTCGAGCTCGCGGGCCGTGCAGCCGCCGGCCGCCTGGCGGAGGACCAGATCGCCGCTCGGGAACGCGTCCGGCTCGCCGTACGCACGCATGGCGATGTACGACGCCGTCCAGGGGCCGATGCCGGGAAGATCCGTCAGCGACTCCGGCGCCACATGGCCATCCGTGCCGCTTTGCAGCGAGACGCGCCCCTCGACAACCGCGCGGGCAAGCGCGCGGATGGCGCTCGCGCGCGCCGGCATCACGCCCGTGCGTTCCACCGGAGCGTCGAGGAGCTGTGCGGCGGTGGGAAATAGCCGGGACAGCCCGTCCTCGTCTTCGATGGGTGATCCAAACACCTCAGCGATGCGCCCCGCGATGGTCGTCGCCGCGCGCACCGAGACCTGCTGGCCCAGCACGGCGCGCACGGCCAGCTCGAACGGGTCCCACGCGCCCGGCGTGCGGATGCCGGGATGCGCGCGCAGGCGCGGTCCGAGCATGGGATCGGCGCCGAGATGCCCGGCGATGACCTCAGGATCCGCCTCGACGTCGAACATGTGGCGCACGCGCTCGACGATGGCGGGCAGGTCACGCGCGCCGGCGATGCGCACCTCGAGGGTGAGCGCGGAACCGGCGGGGGCGCGACGCACCTCGATGGTCCCGGACCGGCCGCCGACGACGATGGTGCGTCGATAGCGGTGCGGCTCCACGAACTCGACGCCAGGTGTGGCCCTGGCAGACAGGAATGAGATGAGGGAGTCCCAGTTGTACGGCGGCCGGTAGGCCAGGGTCCGCCGATGGGTGTTGCCCATGGGCGGAGGATAGCCCGTCCGGCGCGCCGGCGGCTGTCGAAAAAGACCACGGGCACGGCCTCTCGGTGTTCGCGCAAGGGCCGGCTCGCCGTACAGTCTTACGGATGGGCGGCATGACGACGGGCAGGGCGTGGGCGGGTTTCTGGGCCCTGGCATTGATCTGGGGATCGTCCTTTCTCTTCATCCGCATCGGCGTCGCCGAGCTCTCCACGTTTCAGCTCGTGTTCATCAGGACCGCCATTGCGGCGATCGGGCTGAACGTCGTGGCGTTCGTGCAGGGCCGGCGATGGCCGCGCGACGCCGCGGGCCTCGGCGACATCGCATTCCTTGGCGTGGTGAACACCGTGATCCCGTTCACGCTCATCACGTGGGGGGAGAAGACAGTCGAAAGCGGGCTCGCCTCGGTGCTGCAGGGCACGGCGGCGTTGTTCACGCTCGTCCTGGCGCACTTCGCGTTCGCCGACGAGCGGATCACTCCATGGAAAGTGGCGGGCCTGATCGTCGGATTCGCGGGCGTCGTCGTACTCGGGACCCGAAGCCCGACGGTTGCCGTGGGCGAGGCCGCAGGCCACGTCGCCGGGCAGCTGGCCATCGTGGTGGCGGCGTTCTGCTATGCCGTGGGCGGGGTGTACAGCCGCAAGGCGATTCAGCTGCGGCTGGCGCCCGTCGTGGTGGCGGCGGGGACCATGACGGTCACGGCGGTGATTACGGGCGTGCTGGCCTACCTGGCGCCGCTGGTGGGGGGCGCGGCGCCCGCGCCGCTGCACACCCTGACGCCGCGCGTGGCGGCCGCGGCGATCACGCTGGGCGTGTTGAACACGTTCGTGGCGTACCTCATCTTCTATTCGATCATTGCCAGGCTCGGCGCCTCGCGAGCGTCGATGGTCACCTATGCCATCCCCGCCGTGGGCCTCGCGCTCGGCACGGTGTTCCTGGACGAGCCATTCGACCTGCAGCTGCTGGCCGGCGCGGTGATGATCGTGGGCAGCATCGGGGTGGGGAACAGGCGGTGGTGAGTGCAGAGTGCGAGGTGCTGAGTGCGAGTGCGGAGTGCCGGGTGCCGGAACGGGCGACGCGAGGCGGGCGTCTTAACGGGGGCTGAAACTGGGGACGGGATGCGGCGCGGACGAGTGGCCGGGCTCGGGTGGCGGAACGGCATCTGGTTCGCGAGGAGAGATCGATGACGAGGATCGGGCTCTGGTCGGCGCTCGCGTGTGCCTGTGTCGTTCCGGCCGCGGTCGTGTGCGGGCAGACTCCGGTCGCAGGGGCGCCTGCTCCAGCCGCGTGGTCGCCTCGCGTGGACTACGAGTGCGGCGACGGGTTTCGCGTGCCCGCATGGTACGAAGGCCGCCAGGCGGTACTCTTTCTCGACGGCCGCCTCGAGCGGCTACCGAGCGTCCGCACGGGCTCTGGCGCCCGGTACAGCAACGGCACGCGCGAGTGGTTCACCCAGGGCACCGAGGGGCTGCTCTCGGCGTTAGGCCAGAGTGAGCAGACGAAGCTGCGTTGCCGCGTGATGGCGCTCTCGTCGTGGAAGCCGGCGCCCGCCGCGCAGCACTACCAGTGTGCCGATGGGCTGACCGTGGACGTTGCCGCCCGTTTCGAGGCCGCGGCCATCACGTTCCGTGGCGAGACCTACCAGATGCGCGAGGTGCCGGTGGCGAGCGGGAACCTCTACACCGACGGCGTGCGCGCCTGGCGCGGCCCCGCCGACGGGCGCCAGTTCGCGGAGGCGGACGGCGACGCGGTGTTCGCGCGGGGGTGTCATATGACGAGCCCCGTGGAGACCTCGACGCTGACCGGTACCGTGGCCTATCGCACACGGCAGGCGCTGCCGGCCGGGGCGGTGGTGGAGGTGCGGTTCGTGGAGGTGTCGCGCGCCGACGCGCCCGCGGACGTGCTGGCGCGCCAGGTGCTGGTCACCAAAGGTGAGCAGGTTCCGCTGCCGTTCACGATCACCTACACGCCGGGCGCGCTCGAGACCGGCCGTCGCTACGCGGTGCAGGCCACGATTGCCATCGATGGACGGGTCCGGTTCCGCACGACGACGCTGCATGCGGTGCCGGCGGAAGGCGCCGGTGCGGCACCCATGGCCATCATGGTGCAGCCCGCGCGCTAGTCCGCGCTGACGGCTGATGTAGGGTAGACGGATGTCCTCGAGGCACCCCGTCCACCCCGTGGCGGCCACGCGTGTGGCACAGCACGACCACACCACCCGCAGCCTGGTGATGTTGCACGGCATCTACGGCCGCGGCCGCAACTGGCTCGGCATCGCGCGCAGCCTCACCACCGCGCGGCCGGAGTACGCGTGCTGGCTGGTGGACCTGCCGCATCACGGCGCGTCGGGGCCGGGCGCGCACGGCGACACGGTTCATGGATTGGCGGCCGACGTGGCCGACTGGCTGCCGCACGCGAGCGTGACGCCCACCGCCATCCTCGGCCACTCGTACGGGGGCAAGGTGGCGCTGGCGATGGCGGCGGCCGCGCCGGAGCGGCCGCTGCAGATTTGGGTCATCGACTCCACGCCCGAGGCGAAGCCGCCTTCCGGGAGCGCCTACGACATGCTGCGCGTGATCAGGGGCCTGCCGCCGCGGTTTCACTCCCGCGAAGCCGCGCAGGAGGCGCTGGTGGCGAACGGCTATACCGTGGGCGTGGCCCAGTGGATGAGCACCAATCTCGGGCGTGACGGCGAGAGCTTCCGCTGGCATCTCGACTTCGACGCGATGGAGCGCCTGCTGCTGGATTTCTTCGAGACCGACCTCTGGGCGGTCGTCGAGCACCCGTCACCGGTCCACGACATCCACATCCTGAAGGCGAGCGAGTCGAACGCGATTACGCCCGAGGCGGTGACCCGCATCGAGGCGGCCGCGGGCGAGCGAGTGCACCTGCACCACCGCGAGGGGGGGCATTGGATTCATGCGGAGCGGCCCGAGGTGGTGACGGCGCTGCTGGTGCAAGGGCTGCCAAGTCGTCCTACAATCGGGGCGTGAAGCGACTCTCGACTGCCCTGGTGCTCTGTGCCGCGCTGCTGGCGTCCGCGGGCTGCCGGTCGAACGCGCCGCTCGAAGTGTCCACCATCCAGCTGGGCCGGGCGATCAGCTCGGACAACAGCATCGGCAGCCACACCACGGTGTTCAAGCCGGACGACACCATCTACGTGTCGGTGCTGACCACGGACACGGGATCGGGCACGATCGGGGTGCGCTGGATGTTCGGGGAACGGCTCATCAGCGAGCCGTCGAAGGACGTATCTTACAAGGGCGCCGCGGCCACCGAGTTCCACATCCAGAACTCCGGGGGCTTTCCCGAAGGCCGGTACAGCGTCGAAGCATTCGTCGACGGCCAGTCCGTTGGGAAGCGGGCCTTCTCGGTGGAGAAGTAGGGCGGGGGAGAGCGAGAAGAGAGAGACGAGAAAAGCGAAAAGCCGAGACTGGTGAGAAGCGAAGCCGCACGCGATTTCCGTGCTTCTCACTTCTCACTTCTGACTTTTCACTTTCCCAGGCCCGCCCGAGACCGGCCGCCCTATATGAGCGGGCGTCCCTGGCAGGTCACACCGCTGTTACCAGCGGGGCTCCGAGCGACGACGGTCGCCGCCGAAGCCACCACCGCCGCCGAAGCCGCCACCGCCACCCGGGGTCTTGGGCTTGGCTTCGTTCACGGTGAGGTTGCGGCCGTTGTAGTTGTAGTTGTTCAGCGTGTTGATCGCGTTCTGCGCATCAGCCTCGCTGGCCATCTCGACGAACGCGAAGCCGCGGGCACGGCCGGTCGCCATGTCGCGCATCACGCTCACCTTGTCCACGGTGCCCGCGCTCGAGAAGAGCTCGGTCAGTTCCTGTTCGCCGGTGTCGTACGGCATGTTTCCAACGTAGAGTTTCAGAGCCATCTGTACTGTTCTCACTTCCGCCTCGCCTGTGCGAGGCTGCTGACGTGTCGTTGATCCGGAATGGATCGGGGATGGATTCGGCTGAGCTAACGGAGCACGTTCTGCGGGAAGAGGCGAGACTGACGGGACTCGGATTCTACGCGGGACGTAATCAACTGCAGAAGCTGTCTTCCACCTGACCCACAGATTATAGCATGGACGCAGAT
>DAIRFN010000014.1:26559-32612 GCA_036795065.1 Vicinamibacterales bacterium
AGGGGCGGTGCGTTGGTCTGCGGCACGTGACAGGCCGTGCAGTTCCAGCGAGATCCGGCGATCTGTGGACGCGGCACCCCGGGCGCCTCGCGCAGGTCGACGAAGTGGCTGGCTGGCGCCGGGGGCGGTCCCGTGGTGGCGCCAGCCCGGCCGTGGCACCTGGCGCATGCGTTGTTCTTCGCGGTGATGGGGGTCAGTCCGCGCAGCGAGTGCGGGACGACCGGCGGCGCGCCCTCCCACGCCCGTGGCAGGCGCTCGCTCTGGCCAGGGCGCTTGTCGCCGTGCTCGAAGTGCTCCGGCGCCGGCGACCCGTCTTCCCGCACGGTGGCGGCGCGCTCCCGATGACCGGCGTCGCGAGCCCGCTCGGGCTGCTCCTGGCCGGCGACCGGCATTGCCAGCAGCGCCAGCGCTGCCACGATCGACCATCCGCGCCTCATGTCAACCCCCTGCCACCGTTGTCTCGGTGGCCTTCGTCACCTTCACCGCGCACTTCTTGAAGTCGGTCTGCTTCGAGATGGGGCAGGTGGCGTCGAGGGTCACCTTGTTGATGAAGACGCCCTCGTCGAACCACGGCACGTAGACGAGCCCGCGCGGCACGCGGTAGCGGCCGTCGGTCTCCACTCGCAGCCGGACGCGCCCGCGGCGCGACTCGATCCAGGCCACCTCGTGACGCGCGAGGCCGCGCGCCTTCGCGTCGTCGGGGTGCATGAACAACTGCGCGTGCGGCACGGCGCGGTGCAATTCGGGCACCCGCCTCGTCATGGTGCCGGAGTGCCAGTGCTCGAGCACCCGCCCGGTGCTGAGCCACAGGTCGTAGGTGGCGTCCGGCACCTCCGGCGGCGCGGCGTATGGCCGGAAGAAGATCTTGGCCTTTCCGGCCAGCGACTCCGGCGCGCCCGGCAGCGGCGCATGCTGGTTGCCGCGCGGAAGCGACTTCATGGCGGGGCCGTAGAAGTCGAAGCCCGTTCCCGCCTTCGCGTACGGGTCGTGCTCTTCGTTGAACCGCCACCGCGTCTCCTTGCCCTTCACCACCGGCCACCGCAGGCCCCGCACCTCGTCAGCGAGATACATGTCGAAGGGCGCCAGGTCGTGCGCGTGGCCACGTCCAAACGCGGCGTACTCCTCGAAGAGCGCCTTCTCGGGGAACCAGGACTCGCCCAGGTGCGTGACCGTGTCGTTCGCGTGACCCTTGGCGATGGGGTCCGGCCACGCCACCTTGCGATTGGCCGGCGTGGCGAAGAGCACCTGGTAGAGCGTGGCGTCCGGCCCGTATCCGAGCGCCCTGGCCTTGCCGAGGACGTCGGGGAGGCGGCCGTCGGTGAACCCGGCGCTCGCCAGGCCCGGCACGGGTTGCTCGCCCCACACCTCCGCAATGGTGAGGCGCTTCGAGAACTCGAGCATCTGCCACACGTCCGAACGCGCCTCTCCGGGCGCCGGAACCTGCTGCCTCCACAGCTGCGTGCGCCGCTCGCTGTTCCCGAAGCCGCCCCACTTCTCGAAGATCATCGCCGAGGGCAGCACGAGGTCCGCGACCCCCGTTGAAATACCGGGGTAGACGTCCGACACCACGATGAACGCGTCGAGCCCGCGTGCCGCCTCCATCCAGTGGTTGGCGTTCGCCGTGGACTGGAACGGGTTGGTCACCTGCACCCACAACCACTTGATGCGGCCGTCCTCGAGGTCGCGCATCATCTCGGTGATGTGGCTGCCCACCTTCGGGTTGATGGTCCCCTCCGGCAGTCCCCAGATCTTCTCGGCCTGGGCGCGGTGCGCGGCGTTGTCCACGGTCAGGTCGGCAGGCAGGCGATGGCAGAACGTCCCCACTTCGCGTGCCGTGCCGCACGCCGACGGCTGGCCGGTGAGCGAGAATGCGCTGTTGCCGGGCGCAGCGTACTTGCCGGTGAGCAGGTGCACCATGTAGGCCTGCTCGTTCAGCCACGTGCCCCGCGTGCTCTGGTTGAACCCCATCGTCCAGAACGAGACAACCTTCTTCGCGCGGTCGGCGTAGACGTCGGCCAGCTGCACGAGCTTGGCCTTGAACTCGTCCAGCGGCTCGTCGTCCCGCCCCTTCGCCAACGCGGCGACGAACTCCAGCGTGTAAGGCTCCACGGCCTTCTTGAAGTCGTCGAAGGTGATGAGCCAATGGTCGTTGGCTTGCGCGCGACGATCCTGCGGCGTGGCGCGGCCGGCCTCGCCGGCGCGCCCTTGTGCGACAGCCTCCTCTCTTGTGAGGGTATGGACACGCTGTTCGGTGCGCGTGTCCTCCTCTGCGGGAAACATGCCGCGGTCGTCGTCGCGCAAGCCATACCCGATGTCGGCATACCCGGTCGCGAACACGCAGTGGCGATCGACGAACGCGCGGTCCACCGCGTCGCGCGCGATGATCTCGCGCGCCAGGTAGTTCCAGATGGCCAGGTCGGTCTGCGGGCGGAACACGATCTCCACGTCGGCCAGCGCGGAGGTCGGCGTCGTGAAGGTCGTGAGGTGGAAGATGCGGTAGTCGGGGCTGGCGAGCCGCTTTGCCGTGACGCGCGCCCACAGCATGGGGTGCATCTCGGCCATGTTCGCGCCCCAGCTGACGATGGTGTCGGTGAGCTCGATGTCGTCGTAGCAGCCGGCGGGCTCGTCGATGCCGAAGGTCTGCATGAAGCCCGCGACCGCCGACGCCATACAGTGGCGCGCGTTGGGCTCGAGGTTGTTGCTGCGCCAGCCGGCCTTCACCAGCTTGGCGGCCGCGTAGCCTTCCTGGATGGTGTACTGCCCCGACCCCATGACAGCCACGCCCGTGGGCCCCAGTTCCTTGTGCACCCGCTTGAACTGGGCCGCCATCTCGTCGAAGGCGCGCTGCCACGAGACCGGCGCGAACTGGCCCTGCTTGTCGAACTTCCCGTCCCTCATCCGGAGAAGCGGCGTCGTGAGGCGGTCGGCGCCGTAGAGGATCTGCGCGTTGGCGTAGCCCTTCACGCACAGGAGGCCGCGATTGACGGGCGAGTCGGGGTCGCCCTTCACGCCCACGACGCGGTTGTCGAGCGTGGCGACCTGGATGCCGCAGCCGGTGCCGCAGAAGCGGCAGACGCCCTTGTCCCAGCGCCAGGCCTCCTGCCCGGCTCTGGCCAGGGCCGACAGCTTGATGGGAAGCGGCAGGCCGGCGGCCGCGGCCGTGACGGCGGCGGCGCTGGCCCGCAGGAACTCGCGACGGCTGCACCCGCTCATCGCCGGGCCTCCTGGCGGAGGGCCGCGCCCACGAGTTCAATTCCCGGGTCGCCCGGATCCACGTAGTGGCAGACCAGGTCCACCGAGCAGACCCCCGAAATGCTCGAGATGGCCTTGAACCGCGCCTCCTGCTCGCGCAGGGTCGGGGTGTCGACCGTCACCACCAGGCGCCCGGTCTGGGGCTCGCGGACGTGGACCTCGGCGCCAGGCGAGCCACCAATGAGGCGCGCCACCTCCTCCAGGCATTCAGGACGGACGACCACGAGCAGACCAGCCACATGTGCGGGCATGGACACAAAGCCCCCTGCGGCTGGATTGTGTGACGGGCCGTCGGGCCCGCCACATGACGCCCGTCATATGCGGCGATTTGCCGCACCCGTTGTGCCTTGAACCTACTCGTAGCGCAGCGCGAGAATCGGGTCGATCCGGCTGGCCCGTCGCGCGGGGATGAGGCCGGCCAGCGCGGCGACTGCGGCCAGCAGCATCATCGTTCCGACCGCCAGCCACGGGTCATTGGGCTGGATGCCGTATAGCTGTGACGAGACGTAGCGCCCCAGTGCCATCGCCGAGGGCACGCCGACGGCCAGACCGATGGCCAGCAGGATGAGCACTTCCTTCATCACCATCCAGACGACCAGGCCGGGGTCGGCGCCGAGCGCCAACCGGATGCCCAGTTCCTTGCGGCGGCGGGCCACGACGAACGCCATCACCCCGTAGAGGCCGATAGAGGCCAGCACCGTGGCCAGCAGGCCGAAGCCCGCCGACAGCGTCGCGATGAGCCGATCGGTGAGCAGGGTCTCGTCGAGTTGCGCCTCGAGCGTCTTCAACTGGTAGACCGGCATGGAGGCGTCGAGGTTCTTCACCTCGTTCCGGATGAGCGCGTAGGCGCTGGACGCCGCCGCCGCGGCGCGCAGGTAGAACGTCGCGCCGTTGTTGCCCCAGTTCGGGACGAACACCTGGCGCCGGACCCCCTCGCGCGGGCCCTCGTACAGGGCGTTCTCGACCACGCCGACAATCTCGATGGTCAGCTTCGTCTCGGGCCCGGACCCAAATCCCACGTGACGGCCGAGGGCGCTCTGGCCAGGGAAGAAGTGCTCGGCGAACCGGCGGTTGACGATGGCCACCGTCTCGTCTTCCTTCGCGTCGAGTTGCGTGAAGTCCCTGCCTTCCAGGAACCGGATGCCCATTGTCTCGAAGTAGCCGGGCGACAGCGAGTTCATGAACGCCTGCATGTCCTCGCCGTCCTTCGCCTGGTGGCCCTCCACCGACATGGTGCTGTCCCATTCGTCACCGGCGAGGATGGCCACGCCGGCCATGCCGGCCGACTTCACGCCGGCGCCCGCGCGCAGCCGCTCCAGCAGCTGCTGATAGAAACCGACGGCCCGTTCGTTCGAGTAACCGCTGAGGGCGGGTGAGAGCTGGAACGTGACGAGGTTGTCCATCACCACGCCCGTGTCGGTGGTGCGCAGGTTGTCCAGGCTCCGCACGAAGAGGCCGGCGCCGAAGAGCAGCAGGAAGCTGAGCGCGACCTGGGCCGTCACCAGTCCTTTGCGGAGGTACAGGTGCCCGCCCGCCCCGGCCACTGCGCCCACGGTGTCCTTCAGGGTGGACCATGTGTCGGGGCGGCTCGCGCGCAGCGCCGGCAGCAGCCCGAAGACGATGCCGGTGGCCAGCGTGAGGACGAAGGTAAAGGTGAGGATCCGCCAGTCCGGTGTCGCCGCGATAAGGAGCGGCCGGCCGTCGGTGGGGATGAACGACAGCAGCGTGCGCGTGAGGCCGACGGCGATGGCCAGGCCGAGCGCGCCGCCGGCGAACGACAGCAGCAGGCTTTCGACCAGCAGCTGCCGCACCAGCTGTCCACGCGAAGCGCCGAGCGACAGGCGCACGGCGATCTCGCGCTGCCGCATGAATGCCCGCGCGATGAGCAGGTTGGCGACGTTGGCGCACGCGATGAGCAGCACCAGGCCCACCATCGACATCAGCACCAGGAGCGGTGTCGAGAAATCGTTGCGGAGCGCCGAGTAACCCATTGCCGCAGGTTCGACCGTGAGGCGGCCCTTCATGAACTGCTCGCGGATGTAGGGCGACCAGTTCTTCGCGCCCGGCAGCGTCATCTCGTGCTGGCGGATCTGCAGGAACAGGCCCTGCAGCGGTCCCTGGGCCGACGCGGCGGTGTAGCCCGGCTTGAGCCGCGCGAACACCTGCACCCACCGCGTGCGCTCGTCGTCCATGCGCACCCACTCCCACTCGGGGACGATGACCGGTTTCATCAGGATGGGGACGCGGATCTGCGGCGAGCGCACCGGATCGATGCCGGCAAACCCCGCCGCCGAGACGCCGACGATGGTCATCGGGTAGTTGTTGACGAGGATCTTCTTGCCGACCACGCCGGGGTCGCCCGCGAAGCGCCGGACCCAGTAGTCGTAGCTCAGCACCACCGACGGGTGGCCCTGGTACACCTGGTCGTCCTCGGCCGAGTTGAAGACGCGTCCGGCTGCCGGCCTCACGCCGAGCATCGAGAAGTAATTGCCCGACACCATCTCGGCATCGAGGCGCTCGGTCTGGTTGTCCACGCTCACCGAGGTGGAGACCAGGCGCCGCGCGATGACCTCGCCCAGCGGCTCGGCGCGCTTCTGGTACTCCTGGTAGATGGGGTAGGAGTGCATCCGCGATCCCATGTTGCTGCCGCTGTGCGGGCCCTGCTGGTAGAGCATCACCAGCTCGTCCGGGTTCTTCACCGGGAGCTTGCGGAGCAGCATCTGGTCGATGAGGGTGAAGATGGCGGTGTTGGCGCCGATGCCCAGGGCGAGCGACAGGATGGCGACGATGGAGAAGAGCGG
>DAIRFN010000167.1:0-12221 GCA_036795065.1 Vicinamibacterales bacterium
TTCAGGCGCTTCTTGAACGCCTCCTCGCGTTCGGCCAGCGCGCCCTCGCGTTTCTCGAGCGCCCCGCGCTGCTCGTTGAAGGCCCGTCGCTCGCGGTCCAGCCGGTTGCGCTCGGCGTCGAGCGCGCGCGCCTGCGCGTCGATGCGATCGAGGTGGGCCTGGACGCGCTTCTGGTCGTCGCTCAGGAACCCCCGCGCGGCGGCCACCACCGCGACGGGCATGCCCAGACGCTGCGCCATCTCGATGGCCAGGCTCCGCCCGGGCGCGCCGTAGACGAGGCGGTAGGTGGGCGCGTAGGTCTGTGGATCGAACGCGAAGCCGGCCACCGTCACGCCCTCCGCGGCCGCGCCCCAGGCCTTCACCACGT
Organism: Vicinamibacterales bacterium; assembly: GCA_036795065.1. Classification (GTDB taxonomy): domain Bacteria; phylum Acidobacteriota; class Vicinamibacteria; order Vicinamibacterales; family UBA2999; genus VFZN01. Next base: position 368 of record DAIRFN010000167.1, read on the forward strand.
CGAAGTGCGTGGTCGCGATGAGGTGCGCGCCGCGCTGCCGGAAGTGGTTGACGAGCGCGGTGGCGAGCGCGCCGCCCTCGTTCGGGTCGGTGCCCTTCTCGACCTCGTCCAGCAGGACCAGCGCAGGCAGCAGCAGCGCGCGGTCCATCGACACCAGGTTGGTGATGTGCGCCGAGAACGTGCTGAGGCTGGCCGCGATGGACTGCTCGTCTCCGATGTCGGCGAACACCGAGCGGAACACGGGCAGGCGCGCGGTGTCCGCCGGAACGTGCAGGCCCGACTGCGCCATCAACGCGAACAGGCCCGCCGTCTTCAGCGCCACCGTCTTGCCGCCCGTGTTCGGGCCCGTGATGAGCAGCACGCGGCTGGGCGGATCCAGCACCACGTCGATCGGCACGGCCTTCTCGAGCAGCGGGTGCCGCGCCCCCCGCAACTCGAACGAGCTGTCGGCCACGAACGTCGGCTCGATGCCGCTCACACGCGCGCTGTGTCGCGCGCGCGCCTGCAGCACGTCGAGCTCGGTGGCCACCGTCTGCACGACACGCAGGTCCCCGGGACGATGGCGGAAGCGGTCGGTGAGCGCCAAGAGAATCCGGAAGATCTCCTCGCGTTCGCGCTCCTCGAGCTCGACGATGTCGTTGTTGATCTCCACCGTGGCGGCCGGCTCGAGGAAGAGGCTGGCGCCGCTGGCCGAACTGCCGTGGACGATGCCGGGCACGTTGCCGCGGTGCTCGGCGCGCACCAGCAGCACGAAGCGGCCGTTCCGCTCGGTGATGACCTCGTCCTGCAGGTACTTCGCCGTCTCCTTGCCGCGCGCGAACTGCTCGAGGGTGTGCCGCAGCCGCTGACGCAGCCCGCGCAGACGGTCGCGGATGCCGCGAAGCGCCGGGCTGGCCACGTCGAGCACCTCGCCCGACACGTCGATGGCGTCGCGCACGGCGGCAATCTCCTGCTTGAACGACGCGATGCGGCCCACGGCCTCGGTGAGGATGGGGAAGTCGCCGGCCGCCGCCAGGATGCCGGCGCGCGATCGTTCCACCGAGTCGACGAACTCGGCCAGCGTCCGCAGGGCCAGCGGATCCAGCGGGCGGCCCTCGATGGCCAGCCCCGCCAGCGCCGCGGTGAGCCCCTGTCCGGCGCGCAGGGGAAAGGCGGGGTTGTGCTCGAAGAACCGCACCGTCTCGCTGGTGGCCTGCTGCGCGGAGGCCACCTCGCGCGGGTCGGGCGAGGGCTGCATCGCCTCGAGCCGCGCGCGGCCGATCGGCGTCAGCGACAGCGCCGCGACGTCGGCAACGATGCGATCGAATTCAAGGGTTCTGGTAGCGAACATCGTGGGAAAAAAGAAACCACGACGACTCGAAGAACACGAAGGCCGGCACGAAGATCCTTCGGAACAACCCAAAGAGCTTCGTGTCCCTCGTGATTCCCTTCGTGCCTTCGTGGTCTCTCTTCGTTACAGGTGGTTGATCATACTCGCGATGCACCCGGCGCCGAAGCCGTTGTCGATGTTCACCACCGACACCCCATTCGCGCACGAGTTCAGCATGCCCAGCAGCGCGGCGATGCCGCCGAAGCTGGCGCCGTAGCCGATGCTCGTGGGCACGCCGATGACCGGGACGTGCACCATGCCGGCCACCACGCTGGGCAGCGCGCCCTCCATGCCGGCGACGACGACGATGACCCGCGCCGACTCGAGACGCTCGCGTTCGCGGAGCACGCGGTGGATGCCCGCCACCCCCATGTCGTAAAGCCGCACCACGTCGTTGCCCATCAGCTCGGCGGTGATGGCCGCCTCTTCCGCCACCGGGATGTCCGAGGTGCCGGCGGAGGCGATGGCGACGGCGCCCCGGCCGCGGGGCACGTCGCGCTTGAGGGTGATGGCGCGGGCCAGCTGGTGGTACTCTGCCTCGGGCACCTGTTCCCGGACAGCCTCCCACGCCGCCTCATCCGCGCGGGTCACGAGCAAGGGGTGGCCCCGGCCGGCGATGGCGGCGGCGATGGCGGCAATCTGCGCGGGCGCCTTGCCGAGGCCCAGTACCACCTCGGGAAAGCCCTGGCGGGTGGCGCGGTGGTGGTCTACCTTGGCGAACCCGAGGTCGCCCAGGGGCTCGGCGCGAAGGGCGGAGAGCAGCGCCTGGTGCGCCTCGGCGGTCGTCCGGGTGCCCTCGCGGACCTGGTCGAGGAGGATGCGAATCTCGTCTGGGCTCATGAGCGCGTTATCATCTGTGTTTTGTTGACTTTACGGGAACCGGCTGTACAATGATGGTTTGCGCTGTGACGTCTGACTCAGGTCTAGCATGACGCCGATTGAAACGTTCATCCTCGCATCGTACTTCTTCGTCCTGTTGATCCTCGCGGTCTACGGGTGGCACCGGTACTACCTGGTCTACCTGTACATGAAGCACAAGGACGAGCAGCCGGTACCCAGGTCCCGCTTCGAGTCGCTGCCGCCGGTCACCATCCAGCTTCCCCTCTTCAACGAAATGTACGTCGTCGATCGGCTGGTGGACGCCGTGTGCCAGATCGACTACCCGCGCGAGCTGCTCGAGATCCAGGTCCTGGACGACTCGACGGACGAGACGCGGGAGATTGCGGAACTGGCCGTGCGCCGGCACGCCGCGCAGGGCGTGGACATCAAGTACCTTCATCGGACGGATCGCACGGGCTTCAAGGCCGGGGCGCTGGACGAGGGGCTGAAGGTGGCGCGCGGGCGCTTCGTGGCCATCTTCGACGCCGACTTCATGCCCGAGCGCGACTTCCTGATGCGCACCGTGCACTACTTCACCGATCCCCGGGTGGCCCTGGTGCAGGCGCGGTGGGGGCACATCAACCAGGACTACTCGCTGCTGACGAAGATCCAGAGCATCCTGCTCGACGCGCACTTCGTGCTCGAACACGGCTCGCGGAACCGCGGCGGCTGCTTCTTCAACTTCAACGGCACGGCCGGCATCTGGCGCCGCGAGGCCATCACCGACGGCGGCGGCTGGCAGCACGACACGCTCACCGAGGACCTGGACCTCAGCTACCGGACCCAGCTGAAAGGCTGGCAGTTCGTGTTCGTGCAGGATCACGTGGCCCCGGCCGAGTTGCCGGTCGAGATGAACGCGTTCAAGTCGCAGCAGCACCGCTGGGCGAAGGGCTCCATCCAGACCTTCCTCAAGCTGATGCCGCGCATCCTGCGGTCGAACCAGCCGGCGCGGGTGAAGGCCGAGGCGTTCTTCCATCTCTCGGCCAACCTGAACTACCCGCTGATGTGCGTGCTCTCGGTGCTGATGGCACCGTCGATGATCATCCGCTACAACATGGGGTGGTACGAGATGATGCTCATCGACATCCCGCTGTTCCTGGCGGCGACCGCGTCGGTGGCCAACTTCTACATGGTGTGCCAGCGGGAGCTGTACCCGCAGACGTGGACCGAGCGGCTGAAGTACCTGCCGCTGCTCATGTCCATCGGCATCGGCCTGGCGGTGAACAACACGAAGGCCGTGTTCGAGGCGCTGTTCCACAAGCCCAGCGACTTTGCCCGCACGCCGAAGTACGGCGTCGAGGGCCGCGCGGACGACTGGGCCACCAAGAAGTACCGCCAGTCGGTGGCCATCCAGCCCCTCATCGAGGTGGCGCTGGGCCTCTACTTCACCGCCACGCTCTTCTACGCGCTGGCCAACGGCATCTACGGGACCGTACCGTTCCTGATGCTCTTCCAGGTCGGCTTCCTCTACACGGGCCTGCTGTCGCTCTTCCAGCAGTTCGGCGGCGACGCGGTCGTCCCGGTGGCGCAGGGGAAGGAAGCGTAGGATCGCGTCGGGAGCCGGGAGTCGATCGAGTACGGGACGGAATCGCGGCGGGAACTGCAAATTGGATGAGGGCGGCCTGGCGGCCGCCCTTCACATTTACGCGCGTCCCCGCCCCCCCCCGAACCCTCGAACCCCAGAACGCCAGAACCTCAGAACCTCAGAACCTCCGTCCTCCCCTGCTAAGATCCCCCCATGCCCCCCGACGTAAAGGCCAAGGCCGGCCTCGAAGACATCGTCGCGACGTCGTCGCGCATCTGCTTCCTCGACGGTGACCGAGGCGTGCTGGCGTACTGCGGCTACGACATCCACGAGCTGGCGCGTCACGCGACGTTCGAGGAGACGTGCTTCCTGCTGTGGCACGGGCGGCTGCCCAGTCGCGCCGAGCTGGGCGACCTGCAGTCGCAGCTGGCGGCCGCGCGGCCGCTGCCCGAGTCGATCCTGCGCCTGATGAAGATGCTGCCGCCCTCTGACGGCATGGACGCGCTGCGCACGCTGACCTCGGCGCTGGGGCACTACGATCCGGACGCGCACGACAACTCGGCAGCGGCGGCGTACCGCAAGGCCGTCAGGCTGACGGGGCAGATTGCGAGCCTCGTGGCCACGTGGGGGCGCATGCAGCAGGGGGGCGGGCCCATCGCGCCGGACCCGGCGATGGGGCACGCGGCGAACTTCCTCTACATGCTGTTCGGCACGCGGCCCACGCCCATGGCGGTGCGGGCCATGGACGTCGCGCTCACGCTGCACGCCGACCACGAGCTGAACGCGTCCACCTTCGCCGCGCGCGTGGCCGCGGCCACCCTCACCGACATCCACTCCGCCATCGTCGCCGGCATTGCGACGCTGAAGGGGCCCCTGCACGGCGGCGCCAACGCGGAGGTGATGAAGATGCTCATCGCGATCGGCCAGGACGCGCCGGCCGAGCGCATCGACGCCTACGTGAAGGGCAAGCTCGCGCGGAAGGAGAAGATCTCCGGGTTCGGGCACCGCGTGTACCAGACCGAGGATCCGCGCGCCACCCACCTGCGGCAGATGTCGAGACAGCTCGGGCAGCAGGCCGGCAACACGCGCTGGTTCGAGATGTCCGAGCGCATCGAGGCGCTGGTGAAGGCCGAGAAGAAGCTCTTCCCCAACGTGGATTTCTACTCGGCATCGATGTACTACACGATGGGCATCGCCATTGACCTCTACACGCCGATCTTCGCCGTGAGCCGCATCTCGGGCTGGACGGCGCACGTGCTCGAGCAGCTGTCCGACAACCGCCTCATCCGCCCGAGGGCCGAGTACACGGGCCCGGTGTATCCACAATCCTGGATGCCGGTCGACCAGCGCTAGACGACGGGAACCGACTCGATGCCATCGACGCCCCCGCGGCTGCTCTGCATAGACGACGATCCGCTGCAACACCGCATCATCGAACACCTCGTCGGCGGCTTTCGCCACACGACGTTCGAGTGCGAGTTCGCGGGCACCTACGACCAGGGCCTGGCGACGCTGGCCGCCGGCGGATACGCGGTCTGCCTGCTGGATCACCGACTCGATCGTGGCACCGGCGTCGACATGCTCCGGGAGGCGCGTCGGCTCAGCATCGACACGCCCATCATCATGATGACGGTCGACGACACCGAGGAGGTCGACATCGCCGCAGCGGAGGCGGGCGCCGTGGACTTCCTGCTGAAGTCCGAGCTCAACCCTCGGCTGCTGGAACGCGCGGTGCGCTACGCGGTGAATCTCGGCGCGACGCTGCGGCAGCTGCGCGCGGCAGCCCTGCTTGATGAGCTCTCCGGGCTGCTGAACCGTCGTGAGCTGCAGAACCTGCTGCAGAACGAATGGCTGCGCGCGGTCCGATTCAAGCGCCCCTTCTCGCTGGGGCTCGCGGATATCGATTTCTTCAAGCGCGTGAACGATACCTATGGGCACCCCGTCGGGGACCAGGTCATCCGCCACGTGGGCCGGGTGCTCGAGACGACGTTGCGCCGCCTCGACCGCGTGGCGCGATTCGGCGGGGAAGAGTTCGCGATCCTGATGCCGGAGACCGGACGCCGTGAGGCCGCCATCGCGATGGAGCGCGTCCGCGCCGCCCTGGCACAGTCGCCCTGCGTGGTCACCGGGCAGGACCTGCGGATCCCGGTCACGCTCAGCATCGGCGTGGCGGTGCCCCTCGAGGATGCGGACACCCCCGACGCGTTGATCGCGGTCGCGGACCGGCGGCTCTACGCCGCCAAGAACGCGGGCCGGGACACCATCCGGGTCGAGGGCTAACGCTCTCCGACCCGAAGTGAGAAGTGCGAAGTCAGAAGTGAGAAGCGAGAAGTGAGAAGCTGGGCATCGCCCGTCAGCGTGCCACGCCTGCCGCGCGCAGCTGCTCGATCTCGTCCTGGCTGTAGCCAGCCGCCGCCAGCACTTCGTCCGTGTGCTCGCCCAGCATCGGCGCCCGTCGTCCCGCGTCGAGCGGCGTCGCCGACAGCTTGAGCGGCGTTCCCAGCGTCTGCATAGGCCCCAGGATGGGATGGTCGACGCGAACGGACATCTCGCGTGCCCGTGCCTGCGGGTGCGCGAAGGCCTCGGCGTAGTCGAGGATGGGCCCGCACGGTACGCCCGCCTGATCCAGTCGTGCCAGCCACGTATCACGAGTCTCGGTGCCGGTGACCGCCTCGATGAGCGCGGCCAGGGCCTGGCGGTTCGTCACGCGCGCGGTCGCCGAGCGAAAGCGATCGTCCGTCGTCCACTCCGGATGCCCCAGCAGCTCCGCAAAGCGGACGAAGGTCCGATCGGTGGCCGCGCCGACATTGATGAAGCCGTCGGCGCAGCGGAACGCCTGGTAGGGCGCCACCATCCGGTGCGCGGATCCGAGCCGCTGGGGCACGCCGCGGCCCGAGAAGTACTCCGTGGCTTCCCATACCGACAGCGCAAGGCCGGCCTCGAAGAGCGACGTGTCGATGTGCTGTCCCCGGCCCGAGGCGGTGCGCCAGTGGAGCGCCGCGAGGATGCCCGCGAGCGCATAGAGCCCCGCGCCCAGGTCGGTGATAGGCACCCCGGCCTTCACCGGCGGGCCATCCGGCTCGCCGGTCACCGACATGATGCCCGACATGCCCTGCGCCACCAGGTCGAAGCCGCCCTTCGAGGCGAACGGCCCGGTCTGGCCGAAGCCGGAAATGGACGCGTAGATGAGCCCGGGGTTCTCGGCCGACAGGCGCGGGTAGTCGAGGCCGAGGCGCGCCATCACGCCCGGGCGGAAGTTCTCGACGAGGATGTCGGCGGATCTGGCCAGGCGGGTGAACACCTCGCGGCCCGGCTCCTGCGCGAGGTCGAGCACGATGCCGCGCTTGCCGCGGTTCACGGCGCCGAAGGCCGCGCTGTCGCCGCCGCGGGCGCCGGCCATGGCCCGGGTGGAATCGCCATCGGGCGGCTCCACTTTGATGACCCGCGCGCCCATGTCGGACAGTAACATCGCGCAATAGGGCCCGGCCATCACCTGGGTCACATCGAGAACGACTATGCCGTCGAGCAACGTTGCCTGGGACATCAGCGGATCGATTGGGACACTCACGTTCACGCGCCCCGAGGCGCGCAACGCCCTCACGTGGGACATGTACGACGCGCTCGAGCGGGCCTGTCAGCAGGCCGACGAGGACGACCGCGTGCGTGCGCTCATCATACGCGGTTCGCGCGGCGCCTTCGCGGCCGGCACCGACATCTCGCAGTTCGCCGACTTCTCATCGGGCGACGACGGCGTTCGCTACGAGCGGCGGCTCGACGCGCTGGTGGAGCGGCTCGAGCGGGTCACGGTGCCGACCATCGCCGAGGTCGACGGCCCCGCCGTGGGCGGCGGCTGTCTCATCGCGGTGGCGTGCGATCTCCGCATCTGCTCGGACCGCGCGCGATTCGGTGTGCCCATGGCACGCACGCTGGGCAACTGCCTGTCGATGGCCAACATGGCCCGGCTCGTGGACGTGCTCGGAACGGCCCGTGTGCGCGACCTGCTTCTGACCGCGCGGCTGGTGGACGCCACCGAGGCACTGGCTATCGGACTCGCGACACGGGTGGTGGCGCCGGAGCAACTATCGGACGAGACCCTGATCCTGGCGACGGAGCTCACCGCGCGCGCGTCGAGCACCGTGAGGGCCACCAAGGCGCTGCTGGCCCGCCTGCGCGACCTCCGCACGCCACCCGCGGGCGCCGCGGACGACCTCATCGCCGCGTGCTACGGCAGCGCGGACTTCCGCGAGGGCGTCACGGCCTTCACCGAGGGACGCCCCCCGAAGTTCGTGTGAGAAAAGAAACCACGAAGACACGAAGGGCACGAAGATCACACGAAGAACTCAAGACTCAAGACTCAAGACCCAAGACCCTAGAACAACACCCAGCAGATGAGCGAGCCGACGACGGTCATCGACAGGCCCCAGGCCAGCAGCTGGTTGAACAGCCGTTTCGGGTCCTCGCCGGCCGGGAGTGCGGCGATGCACAGGGCGCCGATGGTGGAGAGCGGGGACAGATCCACCAGGTGGCCGCCGACCATCATGGCCGAGGCAATGCCCATGGCATCCCCTCCACCCAGGCGCTCCACGAGGCCAGGGACCGTAGGGAGGAACGCGGGCAGCACCACGCCCGACGTGCTGCTGTAGACCGACACCACGCCGGTGACCAGCGCGACGATGCCGGTGACCGTGGACGGCGACGAGACGCGCGCCAGCAGATCGGAGAAGAGCGCCATGCCCTGCGTCTTCTCCAGCACCCCGATGAGCACCGTGACGCCGCAGACCATAAGCACGACGCCCCAGGGCATCTTCTTGATCGCTTCCTTCTCGTCGGCCGCGTCGACCAGCGAGAGCAGCGCCGCGCCGGTCAGCGCGGCCATCCCCACCTGCAGGTCGAACACCACCACGCCGACCACCAGCGACGCGAGCACGGCAAGCGTCAGCCAGTGCACGGGTTGAAAGGGCTCGACCTTCGCGGCCTCGACGTCGGCCACGTGATTGGCCTGGCGCCTGAACAACTTCATGCCGCCGAACAGGAAGTAGGCGATGAACGTGACCGCGACGTGCGCGAGCAGGTTGTTGGCATACGTGGTCCACTCCATGCCGCCCAGTCCGATGCGCTCCATGATGCCGTTGACGATGACGCCGGTCGGGGCGAACGGCGATAGCGCCCCGGCCTGCGCGCCGTTGCCCACCATCAGGGTCATCAGGAAGGGTGAGATGCCCGCCTGTGCGCCGACGGCCATGCCCATCGGCGCCAGAATCGCGGCGGTCGAGATGTTGCCCGGGCCGATCGTGGACAGCCCGAGCGCGATGGCGAAGAACATCATGGGGATGAGCCCCGCATTCCCCCCGCAGATGTGCACCGCCCGCGCCGCCAGTCTGCCCAGCGTGCCGTTGGCGTTGGCCATGCCGAAGAGCAGCGTCACGCCGGCCAGCGTGAGGAACAGCTGCACCGGGAAGGTCCCGATCACCTGCCCGAGCGGCAGCCCGCCGAGGTAGACGCCCACGATCCAGGCAAAGGCCAGCGAGACGACGCCCACGTTCACCCTGGTGAACATGCTGAGCGTGACGGCGACGGCGAGCGCGACGAGCGAAATCCACGCGAGACTCATGCGGGCGACTCCTCCAGGAGCGATCGAAGCAGAACAGCTGGGTGCACGGCATCGACACCGGCAAAGTGGGCCACCTGGTGGCGGCAGGACGTGCCCGCGGCAGCGAGCACGGCGCCGGGCTGCAGCGAGCGGGCGGCGGGCAGGAGCTTGCGCTCGCCGATGGCGCGCGACACCTCGTAGTGCCCGCGGGTGTAGCCGAACGATCCGGCCATGCCGCAGCAGCCGGCATCGAGATCGGTGACGGTGGCGCCGGGAATGCGCGACAGCAGCGCGGTCGCCGCCCCGCCAAGGCCCATGGCGCGCTGGTGGCAGTGCACGTGCAGCAGCACGGTGGAGGGCCCGTGCCTGAGCGCGAGCCGCGCGCGACCATCCGCAACCTCGCGCCCGAGGAACTCCTCGAAGAGCACCGACTGGCGTGCGACGGTGTGGGCCTTCTCGCGCATCGATCCGCTCAACAGATCCGGCGCGTCTTCGCGGACGGCCGACAGGCAGCTGGGCTCCACGAACACGATGGCCTCGCCACGCGAGGCGCGCGGGTAGAGGGCCGCCACGTTGCGCGCGGCCAGCTCGCGCGCGTCGGCGAGCAGACCTTTCGAGATGAGTGGCCGGCCACAGCAGACGTGTGGCGCCAGCGCGGCGCCGATGCCGGCGTGGTCCAGCAGCTCGAAGGCGGCCACTCCAATCTCCGGCTCCACGTGGGACGTGAAGGTGTCGGCGAAGAGCACCGCCCGCGGTGTCTGTGTGCGCGACGGGGCGCGGCCGAGCCGCTCGCGCAGCGTGTGCCGGGCCCAGTGCGGTGGCTGGCGCCGCCGGTCGATGCCCAGGAGGGCCTCGTTCACCCGCCGGCCGAGGGCGCTGCCAGCCAGGGCGTTCGCGATCGGTGCGAACCGGCTGCCCCAGGGGGCCAGCTCGTGGATGCGCCCGATTGCCCGGGCCTCGAACGGGACGCCGTGGCGCTCGTAGTAGCCGGCCAGGAACTCGCTCTTGTAGCGACCCACGTCCACCCCCACGGGACACTCGCTCTTGCACGCGCGGCATTCGAGGCAGAGGTCGAGCACCTCGTGCACGCCGTGGTCGTCCAGCCCCGTGTCGGCCATTCGCCCGCTCATGGCCAGGCGCAGCACGTTGGCGCGCCCTCGCGTGGAGTGCGCCTCGTCTCTCGTCGCCATGTACGACGGGCACATCGTCCCGCTCTGAGTCTTGCGGCAGGCGCCCACGCCGCTGCACATCTCCACCGCGCGGCCGAAGCCGCCGAACGAGGCGTAGTCGAAGAAGGTGACGGGATCCGGAGTGACATAGCCGGCGCCGAAGCGCAGGTGCGACGTGATGGGCGGCGTGTCGACGATGCGGCCGGGGTTGAAGAGGCCCTGCGGGTCGAAGGTCTGCTTCACCGTGCGGAAGGCCTGGTAGAGCTCGGGCCCGAACATCTTCTCGTTGAAGGCGCCCCGGACCAGGCCATCCCCGTGCTCGCCCGAGAGCGCGCCGCCGTACTCGAGCACCAGGTCGGCCACCTCGGTGGCAATGGCCTCGAAGCGCGCCACACCCTCGGCGGTCTTCATGTCCACCACGGGGCGGACGTGCAGGCATCCGACCGATGCGTGCGCGTAGATGCCGGCGGTGGTGCCATGGCGATCGATGATGCCGGCAAAGCGCTCGATGTAGTCGCGCAGGTGCTCGGGCGCCACGGCCGTATCTTCCACGAACGACACGGCTTTGCCATCGCCCTTCATCGCCATGGACAGGCCCAGCGCGGCCTCGCGGAGGCTCCACACGCGGGCTTGCGGGGCAGGGTCGGTGAGCGCACGTGTGCGGCAGGGGTAGCCGCTGGCCGCAAGATCCCGCGCCAGGGCCTCGAGGCGTGGCGGCAGCTCGCTGGCGTGGTCGGCGTAGAGCTCGATGCACAGCAGCGTCGATCCGTCGCGCTCGACGAGGGCGCGCCGCATCTGGTCGAGCGCGGCGTTGTCGCGGGTGTGGCTCAGGATGAAGTCGTCCATCACCTCCACGGCGGCCGGGAGGTGCCGCAGGGCCACGGGCGTGGCGGCCAGCGCGTCGAGCAGGTGGTCGAACTCCGCGGTCAGCAGTGCCTTTGCCGCGGGCAGCGGCACGAGGCCGACCGTGGCTTCCACCACGAACCCCAGCGTGCCCTCCGAGCCCACCATGATCCGCGAGAGGTCCACGGGCTGGCCCGGGTCCACGAACGCATCGAGGTTGTAGCCGCCCACCCGGCGGAGCACCTTCGGGAACCGGCGGCCGATTTCCGCGGCATGCGCCCCGGCGAGCGCCGGGATGGTTCGGTAGGCCCGCGCCGCCACGGCATCGCCCTGCCGCGCGGCGTGGAGCTCGGCAGAGGAGAGCGGTCGCAGGCGCTCGAGGGCGCCGTCTGACAGGACCACCTGGAGCTCGCGGACGTGATCGATGGTCTTGCCGTAGAGGACGGACCGCGCCCCGCTGGAGTTGTTGGCCATCATCC
>DAIRFN010000168.1:0-12167 GCA_036795065.1 Vicinamibacterales bacterium
TGCAGGTCATCGCCGAAGCGCAGAAGGCGGGCGGGCTCGCCGCGTTCGTGGATGCCGAACACGCGCTCGACGCGGAGTACGCCCGGAAGCTGGGCGTCGACATCGACAACCTGCTGGTCTCCCAGCCCGACAACGGGGAGCAGGCCCTCGAAATCGTCGAAGTGCTCATCCGGTCCGGCAGCGTGGACGTCGTGGTGGTCGACTCGGTGGCGGCGCTCGTGCCCCGCGCCGAAATCGAGGGCGAAATGGGCGAAGCCCAGATGGGCCTGCAGGCGCGCCTCATGTCGCAGGCACTGCGCAAGCTCACCGGCGCCATCTCGAAGTCGAAAACGGTCCTCATCTTCATCAACCAGCTGCGCGAGAAGATCGGCGTCATGTTCGGCAACCCGGAGACCACCACGGGCGGCCGCGCACTCAAGTTCTACGCCTCGGTGCGCATCGACATCCGCCGCATCGGCGCCATCAAGGACGGCGAGAACGTCATCGGCGGGCGCACGCGCGTGAAGGTCGTCAAGAACAAGATGGCGCCACCGTTCCGCGAAGCCGAATTCGACATCGTCTACGGCGAGGGCGTGTCGCGCGAGGGCGACCTGCTCGACCTCGCGGTCGAGAAGAAGATCGTCGAGAAGAGCGGCGCCTGGTTCGCCTACGGCGGCGAGCGACTCGGCCAGGGCCGCGAGAACGTCAAGGCGTTCCTCAAGGAACACCCGGACATCCGCCAGGCCATCGACGACAAGGTGCGTCGCGAGCTCGGCATGACACGCGAGGTCGAAGCCGCGGCAGTGTAAGGCCATCTCCGGGCGTCCGCCGGTAGCGAGCGCCGGCGGGCGCTCGTGTACCGGCTGACGGGCTGTTCCCGTCACCCGGCGCATTTCGTTCCCGAGAGTCGAAAGCCCCTCCCGACTCCCGACTCCCGACTCCCGACAGTGGACGCCGCCCTCTACACCCTCGTGAACGCCGGCCACGCCCCGTGGCTCGACGACCTCATGCTCCTGGCCAGCGCGGTCGGCCGCGCCGGGTTCGTGTGGTGGACGACGGCCCTCATTGCCATGGTGTTCCCCCGCCGGCGCATGGCCGCCTTCCGACTCATCCTGGCCGTGGCCATGGCCTACCTGCTGGTGGACGGCTTCATCAAGCCCGTCATCGGCCGGGAGCGGCCCTTCGACGTGGTGGTCGATGCGCGCCTCATCGATCAGCGGCCCGTCACCAGCTCGTTCCCGTCGGGCCACACCGCCGCCGCGTTCGCCGGGGCGCTGGCAGCCAGCCGCCTGTTCCCGCGCGCCCGGCTGGCGTGGTGGATCCTGGCGCTCGGCATCGCGATCTCGCGCATCTACGTCGGAGCGCACTGGCCCACCGACGTGCTGTCGGGCGCAGCCATCGGCCTCGCGGTTGCATGGTGGGTGCTGGGTGGCCGGCCCCCGGGCCACTCCAACGATCGATAGCCCCGGAAAATTTCGCCCCGGTCCGTCCATCAGCGTGGCCACCGTCGGGCGGAGCCACGGACAATCCAGTCCCGTCTACCCCCGGGAAAGGCAACCCCCCATGACCTTTCGGAACCATTCCGGATTCCCCCTACTCGCGTGCCTCACTCGCCCCATCCTTCTCGCCATCCTGATCGTCCTGCCGGCCGCGGCCGCCGCCCAGACGGGCAGCATCAGCGGCACCGTGACCAATGCCGCTGGAGGGGCGCCCATCGCCAGCCTCGCCGTGCGCGCGACCACCCTGGACCAGAACGCGACCGTGACCGGCGTCACGAACGCGTCGGGCGAATTCACCATCCCGGGCCTCACGCCCGGGTCGTACTTCCTCTACACGTCGACCACCGCGGGCTTCGTCAACGAGGCCTACGACAACATCCAGTGCCCCGGGTTCTGCCCGAGCAGCTTCATCACGGCGGGCGCGCCCGTCGTCGTGACGCCGGGCGGCACGACGACCGGCGTGGACTTCGCCCTGGACGCAGGCGGCAGCATCACGGGCCACATCACCAACGCCTCGGACGGATCGCCGCTCCAGAACATCAGCGTGACGGTGTACACCCGTATCGGCGGGACCACGTTCACCGTGGGCTCGGGGACTACCGATGCCACCGGGCTCTACACCGCCCGGGGCCTCGCGTCGGGCACGTTCTTCGTCGTCACGACGGGCGCAGGCAATCAGGGGTTCGTGAACGAGATACTCGGCAACATCCCGTGCGTCGGGTCGTGCTCATCCACTACCGCCAGCGCCACCGGCACGCCGGTCAGCGTGGCGATGGGCGCCGTCACGCCTGACCAGGACTTCGCCCTCGATGCGGGCGGCCGCATCTCCGGCGTGGTGACCGATGCGGCGACGTCAGCCGGCATCCAGAACGTCGGTGTCAACGTATACGCCGTCGTCAGCGGCAGCACCACGTTCGCCGGAAGCGCGGGGACCGATGCAACCGGCTCGTTCACCGTGCAGGGACTGCCCACAGGCACCTACTACGCCTACACCTCGAACAACGTCGGCTATACGAACGAGATCTTCGACAACCTGCTCTGCCCACTGTCCTGCCAGTCCGGCACGGCCGTGGCCAGCGGCGCTTCCATTCCCGTGACCCTGGGCGCGACGACGAGCGGGCGCAACTTCGCGCTCCAACTTGGCGGCACCATCTCCGGAACAGTCACCGACGGCACGAATCCGGTCGCCGGCCGGCAGGTCATCGTCGTCACGCGCGTGGGCAATTCGACCTACACCGCCAGTGCGGTCACCAACGCTTCCGGGGCGTACACGGTGCGGGGCCTGCCCACGGGCACGTACTGGGCGTACACGTTCGGCGGCCTCGGCTTCATCGACGAGATCTTCGACAACGTCCAGTGCTTCGGCTTCTGCAGCACGACGGACGCGTTCGCGCGCGGGACGCCGATTCCGGTCACCATCGGCGCCAATACCGGCGGGCGGGACTTCGCCCTGTCGCAAGGGGGCGGTCTTTCAGGAACGGTCACCGACGCTGCGACCGGCCAGCCCATCGCCGGCCGCATTGCCGTCAATATCTACGCCGTGGTCGGGAACCAGTACATCTATGCCGGTAACCGTGAATCCACGTTGGGTGGGTACTCCTTTGGCGGCCTCCTCCCCGGCAACTACATCGTCACCGCCAGCGCCACGGGGTACATCGACGAGTTGTACGACGACGTGTCCTGCTGGCGAGGCTTCTGCGACTTCGCGGATGCCACGCTTGTGCCCGTGACCGCCGGCGCGATTGCGTCTGGCCGCAACTTCGCGCTGGCACCGGGCGACCTCGTCACCGGAACGGTCACCGAGCAGGGCACCGGCGCCCCGCTGCCGAACGTCACGGTCACGTTCTACCAGCGGGTCGGCGCCGGCGGCGTGTCGGCGGGAAGCGCGGTGACGGGTCCGGCGGGCACCTACAGGATGCGCGGGCTGCCCGCGGGCACCTACGTGGCCTACACCTCGAACAGTCCGGGTTACTTCGGCGAGATCTACAACGACATCCGCTGCGCGGCCGCCTGTTCGTCCACGACGGCCCTGGCCTCAGGCACCGCAATCGCCGTTTCGGGCACGCCGCTCACCTCGGGCATCGACTTCGCCCTCAGCGCGCGCGACGATGCACCCGCCGCGCCGACGAACCTAAGGGCCGTCACCGACGGCTTCAACGTGCAGTTCACCTGGAGCGCTCCAAGTGTCGCTGCCGGTGGCGCCGCGACCAGCTACATTCTCGAGGCGGGCGTATCGCCCGGCACGACCATCGTCACCATTCCCGTCAACACGACCTCCTACCTCGCGGCGGCCGTGCCGCCCGGGACGTTCTACGTGCGCGTCCGCGGCGTGAACGCGGCCGGCACCGGCGCGCCCTCGGCCGAAGTGGTGCTGACGGTCACCGCGAGCGGCTCATCGCCGCTCGAGCCCCCCACCAACGTCGTCGCTTTCATGAGCGGTGGGCTGCTCACGCTGACGTGGGCTGCTCCCGCCACGGGCGGCGTGCCGACCGGGTACGTCGTGGAGGCCGGTTCGGCCACCGGTCTCGCGAACATCGCCACGGTGCCGGTCAGCGCGCGGTCGTTCACCTTCGCGCCGGTCCCGAACGGCTTCTACTTCCTGCGGGTCCGCGCGCGAAACGCGTCGGGCCTGGGTGCGCCGTCGGTCGAGCAGATGCTCGTAGTTGGCAACGTGCCATCGCCACCGGGACCGCCCAACTTCAGCGGCGCCTCGGTGACGGGGTCCACCGTGACGCTCAACTGGATCGCGCCCGCCTTCGGAGCGCCCACGAGCTACATCGTCGAGGCCGGATCCGCACCGGGGCTCTCCAACCTCGCGGTGGCCAACACGGGGACGGCTGCCCTCACCGCAAGCTTCGGCAGCGTGCCATCGGGCACCTATTACGTGAGAGTGCGAGCGGTCAACGCGCTCGGGGCCAGCGTCGTGTCCAACGAACGCACGGTGGTGGTGCCGTGACGTAACCCAGTTCGTGGCAGAGAGGGGCCGCCGGCACTCGGCCGGCGGCCCCTCACGCGACTTGACGTGCGCCTTCTTTGCCCGGACCATTTAGGGTGGGATGGCACAACGCCACTCACCTCCGTCGTCACCGAAGGATCTTCAATCGAGCGATCCGCCGGACGGCTCCGCCACCTCGGCTGGCCGCCAGGGGCCCAGCGTCGGTCCCCTGGCCTCCAGTCCCGGCGCGGACCTGAACCACGCGGTCGCGGACAAGCTGGACGAAGTCGCGCAGTTGCTCCACGACCAGGGCGCCAATCCTTTCCGCGTCCGCGCCTACCGCCGCGGTGCGGAAGCCCTGCGGCGCCTGCCCGAGCCAGTTTCCCGCATCCTCGACGCGGAAGGTCTGGACGGCCTCGAGCGCCTCCCCGACGTCGGCGACACGCTCGCGCGCACCATCCGCGACATCGTTCGGTTCGGATACTCGCCCATGCTGGCGCGGCTCCGGGGCGATGTGGACCCGGTCCGGCTGCTCGCGTCGGTACCGGGCATCGGCAGGAAGCTGTCGAACCGGCTGCACGACGACCTGGGCCTCGAGACACTGGAAGGGCTCGAGGCCGCGGCCTACGACGGCCGGCTCGAGAACCTGGTGGGCTTTGGCGCGAAGCGCCTGGCCGGCGTCCGTGCCGTGCTGGCGCAGCGGCTGGGTCGCGTACGGGTGCCGGCCACGAGCGGCGACACGCCATCGGTGGCCGAACTGCTGGACGTGGACCGCGAGTACCGCGAAGGCGCCACCGCGGACCTGCTGCCCCGCATCGCCCCGAAACGGTTCAACCCCGGTGGCCGACGGTGGCTCCCCATCCTGCACACCAGCCGGGGCGAGCACCATCTCACGGCCCTCTTCTCGAACACCGAGCGTGCCCATCGTCTCGGGACGACGGGCGACTGGGTGGTGATCTATGGGGATCGCGGTCGAACCGATGGCCAGTGGACCGTCGTCACCGCGCAGGGCGGTCCCCTGCGCGGTCGTCGCATCGTCCGCGGGCGCGAGGAGGAATGCGCGGAGTTCTACGCCGGCTTGCGCTGACGGAGGGGCTTCCGCCGCGACGACTCGGTCTTCGGAGCGCCCCGGCGGCGGCGCACGTAGTCCTGGAGCTGGCGCCGTGCCACCTCGAACCCCTCACGCACGGCCACCTTGGCGTACTTGTAGCCGGCGGCCTCGGGCTCGTCCTGCTTCCGCGTCCGCTCCACTTCCCGCGCGCGCAGATCTGACCGGAGGCTCGCGTCGTGCGTGACGACGATGCGCTCGCCCGGCACGGAGACCTCGATGCGGACACGCCAGCGCTTGCCGTCGCGATGGTGGCGATCGGCGAGCTCGACGAGCACGTGCACGCCGATGATCTCCGGGATCAAGGTCTCGAGCTTGGCGATCCGCCTGCGGATATCGGCCTCGAGCACGGCGGGAGTGCGGATCTTTCGGAAGGTGACGGTGGGTTCGATTTCCATGTGCTGGCCTCCAGCGTGCGGGGACTGGTGCGCTTGCGGCCCCGGGAATCCGGCAGGTACCGGATGAATGAGCAATGATCGTGCCTCGTCGCATCGCTCGTGGACGGGCAAGACTGCGCCGGTTTCGAGGGAACGGTCTCGACATTCCGGCACCCCTATTGTGGCACCGTTCGTGCTGCTCGGCACGACAGGAGATGGGATCATGGCCTTCACCCTCAACAGTACGGGCTTCACGAACGGCGCCCAGGTTCCAGAACACTTCACATGTGACGGCGACGACGTCTCGCCCGCGTTGCACTGGGCGCACCCACCCGAGGGCACGGCGGCGTTCGCGCTGGTCATGGACGATCCGGACGCGCCGTCGGGCACGTTCACGCACTGGATGCTGTGCGATATCCCCTCGACGGCCACGGGACTTCCCGAAGCGTTCGACGCGACGACCATGGGAACATCCGGGACCAACGACTTCGGGCGCATCGGCTATGGCGGGCCGTGCCCGCCGAAGGGTCATGGGGTGCACCACTACCGGTTTCACCTCCACGCACTCGGGACAACGCTGAATCTCCGACGCGGATTCTCGCGCGATGAGATCGACGCCGCGCTGAAGGGCCACGTGCTCGGGACGGCGACGCTGACGGGCGTCTATGAGCGCGGAGCGCGACGCCGATAGACGTCGAAGGGCCGCAGACGTTCCGAAGCCGCAGATGGGACACAGATGGCGCAGACGTCCAGGGCCACAGATGAACGCAGATACGCAGGGCTATCGGCCGCAGAGGCTTGGGTCAAGGCGTGTTGGCAGCCCTGCGCCGCAAAGGCCCGTGTTCTATGGTGCCGAACCGGCCTTCGTGCCCTCCGCGTCCTTCGTGGTCCCGTGAACACCGGCCGGCGGGGGCCGTGTTATACTCGGCAGTCTCCACCGACGGCCAGGTAGCTCAGTTGGTAGAGCACGTGACTGAAAATCACGGTGTCGGCGGTTCGATCCCGTCCCTGGCCACCAGCCGCAACATCCAGCAGCAAAAGGACCTCGGTTCGTCCCCCAACACCGGCCACTGGTGTCGGCATGCGCCGTTGTGTACGCCAGGTGTAAGCGCGCGACAGATCCAATCCGCGAGCGGCCGGCGACGCCGCACGCGTCGAGCCAACGTGATGGTAATCACGGGAGAACGGAATCGATGTCGGCTGGTGGTGGCCATCGCCCTCGCCGCGGCCTGGTGGTTCGCACATGAGCGACCACCTTGGGGAGACGAGACGCCCTTCCTGCACGATGCGCGGGACGAGCTGCCGAAATGCGGAGGGCAAGGACAAGAGGTCGGCGAGCCGCGCTCGACTCGCCAACCCTCCTGCCAGGCGAGTCGGCTATGGAACGATGACGACGATCTCCGCAGACGGTTCACTCTCACCGTCGGCGTTCGTCGCCACCAGCCTCACGTAGTACGTGCCCGAAGCAATCCCATTGGCCAGGAAACTCGTTGACCCGCCAATCCCGAAGATCCCGAGATCGGTGGCACCGGGCGCGCTTCCCACGAGGAGCAGGTGCCCGGTCGGCGTACCACCAGTGCCCGCGACCCACGACAAGAACACTGAGTCGCCGGAGACGATGGCGGTGAGACTGCTGGGCGTTCCCGGCTCCCCCGGAATGCCCGCGCCCACGACGAACATGACCTCGTTGGATGGCAGGCTGCGTCCACCGCCGTTCACGGCGTACACGCGCACGTAGTAAACGCCATCACCCACGTCGCCACCGAGCGATGGGCTACCGGCACCGACGGGAATGACCCCGAGATTCGACCAGCCCGGGGCGGTGCCGACGTGCACTTCATAGCTGATCACCGGCCCCCAGATCGGCGGCCGCCACGTGAGCGACGCGTGACTGCCGTCTACGCCAACCAGCGCCGCTTGTGGTCGTGAGGGAGCGCCCGTGTAAGACACCGAGACTTCGTTGGACGGCAGCCCCGGAATGCCGTCGAGCATCCCGTACACGCGCGCGAAGTACCTGCCGATGGCGACGGTCGTCGTGACCGTCGTCTGCTGAGTTCCGACGTCCATTGACACGTCGGCGCCGCCCGGCGAGATGCCGCCCGCGAGGCGATAGCCGGTGATCCAGGGGGTGTCCGACGGAGCCGTCCATGACAGCGTGATGATGGGGCCGTCCGCTTCAGCAGTGAGGGCCGGACGACCCGGCCGCATGAATGTCGCGGTGCAATACCGCCCACCCTCCATCGTCACCTGGCCGTCAACGCAGTCCGCATCGCCACTCCATCCGGTGAACCTCGAGCCGCGATCGGCGACCGCGTCGAGCGTCACAATTTCATTCCTGGCATAGTTCTCGCTACAGTCCCCGGGACACGCAATGCCGGCCGGCGTGCTCGTGACCGAACCACTGCCGGTGCCAGCGAGGGTCACGCCAAGCGGCAGCGTCGGCTGCCCGCCGGTCTGGCTCTCCAGAATCTCGATGTCGAGGACGGTGGTGTACGGATCGACGAGGCGCGGCCGGAAGAACGAGCTCAAGGCCGTATCCGAGGGATCGGGTCCGTCGAACATGGCGTTCCGGTTGACCGTGTATGACGTCGTACTCCCGTCGACCTCGGACGTCAGGGTGTAGTTCACGGTCGGATCCAGCGCGAACGTCAGGCGCCACCACCCCGCCTTCTCCGCATCGGTGCCCGGCCACTGCGAGAGCGTCCAGTTGTAGCCGTAGACGAGATTGCCGGAGACATTGATCTCCGCTCCATAGGCTCCAGGACCGTCGCCTTCAAAGCCCTCGGCAACGGAGCCGTTGAAGGATGAGGGGCCGGGAATGACGGAACCCCCGGGGCCGCTGATCTTCTCGATCTTCAGGCGCGCCGCAGCCGAGAAGACGGCGCGGCGTGACGATTCGTACGTCGTCTGGTCGGCGCCCCACATCTCGGTGGTGCCCTCACCGAACAGGTACTCCATTGTGTAGGCGGTCATCGTGTCTGCGGGATCGATCGCGTCCTGGTACATCGCGGTCTCGACGCGGATCACCGATCCCGCATACCAGCGGGTGTTGAGCAGGTTGTCGGACCAATTGATGATGACGTGTTCCTCTGCGACACTCGGGTCCAGGCTGATGCCGTCGCGCACGTCAGCCCGCCAGTAGCTCGGCGTCTGTTGTGGGTAATACGTCACATTGTCCTTGACATGAATCTCAGTGTCGTCCCAATACGGCACCGTGGGGTCGGTGGACCCCGATGTGGCGAGGTCTGCAGCCGTTGGCCGCAGGCCCGTGTCCAGGCTGGTCGGCCAGCCGGTGACGCCATGACCTTCAGCAAAAATGGTCGACGTCGCCAGGTTGTTCCCGTGGTCTTCAACCTCCCCTTGTCCTCCGAGAATAATCGCGGTCACGAAGACGAGGCCGGTCGTCATCAGCCATCTCGAACGCGAAGCCTCCATAAACCACCTCGATTGCCTATCCACCGTCGAAGATGCCGAGCCGTGCGCGCGATCGAAAACCATGCGCACCTGTCGTCTGATCGCTCGGAGCGGCTCCGTCGGGACCTGCCCCTGGAGGCTGCAAGAGACATACCTTGCGACTTCAGTTGAATTGGGCCCGAGCCGCTGTGCGCCTTCAGACGTCGTGAGATCGCTGGCCGCGCGACGCCGCTTCTTCGCTGCTCCTCCGGGAACTCGGCAGCTCAGCCGTTGACGCGAATCCGCGCAGCAGCCTCGCTCCGTTCAGCGGGTGAGCAGCTCGCGCACCTGCGGCGTCATCGTCGTCGCCGCCAGCCGATTGCCGGCCACGTTCCAGTGCGTGTCGCGCGGCTTGTAGAGGCGGGCGCGCGCGCCCTCGCGGGCGAAGGCTGGAAGCAGGTCCAATGTCCGGATGCCCTCGCGCGACAGGGCCTCGGTGATGACCCGTGTCGGACGCGTCGGGTCGATGCTCTCCCGCGAGACGCCCCAGGCGCGGGCGACGTCCCGTCGCAGCGCCTCGTCGACCTGCACCTCGTCAGGAAGCAGCACGACGAGGAAGTCCGCGCCGGCGCTGGCGGAGAGATCGCGCATCTCGCGAAGGTAGCTGGCGGCTCGTGCGGCCGGCCCGGTAAGGGCGGCATCCTCCCCCATGTAGATGGCGGCGCGGTCCATCAGGATGCGACGGAAGGCCTCCTCGTCGAGGCTCGGCGCCCCATCGTCATAGTCCCCCGACGTGGCGTCCGCGCTCACGACGACGCTGCGGCCGGCCCGGCCGAGCGTCCAGAGAAAGTTCCCGAGCGTGGCGACGTACGAGTACTCGTGGGGCTTCCGCGCCCGGGCCTCGAAGTCGTTGCCGATGTAGAAGCCGACCATCACCAGGTCCGGACCGAAGGCCAGCCCCTCCTCGACGAGGATGGCGAGGTAGTCGCGGGGCTCGGTGCCCGCAACGCCCATGTTGATCACCTCGACCGAGCCGTCGGGCGCCAGCGCGCGCTCGAGGAGCGACAGGTAGTTGTCCGCTCGAGGCACCACGCCGAAGGCGAACGAGTCGCCGATGGCCACCAACCGGTGACGCACGTGCACGGGACGCGTGACCTCGCGCTCGACGTCGTTGAACCCGCGCGAGTTGAGCCGCGCATCGAAATGCGGGGCCCCCGGCTGCCCGCGATACCGCCCGAACGAGTCGGAATAGAAGATGAAGATCGGGCTGAGGGTGTTGACGACGCGGAGTGACACTTCCAGCAGGACGAGCGTGACAGCCGTCACGGCGGCCACGCGCCCGACGGTGGCCTGATGCACGCCCATCCACAGGACCGCCTCGCCGATTACCCACGGCACTGCGATGAGGACAGCCAGGGCCTCGAGGGACAGCCAGATATGAAGCGGCGTGGCCAGGCTGTAGATCAGCACGGCCAGCAGGCCAACCAATGCAGACCAGCGCCCCACGTGCCAACCGGACGCGGTCTCGCACGACATGCGGTCGAGCACCCGGACAACCAGCCAGGCACCCAGCAGGAACACGGCGAACCGCAGGACCCGGCCCACAAGAGACCGCTCGGCAGCGCGGTGCGTCACCGCCGAGTCGCCCACCACGAAGACTCGCGGGAAGTCCGGGGCGATGCCGTAGTAGTTGTTGACGCGCCCGTTGATGTCGAACGTTGATTCGGTAGTACCGCGGATGATGAAGGCGAGCCGATTCGGACCCTCGCGCACCGCCGATGCCGGCAGTTCCACCTTGCCGCGCTCGGTCCGGTGGAGCGCAACGGGCCGGACCTCCGACACGGAGGTGCCGTTCAGGCTGATGGCGACGGCAGGGCGCGCGTCGCCGGGCGCGCCCAGGACCAGCTCGAACTCGAGGAAGAGCGGCTCACGGGCTGCCAACCGGAAGTCCACGCCGGCCTCACGGCCTTCGACGTGGAATCGCTCAACGACGGGGATGAATGATTCGTTGGTGAGAAGGGACGCCGAGACGGCCAGCAGAATGGCCGACGCCGACGCCGAGACGCGCAAGGGGATGGACACAGATCAGCGCAGGGCCGCAAATGGGACGCCGATGGCGCCGATCAATACAGGCCGCCGATGACCACAGATCAACACAGATGGTCAGGGGTTGGACCCAGACTCACCCTTCGCTCGTTAGCAGGCCTCTGCGATGCCCTGCTTGTATCCGTGGCCATCGGCGTCTCATCTGCGGCCCATCTGCGGCCTGGTTCTGTGTTATCTGCGGCCTCGTCGACGTCTGCGGCCTCGTCTGTGTCCGTGTCAGCGTCTTGGGATCACCTTGATCAGTCGCCCATTCGTGTTGCTATCGGTCAGGATGTACAGCGCCCCATCCGGGCCCTGGCGGACGTCCCTGAGACGCTCCTTCAGGTCCTTCAGCAGCCGCTCCTCACCCACGACCTTGTCGCCCTCGAGCGTCAGGCGCACCAGGTCGTTGGTGGCGTGGCCGCCGATGAAGAGGCTCCCCTTCCACGCCGGGAACAGGTCGGCCGTGTAGAACGCCATCCCGCTCGGGCCGATGACGGGGTCCCAGTAGTAGAGCGGCTGTTCCATCCCTTCCTTCGCCTGGATGCCCCCCGTGATGGGCCCGCCGCGATACTCGATGCCGTAGGCGATAGTGGGCCAGCCGTAGTCCTTGCCCTTGCGCGCGACGTTGATCTCATCGCCCCCGCGCGTGCCGTGTTCCACTTCCCACAGCTCGCCTGTCGTCGGGTGCAGGACCGCTGCCTGGATGTTGCGGTGGCCAATCGACCAGATCTCGGGCCGCACGCCTTCCTTCCCCACGAAGGGGTTGTCCCTGGGCACGGAGCCGTCGG
>DAIRFN010000169.1:0-11975 GCA_036795065.1 Vicinamibacterales bacterium
GAGAGCTTGGCGGCCAGCTGGCCCTGCAGGGGATGGAAGTACAGGTTGGACGTCTGGATCAGCGTCTGTGCCTGGTCCGCGATGGCCGCCGCGAGACCCGGGTGCGAGTGCCCGAGCACGACGACGCCGATGCCGGACAGGAAGTCGAGATATCTGCGCCCCTCGACGTCGTACAGCCTGGTGCCGTCGCCGCGGACGAAGACCACCGGTTGCCGCTGGTAGGTCTGCAACACGTGACGCGCTTCGAGGGCCTGCACCTGTTCGGTCGTAATCATGTCGTTATCCGTGTTCCCGAGAATGGCGTCCGGTCGAGCGCCCGCCGCCCGAGGAACGCGCCGAGCGCCTTCGTGCCGCGGCCGTCCACGATCGCCACGGCCTTGACGCCACCCTTGACCGCCGCCTGGCAGGCCGTGAGCTTCGCCACCATGCCGGCACTGGCGGTGCCCGACTTCACCAGGGCGCGGATGTCGCGCGGCCCGAGGGTCGGGATGGTCTGTCCCTGTTCGTCGAGCACGCCCGCGGTGCCGCCCGCGACGACCAGGCGCGTGGCTCCGAGCCTCGCCGCGAGGCTGCCGGCCAGCGTGTCGGCGTTCACGTTGAACAGCTGGCCATTCTTCGCCGCGCCGATGCAGGCGATGACCGGCACGAAGCCCCGGGCGAGCAGCGTCGTGACCAGGGCAGGCGCCGCCGCGCGCGCCGGCTCGCCCACGAGGCCCAGGTCCACCATCTCGCCGCTCGTGGCGCGGTGCGCGGGCGCCTTCTTCACGGGCGCCACCCCGGCGTCTGCGCCGGTCAAGCCCACGGCCCGCCCGCCCGCGGCGTTGATGGCCGCGACGAAGCGCGTGTTGATGGCGCCGGCCAGCACCGAGACCACCACGTCGAGTGTGCGCGCATCGGTGACGCGCAGCCCGTCCACCTGGCGCTTCGGAATGCCGAGCTCCGCCAGAGCGGCATCGATCTCACGTCCGCCGCCGTGGACGATGGCGAGCGGGCCCGTCGTGTGGGCCACCACGCGCCCCATGGCGGCCAGCTTCTGATCGTTCTCGAGCAGCTCGCCGCCGAGCTTCAACAGCGTGAGGGTCACAGCAGCCCCGCGCGCTCGTCCAGGCCGTGCATGAGGTTCAGGTTCTGGATGGCCTGGCCCGCGGCGCCCTTCACCAGGTTGTCGATCGCGCTCGCGAGGAACACCCGCGCGTTCGCCTCGTCCACCTTCCAGCCGATATCGCAGAAGTTCGTGTGGGCCACGTGCTTGATCTCGGGCAGCGCCTCGCCGGTGATGCGCACGAAAGGCGCGGCCGCATAGGCGCGCTCGAACGCCTGGGACACCTGGGCGGTCGTGGTGCCCGGCACGAGGTGCGCGTAGATGCTCGCGAGGAGCCCGCGATCGAGCGGGACGAGGTGCGGCACGAACGTCACGCGTTGTCCGAGCGCCTGCTCCATCTCCGGCGTGTGGCGATGGCCGAAGACGCCGTAGGCGGCCACGCTGCCGTGGTTCTCACAGAAATGCGTCCGGTCCGACGGCGCCTTCCCGGCGCCCGAAATACCCGACTTGGCATCGATGATGATGTCGGCGCCAGGCGCCAGCAGCCCGGCCTGGGCCAGCGGCACCAGCGCCAGCAGGGAGGCGGTGGGGTAGCACCCCGGGTTCGACAGCAGTCGCGCAGTCCGGATGGCCGGGGCCTCGAACTCGGTGAGGCCATAGGCCACGCCGTCGGGTAGGACGCCCGTGGCCGGGTACCATTTCGCGCGCGTGGCCTCGTCGCGGAGGCGGAATGCCCCCGACAAGTCGATGACGCGCCGGCCCGCGGCCAGCAGTCGTGGCGCGAGCTCGGCCGACGCGGCTTCGGGTAGAGCCAGGAACACGGCGTCGGCAGACGCGGCGAGCGCGTCCACGTCGAGCGGGCGCACCTCGCCGTCCCAGATGCGGGCGAGCCCGGGGAGGCGGCGCAGCGTGCTGGTGGCCTGCGAGGCGGTGGCGATGGTCAGCGTGGCGCGCGGGTGACGGGCGAGCTGGCGAATCAGTTCCTGGCCGGCATAGCCGGTGGCGCCGGCGATGCCGACGCGAATGGGGCCCTCCGTCGTCTGCGCTGCCATCTCGTCTGGTCCTTTGACTGGTCCGCGTCCGCCCGGCGTCTTGGAAAGGGATGCGCCGAAAAGAATACTTATACATCCCACCCGCCGACCTGTCAACGCGAAATTAGGGTGACACGGGCAGTCGGCCGTGTATACTCATTCACTTAAGTGGATATTTATGAAGCCCCGCCGCCAGGCCGCCATCCGCGACGTCGTCGAACACGAAGCCATCCGGAGCCAGGAACAACTGCGACAGCGCTTGGCCGCGCGCGGCTTTGTCGTGACGCAGGCCACGCTCTCGCGCGACATCAAGGAGATCGGGCTGGTGAAGCGTTCGGCCGACGGCGCCTACCGGCCGGCAGGCGCCGAGGCCACGCCGGCCCCCATGGCCGCGTCCGCGCTCTCTCGCGCGGTGTCCGAGTACATGGCCAGCGCCGAGCCCGTCCAGCAGCTCATCGTGCTCCGGACCGGCGCCGGCCAGGCCCAACTCCTGGGCGTCGCGCTCGACCGCGCGCGGCTGCCCGGTGTCGTCGGCACCATTGCCGGTGACGACACCATTCTCGTCATCGCGCGCGACGCCAGGAGCGCGCAGAGCATCGTGAAGAAGCTGGACCACCTGGCCGCACGCGAGGGACCGCGATAGCGGCACGAGCGCAGGGTTCCCGCCGGTTGGCGCTCGTCGAATGTATCGCCAGCCTGGCGGTATGATCAGCCGTTACCGGAGCACGACCTGGCCACGCGGGCGCTGTTGCTTCTCACTGTTCACGGTTCCACTTACCTCTTTCACGTTTCGCCATCCCATGTCCCAGCACCTCTGGTCGGGCCGCTTCGACGCGGCCCCGGATCCGGCCGCCTTCGACTTCGGCATCTCGTTTTCCTTCGACCGTCGCCTCTTCGAGGATGACGTGACAGGCAGTCTGGCGTGGGCGGAGGCGCTGGCTGCGGCGGGCGTGCTCGACGCGGAGGACTCAGCGGCCATCCGCGATGGCCTCACCGCCATCCTCGACCAGGGCCGCCGCGATCCGTCATGGGTGAACGGCCCAGACGAAGACATCCACAGCTTCGTCGAGCGGCAGCTCGTGGCCCGCATCGGGGACGCGGGCCGTCGCCTCCATACCGGGCGGTCCCGCAACGAACAGGTCTCTGTGGACCTGCGGCTGTATCTCCGTCGCCGGATCCCGCTGCTGCAGGCCGGACTGCGCGCGGCGATTGCCGCCTTCGTGGATCAGGCCGAACGGGCTGGCGATGCGCTGATGCCGTCATACACGCACCTGCGGCGCGCCATGCCGGTCCTGGTCTCGCATTACCTGCTCAGCCACGCCGCCGCACTCAGGCGGGATCACGAGCGCTTCGAGCAGGCCAGGGAAGAGGCCAACGCCCTGCCGCTCGGCTCCGGCGCCATTGCGGGCACGGGATACGCCGTGGACACGGCGGCCCTTGCGAAACGGCTTGGCTTCGCGACGGTGGTGACCAACAGCATGGACGCGTCGTCGGACCGCGACTTCGCGGCCACGTTCCTCTACGCGACGTCCCTGGCGATGGTGCACCTGTCCCGCATCGCGGAGGATTTCATCCTCTTCACGAGCGAGGAATTCGGCTTCTTCGAGCTTGCCGACGCCTCTGCCACGGGCAGCAGCATGATGCCGCAGAAGAAGAACCCGGACCCGCTGGAGCTCGTGCGCGGGAAGACGGGTCGCGCCATCGGTCACCTGACGGGCCTGCTCGTGACGATGAAGGGGCTGCCCACCGGCTACAACAAGGATCTGCAGGAAGACAAGGAGCCGCTCTTCGACGCGGAGGACACGCTCGGCGTGTCGCTGGCGGCGACGGCCGCCGTCATCGGCAGGCTGTCGCTCCATCCCGATCGGACGGGGAAGGCCGCGTCCGGCCTGCTGCTGGCCACCGATGTCGCCGATTACCTGGTGTCACGCGGCATGCCCTTTCGACAGGCGCACGAGGTGGTGGGGGCGATGGTGCGCCAGCTGCTCGCCGACGGGCGCGACATCGAGGCGCTGTCGCTGGCCGAGTGGCAGGCCTTCAGCCCCTTGTTCGACGGGGACGTGACGACGCGCGTGACGGCAGCGGCCTCGGTGCGCGCGCGCCGGACGCCGCAATCCACCCACCCCGAGGCCGTCCACGCGCGGCTGGCCGAGCTCAGAGCCTGGCTCGACCAGCGCTCCGGGGCCCCCCGGCCCTGAGTTTGCCCGGGGCGAGGGCCTCTGTTAAACTGCTAATGCCCTGCGCCCTGCGGTGCATCGACCGTTCAGGCCTGTGCTTCCCACCCTGCGCTGAAGTGCTCTGAACGGGCTGTGATCTAGGAACTGTTTTCGGGGGAGTTGCATGCAGCAACGCCAGTATCGGCCTGGCGACGTGCTGGACGATTATTGTCCGCGCGAGCGCCGCGTTACGGACCACGCCATCGTGGCAATGGTCGAGGACGAGATTCAACGGACTCGCTGCGTCTCCTGCGACGCGGAGCACGAGTTCAAGAATGCCAAGGTTCCCGCCCAGCGGAAGAAGACGTCCACCGCGGCGCTCTTCACGCAGGTCCTCGAAAGTGCCGAGTCCCCGGCCGGACGGCTGGCCACCCCAGCCTCCGACTCGGTTCCGGCAGTCGAGGGCGTGCCGGAGGCCCCCCCGGAGCCGGTGGCCGCGGCCGCCGACAGCCCCTCCGAGGAGCCGCCACCCGCCGCCGGCGAGGACCGTCCGTTCCGACGCTCCCTGATACGCGCGCAGCTGCCGCGTCCGGAAGGGCAGCCCCCTCCGACACGGGCCATCCCCGAGTTCACCATGCACCAGCCCCAGAATCCGCGCGGCAAGCGTCCGGGATTCGGTCGCTTCCGTCGCCGACCCGGCGGGGCGCCAGACACCGGCGGGCCCATGCGGTTCGGGCGCGAGCAGGGCAACGGGAACGGCCCCGGCCCCGGTCAGGGCGGGCGCCGACGGCGCCGCAAGAAGCACTGAGAGTCGGGGAGATCGATGGGCACTGACGGACGCATGCAGGGCAAGGTCGGGTTGATTGTGGGTGTGGCGAACCATCGATCGCTCGCGTGGGCCATCGCCCAGGCAGTGGCGGCCGAAGGAGCGCGCGTGGTGCTCACCTACCAGGGCCGCTTCGAGGAGAACGTCAAGGAACTTGCGGCCCAGCTCTCGCCGGAGACGCTGGTCCTGCCGTGCGATGTGCAGCAGGACGGCGAGATCGCCTCGGTTTTCGAGCGCATCCAGCAGGACCACGGCGGGCTGGACTTCCTCGTGCACGGCGTGGCGTTCGCGCAGCGCGACGAGCTCACCAGCCCCTTCGTCCAGACCTCGCGCGACGGCTTCCGCCTGGCGCTCGACATCAGCGCGTACTCGCTCATTGCCCTCGCGCGGGGTGCGCAGCCACTGATGCAGGCGCGCGGGGGCGGCAGCATCGTCACGCTGTCGTTCCTGGGCAGCGACCGCGTCTTCCCGAACTACAACGTCATGGGGGTGGCGAAGGCCGCGCTCGAGTCGAGCGTGCGGTACCTGGCCAGTGATCTCGGCCCTCACGGCATCCGCGTGAACGCCGTCTCGGCCGGGCCGGTAAAGACGCTCGCCGCCGCCGGCATCGGCGGCTTCTCGTCGATCCTGGGGGTGGTGCGCGAGAAGGCGCCGCTCAGGCGCGCCATCGACACGTCGGAAGTGGGGTCGGCAGCCGCGTTCCTGCTGGGCGATGCCTCGCGGGGCATCACCGGCGAGGTGCTGATGGTCGACGCCGGTTTCCACGTGCTCGGCATGTAGCCGCCCGGCTACGCGTCGTAACGCTCCACGACAATTGCGCTCTCCGGCACCCCGAGGCTGCCCAGGCACGCCCGGATATCACTCACCAGGGCGGGCGGCCCGCACACCAGGCAGGCGGCATTGCGCGACGGCAGCGCTTCGGCGAGCAGATGCTGGTCGATGCGACCGCGGCGCCCCGGCCACGCCGCGTTCTCCTCACGTGTCACCGTCAGCCTCAAGGTGATGCGCCCGGCGGCCGCCAGATCGTCGAGCTCGTCGCGATAGGCCAGCTCGTCGACCGATCGCGCGCTGTAGACCACACCAATCCTGGGTGGCGTCGGGTGATCCAGGGCATCGATGAGCATCGAGCGCAGCGGCGCGATGCCGGTGCCGCCCGCCACCATCAGGAGCGACGAGCCGCGGCGAATCGGCGGCAGCGCGAACCTCCCGAAGGGGCCTTCGATGTCGACGCCCACGCCCGGTGCCGCCAGCTCGAGATGCGGGTCGGGCCCTCCGGCATCGTCCACCTGTACCAGCAGATCGATGCATCCGTTGCGAATGGCCTCGCCCGGCGCGGATGCAATCGAGTACGGCTTGCGAAGCGGCGAGCCGTGCAGGCCGGCCATCACGGCCTGGCCGGCGCGGAAGGCAAAGCCCTGCAGGCCCAGGTCGAGCCGGAGCAGCCGCGTGCGGGGCGTGGCGCGGACGACGTTCCGAACCCTCAGTGTCGTGACCATCGCGGACGGCCGGGCAGAGGACAGGTCCCCAGCCGATCAGAGCACGCCGAAGCCGGCACGCTGGATGTCGACCTCGGAAATGTCCCCGGCCTGCTCGGGCACGGCGACCACCACGGTGGTCATCCCGTCGGTGCCCGTTGCGGCGGACCGCACCTCGGTCCGCTGCTTGCGCCTCGTCTTGTCGCGATACATCCGGCTGTCGGCCGTGGCCATGATGGCCTCGTAGCCATCGCCATCGCGCGGGAAGATGGCGGCGCCGACACTGACCCCGAGGGGCAGGCGCCGTCCGGGCCTGACCTCGAACACCAGCTCCTCGACCGCGCGCTGCAGCTCCACCCGTTTGCGTTCGGCTTCGTCCGCGCCGCACCCGGCCAGCACCACCACGAACTCGTCGCCCGCATAGCGGATGCAGATGTCGTAGGGCCGGATGCCGGCGCGCAGGATGCGGGCCACCTCGCGCAGGGCCCGGTCGCCGACGTTGTGGCCGAAGGTATCGTTGATCTCCTTGAAGTTGTCGAGGTCCATGACCAGCAGCGCGACCTCCGACTTCATGCGCTCGGCGCGGGCCAGCTCGCGCGAGAGATGGAGGAACATGAACCGCGTGTTGGGCAGGCCCGTCAGCGGATCGGTGAGCGAGTCTTCCTGCGTCTGTTCGAAGACGATGGAGTTGTGGATGACTGCCGAGGCCTGCTCGGACACGCGGTCCAGCAGGCGGCGGTGGTCGTCGGTGTAGAAGTCCGACTCCGTGTGGTAGACCGCCAGGGTGCCGATGAAGCGCTCGTTGAACACGAGCGGCGCCACGAGCGCCGAGTTGAGCCACGTCATGGGCTGGCTGATGCCCGAGGCCTCGAAGTCGGCGCTGGGCCTTGCGTTGACGAGCGGCCGGCGGTTGCGCGCCACCCATCCGGTCAGCCCCTGGCCGGCGCGAATCGACATCGACCCGATGACGTCGGACTCGGCGCCGGTCGCGAACCGGCAGCGCAGCATGTCGTCCGGCTCGTCGTAGAGGAACAGGGCGCACGACGAGAAGGGGACGAGGTTGGTGAGCTTCGACGCGATCAGGGCCATCGTGTCGGCGACGCCGAGGCTGGTCCCCATCGTCTGCGCGATCTCGTAGAGCGCGTAGATCTCGCGGTGGGCCAGCGCGATGTCGTCGAACACCGTGCTGGCCTTGCCCGCGCCGTCGGGCAGGAAGCCGACGGCGGGCCGGCCGAGGTCGGACGTGGGCTCGAGGGAGAGGCGACGCCCCGGGGCGGCCTCGAGCACCTGTGCCTCGCGCGCCATCGCCGGGAGCTTGTCGATGAAGAGGTCCACGACCCTCGGGTCGAGGGCACGTCCTGCCTCCTGCTGGAGCAGCAGCAGCGCCGCCTCGTGCGTCATCGCCTTGTGGTACGGCCGGTCCGACGTGAGGGCGTCGAAGTAGTCGACTACGGTGAGGATGCGGGCGCCGAGCGGGATGTCGTCACCCTTGAGCCCCTGTGGGTATCCCTTGCCGTCCCACCGCTCGTGGTGGCTCAGGATGAGTGGCGCCACG
The DNA here is from genome assembly GCA_036795065.1 of Vicinamibacterales bacterium. Lineage (GTDB taxonomy): Bacteria > Acidobacteriota > Vicinamibacteria > Vicinamibacterales > UBA2999 > VFZN01. Next base: position 8,086 of record DAIRFN010000169.1, read on the forward strand.
GGATAAGGGAAGGGCACGGCGCTGATGATCTCCGCGCCGACCTGGGGGTGGATGCGAATCTTCTGGAACTCTTCCTGTGTCAGCGGGCCGGGCTTCGAGAGGATGTGCTCGGGGACGGCCAGCTTGCCGATGTCGTGCAGCAGGGCCGCGGTCTTCACGCCCTGGATCTCGCTCTCCGTCATGCCCAGGCCGCGCGCGAGGCCCGTGGCGTAGACCTGGACCCGGCGGATGTGGGTCTGGGTGGTCTGGTCCTTGGCGTCGATGGCCAGTGCCAGCGCCTCGATGGTGGCCAGGTGCAGGTCGGCCATCGCCTCGACGTGCCGACGCTCGTCGTCGATGCGCCCGAGATAGACGCGGTAAGTGCGGTAGGTGAGGTAGAGCGGGGCCAGACCGAGCAGCGCCAGGTACAACACGCCGGAGGACATCACCGCCCAGGTGACGGCGGCGGCGACGCCGGCTCCGACGAAATAACTGGGCGCGCTCCACAGGAAGTTCTCGTTCCAGACGGTCACGAGCGCCTGCCGCGTGGTGAGCGCGATGGCGATGGCGATGGTGAAGGTGTTGAAGATGAAATAGGTCGTAGCGGCAGCCACCAGCGGCCGCGCGAGCCCGGCGACCGTGAACTCCAGCCTGCCGGGTACGCCGCCCGAATAGCCATACGCAAACCCGGCCGCCTGCACGGTGATGGCAAGGCAGGCCATGCTGAAGAACGTGCGGTACAGCGGGTTCGGCGTCTTCATCCGGAAGGTGCACTGGCTCCACGCGCTGGTCACCGCCACGAGCATCGTCTCGTTGGGGCCGAGCAGCAGCAGCGCCGCGAAGTCCACCGCATAGGACACCGACATCGTGGACCCGCCCCGGGCCAGCGGAAGGCTGACCTTGAACGCCGAGGTCAGCGCCGAGAGCAGGAGGAGGACGACGAAGAGAACCGGTTGCTCGAAGGTGGAGCGAGGGCCCAGCCACGCGAGCAAGGCCGCGCCGACCACGATGATGGCGACGACGTACGTGCGTGCGGGGAGTGGGAGGGCGCGCATGTCCGATCAGTCCAGGTGGATCGCTCGCATGGCGTAGCGCGGAGAATACATTACCTTAGAGTCATATAGCAAGAAGTTCTGCTAATGGGCGCAGAAGTCCTTGTTTAGTAGTTATTTACCGTGCTTTTCCGCCGTTTCGATGGGACGTTCTAGGACGACCAATATACGACTCTATGTCGTCCTTCCGGCTTCAGTCCGGCTCCCCCGACGTCGTGATTCGACGGGCACCGCGGGCTCGAGGCCAAACTCTTCGATCTTGCGGTAGAGCGTGCCGCGACTGATGTCGAGGAGGCGCGCGGCCTCCACCTTGTTCCAATGGGCCGACTCGAGGACGCGACTGATGTGGGCGCGCTCGGCGTCCCGCAGGGTGGGCAGCCGGCCGGTGCCGGCGTCGGGAGCGGCCGGGGCCTGCGCGTGCAGGAACTCGATGTCGGACGGGCGGATGAACCGGCCGGGGGCGGAGAGCGCGGCGCGCGACACCGTGCTCTCGAGCTCGCGGATGTTGCCCGGCCAGTGATAGCTCACCAGCTGTTCGGCGGCCTCGGGCGACAGCTGCTTGGCGTCGAGCGACAGGCCGTTGGCCGCGCAGTAGCGCGCCAGGAACCGGTTCGCCAGGACCGGGATGTCGATGGCGCGTTCCTTGAGGGACGGCAGCCGGATCGCGAAGGCGTTGATGCGGTAGTAGAGGTCCTCCCGGAACCGGCTCTCGCGCACGAACAGGTCGAGGGGCCGATTCGTGGCGGAGATGAGGCGGAAGTCCACCGAGATGGACCGGTTGCCGCCGAGCCGCTCGAAGCGCCGCTCTTCGAGAACGCGCAGCAGCTTGGCCTGGGCGATCAGCGAGAGATCGCCGACCTCGTCCAGGAACAGCGTGCCGCCGTTGGCCATCTCGAGGCGTCCCGGCTTGCGCTCGTGCGCGCCGGTGAACGCGCCCTTCTCGTAGCCGAAGATCTCCGACTCGAACAGCGTGTCGGGCAGCGCCGCGCAGTTGACCGCCTGGAACTTCTCCTGGCCGCGCCTCGACAGCTCGTGGATCATGCGGGCGACGACTTCCTTGCCCGCGCCGGTGGGGCCGAGGATGAGGACCGAGATGTCCGACTTCGCCGCGGTGCGGATCCACTCGAAGATGGCCAGCATCTTCTCGTCGCGGCCGATCATCTCGCGGAAGCGCTGCACCGAGGGCGACGCCTCCTCGACGCCCACGTGGGCGCGCCGCTCGAGGAAGGTGTCGAGCAGCGTCGCGACCGGCCCCTCGGGGCGCGCGGCCGCGTACCCGGGCGCGTCGCCGCCGACCTTGCGGACCACGCCGAAATCGACGAGCTCACGGACGCAGTTGTCGATGTCCAGCCGCATGCGGCCGAAGGTCTGCATCAGCGCTTCGGTATCGAACACCTCGCCCGGCCGGGCGCTCAGGAACCGCAGGATGCCCGCGCGCAGCGGGGACTGCACGAGCGAGCGGAACCGGGTCTCGATGTCGGCCTCCGGGCGGGACACCGACGTGGCCCGCCGCGCCGCAAACGTCACGTCATCCATGGGCAAGGTCCCGAGTCTCAGGCAAATGCTACCCTAATGCGATGCCGCACCGTGCACCGGGGGCCCCGCAGAAGGGCCGGAAGTCATTTCTCACCGGCAAACCCATCCGCTACTATCGGCCGAAGGGCGCACCCGCGATACGCGCGCTCGTGGACGAGGGCTTCCAGGCCTTCAACGCCGCCCGGCTCGGCGAGGCGTGCCGCATCTTCACCGACAAGATGCTGGCGAAGGACCACGACACCACCATTGGCCTGACGATCGCCGGCGCGCTGACGCCGGCCGGCCTCGGGGGCTGCATCATCACGATGATGGAGCGGGGGCTGGTGGACTTCGTCATCAGCACCGGGGCCAACCTCTACCACGACCTGCACTACGCGCTCAACTTCACCCTGCGGCGCGGGTCGCCCTTCGTGGACGACCGCGTGCTGTACGAGGAGGGTGTCATCCGCATCTACGACGTGCTGTTCCCGGCGCAGGTGCTGCTCGACACCGACCGCTTCATCCGCGAGTTCCTGGTGACCAGCGGCTTGGAGGGCCCGGTCTCGTCGGCCGACCTGCACGACGCCCTGGGCCGGCACCTGCGGAAGGTGCGACCCGGCTGCGAGGCCTACTCCGTCGTGGCGAGCGCCGCGAAGTACGGGGTGCCCATCTACACCTCGTCGCCCGGCGACAGCTCGATCGGCATGAACATCGCCTACCACGAGCTGATGAACGACGGCAGCCTGATGGTGGACCCGAACAAGGACGTCAACGAGGTCTGCGCGATCATCCTGGCCGCCGAGAAGAACGGCTGCGTCATCCTCGGCGGCGGCTCGCCCAAGAACTTCTACCTGCAGGGCCAGCCCACGCTCTGGGAGGTCTACAACATCCCCAAGGGCGGCAACGACTTCTTCATCCAGATCACGACCGACCAGGTGGTCTGGGGCGGGCTGTCGGGCGCAACGCCAGCCGAGGCCGTCAGCTGGGGCAAGGTGAACCCGGGCGTGCTGCCGGACACGTGCGTGGCCTACTGCGATTCGACCATCGCCTTCCCGATTTTTTCGGAGTACGCCGTCGGCCACCACAACGGGCGGCGCAAGCGGAAGGGGCTGGTGCACAGGCGCGAGGCGCTCGTCGCCGCGCTCGTCAAGGAGGCGCGCACGCGGATGGCCCGTGCCGCGCGCGCGGCCACGCGGTCGAAACGGAAGGCCACCCGGGACTGATGGGCACGCTCTGGTCCGCGCTGGGGCCCGTGGCCGAGGCTGTCACCAACCGGCCCCGCGTCTACGCCGACGCGAACCTGCCCGCCGATCTGGTCGGCTTCATGCGCGACACGCTCGCCTG